>JBDTZO010000166.1:0-78400 GCA_040005135.1 Acidobacteriota bacterium | reverse complement strand
GCTCGAAGTTATTTTGGCAAAATGGCAGGGAAATTCGCGCTTCGACTGTGCAAATTTTTGTGTTCGGGCTGGGGCGTGAACTTGTCGCTCGGAGCGTCGGCAAAGTGCCGAAACGAACTGTACCAAATCCGCAGATTCCCTGTACCAAAATGGGCAAAATGGTGTCACAGAAGTCGCTATTTTGGGGTCATTGGAGCGGTTGTCGCAGGTTTGTGGGACGGCGGATCGCATTGAAACGCCCGTAAAACCGATGTTTTGAGTCATAATGTGGTACGTACCACAAATGAAACAACCCTCTATTTCTGAAAACAGCTCTCGGACACGATCGGTCGGCCGACGCGATTGGTCAAAATCACATTTTCGGCGGATAATGTCCGAGCCTAACTTAATGCGATGAAATATGTCCGCTCACTCTATCTCCAGGTGCTCGTCGCCATCGCGCTCGGCGTGTTGCTCGGATGTTTCTATCCGCAGATAGGTGCCGAGATGAAGCCGCTCGGCGATGGCTTTATCAAGCTGATCAAGATGATGATCGCGCCGATCATCTTTTGCACCGTGGTCCTCGGCATTGCCGGAATGGAGGACATGAAAAAGGTCGGCAAGACCGGCGGTTATGCCCTGATGTATTTTGAGGTCGTCAGCTCGATCTCGCTGGTCGTCGGCCTCGTCATTATCAATATCGTCCGCCCCGGAGCCGGAATGAATATTGACGCTTCGACGCTCGACGCCAAGGCGATCGCCGTCTACGCCGAGCCGGGTAAGCTGCAGTCGGCGACCGATTTTCTGCTCAACGTAATTCCATCGAGCGTCGTCGATGCATTTGCCAAGGGCGAGATACTTCAGGTTCTGCTGTTTGCGGTGCTTTTTGGCTTCGCGCTCCATAAATTCGGCGGCCGCGGCTCGATGCTCTTTGATCTGATCGAACGCGTCTCACACGTGCTGTTTCAGATCGTCGGGATCGTGATGAAGGTCGCTCCGATCGGAGCCTTTGGTGCGATGGCGTTCACGATCGGCGCCTACGGCCTCGGCAGCCTGACGAGCCTCGCGAAATTGATGGCGACGTTCTACGCGACGTGCTTGATATTTGTCTTTGTCGTTCTCGGCTCGATCGCGCGGTTTCACGGATTCAGCATCTTCAGATTTGTTCGATATATCAAAGAAGAACTGCTCATTGTCCTCGGCACTTCATCCAGCGAAGCGGCCCTGCCGCGGCTCATCGCCAAGCTCGAAAACCTCGGCGCAGGTAAATCGACCGTAGGGCTCGTCGTCCCGACCGGCTACTCTTTTAATCTGGACGGCACCGCAATTTATCTGACGATGGCGGCCGTATTTATCGCTCAGGCGACAAATACCGAACTCGATATCCCGCACCAACTTACTCTGCTCGTCGTGCTGCTGCTGACCTCAAAGGGAGCCGCAGGTGTGACCGGCAGCGGCTTTGTCGTGCTTGCCGCGACGCTGTCGGCTGTCGGCACAGTTCCCGTCGCCGGGCTCACATTGATACTCGGCATCGATCGATTTATGTCCGAGGCACGGGCTCTGACCAATATCGTCGGCAACGGCGTCGCCACGCTCGTCGTAGCCAAATGGACCGGCGATCTCGACTCGGACAAAATGCGTGAAAGACTGGCGAACCCGACCGCGACCGACCTCGATCGACCCGAAGTCATGATCGATGAGACCGTCGAAGTTATGCCGGGGCGCACTGCGAATTAAAAAAACTGGATGTTCGAAACGAAAGAGGCTCAAATAGCGTGCCATTTTTTCGAACGCGGATCGAGCGGATAGACGACGGATCTTTGTTAGAATTTCCGCTGTATCCGCCTCATCCGCGTTCAAAGAAAAACGTTGATATCGACGACTTGTTACTTTGCAGACACGGCCTTTTCGGCCTTTTCCAAAGCGGTCTGCAGGTCCCGAGCCGCCGCGACCGCCTGCGTGCTCGGGGCGACGTCCGCGTCCTGAAGCAGATCAAGCATTTGCGTGAAAGCCCCTGCGAGCCGCCCGAGCGGCATGTCCGCAACCGCGGCCGCCGCTCCTCGCGGGGTCGACCCGTCGAGCAATGCTTTTAGCTTGGCCAAATTGGGGCTTGCGGGCTGAGACTTTTCGAGATCTGCGATCTGCTTTCGAACGGAATCAGCCAGCATTCGCGCCCGGCTGATACCGTTGTATGCCTGCAGCGAAAGTTCGAACTGCTGCGTTAACCCGGCCGCCGGCGTTGTGACTCTGGGGTCCATTCTGACGTTCAGCTTCTGGCTGTAAGTCTTGCCGTCAACGGTCAGATCGAGCGTATAAACGCCGGGCAGAACCGCGGGCCCTTGCGGCACCCAGGGCGTATCCATATAGACCGCGGAGATCGGCAGATCATAGTTGTCGGATGGCGGATTCGGGTACATCAGGTCCCAGACGAACCGCTGCATTCCGGCTTCGTTCTTAAGCGGCTGGAATGGACGGATCCAGTATTCGGGCGGATTTACCTTGGTCAGGTCGACCTTTAGCGGCTTGTCGTCGCTGGCAAATCGCCGAACGAGCTTGCCTGCGGGATCGCGGACCTCAAGCACGACGGGCGACTTCGACGGCTGTTTCAAATAGTAGTTAATGATCGCTCCGTCGGGCGGATTTTGTCCGGCCGGTTCCTCCGGTGGGAACGGCGTATCTGTGTGCACGCTGCGTTTGACGCGTGTCGCCAATTGAGGAGCGTAGAGGACAACATTGGCCGTGTTGGCGTTCGCCGTCATTTGCCGAAGCGGTGTGACGTCGTCGAGGATCCAAAAGCTGCGGCCGTGGGTGCCGACAACGAGATCGTCATTGTGCACGACGAGATCGCGGATCGACGTTGCAGGCATATTGAGCCGCAGCGGCTGCCAATTATCGCCGTCGTCGAGCGAGAAATACACCGCCTGCTCTGTCCCGCAAAACAGCAGGCCTTTGCGGACTGGGTCTTCGCGGACGGCGTTGACGATACCGCCATTTGGAATGCCGTTAACGATCTCTTTCCACGTCTTGCCGCCGTCGTGCGTCCGCATGATGTGCGGCCGCAGATCGTCGAGGCGAAACGTGTTGATCGCCGCGTATGCCGTATTCGCGTCGAATCGGCCCGCGTCGATCAGCGAGACTTTGGCCCACGACTTCAGCTCGGGCGGCGTGACATTTTGCCACGACTTGCCTCCGTCCTTTGTGATGTGGATCAGTCCGTCATCCGTTCCTGCCCAAATAGTATTGATGTCCTTATACGACGGAGCGACCGTATAAACTACACCCCGCCGCGGCATCGTTTCCATCGCTTTTGTCGCGTAAATACCGACGTTCACGGGCACGTCCCATTTTTCACGCGAAAGGTCGGGGCTGATCACATCCCAGCTCTGGCCGCCGTTCATCGTCTTAAAGATCACGTTGCCGGCGTAGAACAGGCTCTTCTTATCCACCGGCGAAAATATCACAGGCGCCGTCCGGACAAAGCGGTATTTGCCAGTACGAACGGCCTCGGGGGCGACGTTCTGCACCTGCCGCGTTCGGCGATCGAACCGTGACAGCTTGCCGCCGTAAATAATGTTCGGATCGAGCGGATCGGGCGCAACATAGCCGTATTCCTCGACGCCGACCGTTTCCCAATCCCACGCACCGATCGCTCCCGTTCGACCGCGCGAAATAACTCCCGCCGAACCGCTTTCCTGTTGGCCGCCGTAAACCCAGTACGGATATTGGTCGTCTGTGATGACGTGATAAAACTGTGCGGTCGGCTGGTTGTACCAACTTGACCAGCTTTCACCGCCATTGACGGTGATCGTCGCTCCCTGATCCACCGCGAATAGCATGATGTCGGGCTGCTCGGGGTTGATCCAGATTCGGTGATAATCGTCGCCGCCTGGCGCACCCTTAAATCCCTCGAAAGTCTTTCCGCCGTCGGTCGATTTGTACGTCGCGACGTTTGCCACAAAGACTGTGTTCGCATCCTTGGGGTGGACGCGAAGTTCCGCAAAATCACTGCCGCGGCCCCATAGTCGCGGGTCGCCATTCACAAGCGTCCAGCTTTCGCCGCCGTCGCCGGACGTATAAATGCCGGCAAATTTGTCATTTGCATCGACCGTCGCATATACGCGTTTCGTATCGCTCCGGGCGATCGCGATGCCAATTCGGCCGAGGCCCTGTTCGACCGTTGGCAGTCCGTTCGTGAGCTTGTGCCATGTGCTGCCGCCATCGATCGACTTAAAAAGCCCGCTTTCCTTGCCCTGCCATGCACCGTTCTCCCACGGTCCCTGACGTCCGGCCCACATATCGGCGTAGACGACCTGCGGATTTTTTGGATCAACCTCTACCTGCATTGCACCCGTGTTTTCGTCTATATAGAGAACTTTTGCAAAATTCTTGCCGCCGTCGGTCGAGCGATAAATGCCGCGCTCCTCATTCGGGCCGTAAGGATGTCCGAGCACCGCGACGAAAAGCCGGTTCTCATCGGTCGGGTCGACCGATATCGACGCGATCTGCTGCCCCTCGCGGAGACCGAGATGCGTCCAGGTTTTGCCGCCGTCACCTGAACGGTACATCCCGTCGCCTGTCGCGAGGTCGGGCCGCTGCAGGCCCTCGCCGCTGCCCACGTAGATCACGTTCGGATCCGACGGAGCGATCGCGATATCGCCGATCGAACCGGTCGGTTGATCGTCGAATATCGGCTTCCACGTACGCCCGGCGTCCGTCGTTTTCCAAACGCCGCCGTTATTGACGCCTATGTAAAACACGTTCGGCTGCAAGGGAATTCCGACCGCTCCGACCGTACGGCCAGCCCTGAACGGACCGATCATCCGCCAGCGCATCGATTGATAACTCGAAGCGTCGACATGTTGTGCAGTTACATTCTGTCCAAACGAAATAGCGACGAGCAAAGCTAGGCAGCAAAGCACTAAGCTTCGCCGTGCGATGACAAGTGGATTTGGCATTGATCTTCTCCTGAGTGTGATAATCATCGAGATTATCAGAAATCGACCGAGGGCGTTAGCCGCTAACCGTTGAGAAGCCAAGACATAAATAAAAAAAGGGTGAACCCGGTCGGGAACACCCTTTTATGCTGCTTAAATGTTAATTTAGGCCCATTCGTCGCCCCTGAGATCCTTAAATATTACAACCGCGAATCCCGGCTTTTTCGGCTTATTGCTGTCGGGCGGAGGATTTTTTGGCTGGGGATTGATGACCGGCGGCCGCTCTTTCGGCGGCGGCTTATTTTGCCCGTCGTTCTTCTGCGCCGAAACGGCGAGAGAAAGGCCGACGACCACCGTGAGCATAAACAGAATATTTTTAAGTAACTTCATCACTTTATTTCCACCTCTTCGAAATCACGCTTCCGGGGAAAGAGGGAAAGTGCGTCCGCATATTTACAAGCAATCGTAATGCCATACTCGAGTAATGCCTGCTTTTCGCATTATTTGGATAGAAATGCCGCATTCCAGGATTTACGATCGCTGTTGCTTTACGTTTTACGGTATTTTTATACGAAAACGTGAATTCATCGACCGGTTTTCGTCTACAAAGCATTCCAAATAGACGGCCCACTGTTTTAGTAGAGGTAAACGGTGGCATAATCGTTGTATGAAAGAAGATCGCGGTTCGGCCGACGCATTGCGTGCGGTCCTCGTGCTAGTCGCTACAGCTGGAACGATCGCCTTTAACGCCCTCGCCGCTATGGGCTACGTTAACGGCGTCACGCCCGAGGTTATCTCCAATAAATATCCGACGGTTCTCACGCCGGCCGGCTACGCATTTTCGATATGGAGCCTCATTTATGTCGGCATGATCGCGTTCAGCATTTACCAGGTTCTGCCGTCGAACCTAATTCGATTTCGGACGGTCCGGACTCTCTATATATTGAGCTGCCTGTTCAATTGCGGGTGGATATTTTTCTGGCATCGCGAAGCGATCGGCATCTGTCTCGCCCTTATCACCGGGCTGCTTATATCGCTTTTCCTGATGATGCGGGAGTTTCGAGGTTCGGCGTCAACGGGCGAGGCATTGTTCACCAAGGCTCCATTCGGCCTTTACGCCGGGTGGGTGACCGCCGCGACGCTCGTAAATCTCGCGGTCTTTCTCTCCGCGACCGGGACGTCGATGACCGCACAAACGTGGAATATTTTCGGCGGTGCATGCCTGATCCTCGCTGCAGTCGCGGCGGTCGCCGTGCGATTCTCGTTCCGGCATTTCCTGTATCCGCTTGCCGTCGCGTGGGCGGCGGCGGCGATCGCGATCAAACAGGCCGGTAACACCACCATCATCGTCACTGCCACCATCTGCGTGATCATCTGTCTGGTGATGGCGATCAGCTTTGTGATGGACCAGAAAAGCTCGACGACATGAACCAAGGCAAGATTTGTATCTCGGTCAGTGCGAAAACGCCTGTCGAGCTAATCGAGCAGATCCGCCGTGCCGAAAGCGTTGCGGACATTATCGAAGTGCGCTTTGACAGTCTCGCGGAGATTCCTCTTTCTGGCGAAGTGCTAAGTAATATCTTCAAGCACAAGGCAAAGACACCTTGGATCGCGACGTTCCGGCCGCACGAGCAAGGCGGAGGCCGGGAAATGACCTTAAAGGAACGCGAGAGTTTTTGGACAGCGGCCCCGGGATCTGAATTTCGTGATGTCGAGGAAGACATTATCCCGATCCTGATGAAGGTGTGGCAACCCACCCTCATCTGCTCGCAACACGATTTTGCCGGCGTTCCGGTCGACATCGACGCGTTGTATGAGCGGCTGGTGGGCACCGGCGCGGACATCGTCAAGATCGCCTACGCGGCCGCTGATATAACCGACACGATACCCGTCTGGCGTCTGCTCAAGCGTGCAAAGACCGAAAATAAACGGATCATCCCCATTGCGATGGGCGATGCGGGCAAATTTACGCGTATTATCGGCACCGCAAGAGGAGCATTTTTAACGTACGCGCCGCTCGATGAGGGCGGCGAAACGGCTCCGGGTCAGGTCACTGCCCGAGATCTCGTCGACGTCTATCGCGTAAAAGAGCGCGGCGAACACACCGCCGTTTTTGGTGTCATCGGCGATCCGATCTCGCAGTCGCTGTCGCCGTATATGCATAACCCTGCGTTTACAGCGTCGGGAATCGACGCGGTTTTTGTTTCTCTGCTCGTAAAGGATATCGGCGAATTTATGCGTCGAATGGTCCGGGCGGAAACGCGCGAGGTCGATCTAAATTTTGGCGGCTTTTCGGTCACGATGCCG
Source organism: Acidobacteriota bacterium (assembly GCA_040005135.1). Lineage (GTDB taxonomy): Bacteria > Acidobacteriota > Blastocatellia > Pyrinomonadales > Pyrinomonadaceae > OLB17. The sequence continues at coordinate 71,180 of JBDTZO010000166.1, read as the reverse complement.
CATAAACAGTCGATCATGCCGTTTCTGGACGTTGTCACGCCGATGGCCGAAGCGATCGGAGCTGTCAATACCGTCGAGATCGAGGACGGCGTGCTGACGGGATATAACACGGACGCTTATGGCTTTATCACGCCCTTGCTTGAGAAATTCGGTGCTCTCGAGGGTGCCCGCGTGGCAGTTTTCGGTGCCGGCGGGGCCGCTCGTGCCGTGGTCTACGCCTTAAAGCACGAGAGTACGGACATCACGATCTTTGCCAGGGACGCCAAAAAAGCCAACGACCTTGCCGCTGAATTCGGCGTTGGGGCGGCAGCGATCACGAACAAAAATTTAAGGATCGGTGGATCATTTGACATCCTCGTCGACGCTACGCCGTTGGGCATGGAAGGCCCGCTCGAGAATAAAGCACTATTTACGGCAGACGAACTCGATGGCCTCAAATTCGTGTTCGATCTCGTTACCAAGCCCGCCGATACACCGATCATCCGGGAAGCGAAACTTGCCGGCATTTCGACGCTCGGCGGCCTCGAGATGCTCGTCGCTCAGGGTGCACGGCAGTTTCAAATCTGGACTGCCACCAAGCCGCCGCTCGAAGCGATGAAGGCCGGCGTCCTCGATAGGATGAAACATTTACAAAAATGATCGACGCGGCTTAAAACTTCCGCTCCTTCACGTGCGCCTCTGCACTAATTCAGGATCGGCAAAGTTGCGCAGGTAGAATAAATTGAACGCTGGTAACTTGCCCAAATAATCAGGGTCAAACGCGGTTCGCGTTAAAACAGCCACAGCGATCACAATACCGACGAAAACGAATGGGTTTCGACAAAATGGATCCGAAAGATCAAATGAACGAACGCTATAGCCGTCAGGTACTTTTTTCGGAAATAGGGAAGCTCGGGCAGGAAAAACTGCTTGCCGCACGTGTGCTGATCGTGGGCTGCGGGGCGCTCGGGGCTTCGCACGCCGAGATGCTGTCGCGGGCGGGGGTTGGACGCTTGCGGATCGTGGACCGCGACTTTGTCGAATTTACCAACCTCCAGCGGCAGACGCTTTTCAGCGAGTCCGACGCCTCGGAACGGATCCCGAAGGCGGTTGCGGCGCAAAAGAGAATAGCTGTGATAAATAGCGAGATCGACGTCGAGGCGATCGTCGCGGACGTCAATTTTTCGAACGTCGAGCAGCTCATCGACGGCTGCGATCTCGTTATTGACGGCACGGATAATTTTCAAGTCAGATACCTGCTCAACGACGCATGCGTCAAGCTTGGCAAAACCTGGATATACGGTGCCGCGGTCTCGAGCTACGGCACGTCGATGACGATCATTCCGGGCAAGACGCCGTGTCTTCGATGCATATTCGACGAAATGCCCGACGCGGGCTCATCGCCGACCTGCGACACGGCAGGCGTGATCATGCCGATAATCGCGACCGTTTCGGCGACGCAGGTGTCTGAGGCGCTGAAGATAATTGTCGGCGACATCGGCTCGCTGCACGGTTCACTAATGCAGTTCGATGTATGGGCGAACGACCGCCAGCGGATCCGGCTCGGAGCTCCGAATGCCGACTGCAAAACGTGCGGAAAGCATATCTACGAGTATCTCGATGCCGAAAGCATCGAGTTCACAGCCGTTCTATGCGGCCGAAATGCTGTCCAGATCGCCCCGCCGCGGCCGACACAGCTTGACCTCGAAGCGTTGGCCGAGCGAATTGAAAAGCTCGCTAACGTCAAGGTAAACGAATACCTGCTCCGCTTTATGTCCGGCGAAAACGAAATAACCGTCTTTCGCGACGCACGCGCGATCGTCAAAGGAACCGACGACATTTCAACCGCCCGTTCATTGTATTCGCGGTTTATTGGAAGCTGATACCGGCTTTGTCTCTTATGTCATCGCGCTCCATAATGTATTCATGGGAAAGGCGCACAAGCCAAAAATAGTGATCATCGGCGGAGGTTTTGGCGGGCTTTGGGCGGCGAAAGCTCTTGGCAACAAGGCGGTTGACGTCGCATTGATCGACCGCAAAAATCACCATACTTTTCAGCCGCTGCTTTATCAGGTGGCGACTGCCGTGCTCTCGCCGGGCGAGATCGCGTCGCCGATACGCCGCATTCTGTACAAATGCAAAAATATCGAGGTCATTCTGGCCGAGGCCACCGACATTGACAAGGATAAGAAAGTCGTCAAACTGATCGACGGTCTGGAAGTCAGCTACGATTATCTGATCGTCTCGGCCGGCTCACGACACGCGTATTTCGGCCATGACGAATGGGAGGCCGAGGCTCCGGGGCTCAAAACCGTCGAGGACGCGGTCGAGATACGTCGCCGAGTGCTGCTCGCCTTCGAATTCGCCGAGCGCGAGGCGTATCTTACCGGCGTAAAGAAGCAGCTCAATTTCGTGATCGTTGGCGGCGGCCCGACCGGCGTCGAGCTTGCGGGTGCCATCGCCGATATTGCCCGCAAGGCTCTCGCGAAGGATTTCAAGGTCATCGATACCTCGACCGCCCGCGTCATGCTGTTCGAAGGGTCAGACCGCGTTCTAGGCACATTTGCCGCGGACCTGTCAGCAAGTGCTCAGCGTCAGATGGAGCAGCTTGGGGTCGAGGTGCGACTTAATAACTTTGTCTCGGACATCCAGCCCGGTCGCGTAAAAGTGGGCGACGAATGGATCGATTGCGACGTGGTGCTGTGGGCGACCGGCGTCGCCGCCTCGCCGTTGGGAAAGGTGCTCGGGGCCGAAACCGATAAGGCCGGACGCGTTTTCGTCGAACCCGACCTTTCGATTCCCGGCCATAAGAACATTTTTGTCATCGGCGATATGGTCTCGCTCAAACAGGAGAATGGCGAACCGGTCCCCGGCGTTTCGCCCGCGGCGATGCAGATGGGACAGGCGACGGCGGCCAACATATTACGCGATCTCAAGGGTGATCCGCGCACTAATTTTCGCTACGTAAACAAGGGGACGATGGCGACGATCGGCAAAACCAAGGCGATCGCTCAATTGCACAGCCTGCATCTCAGCGGCTTTATCGCATGGATGGCATGGCTGTTCCTGCACGTCTTCTTTCTCATCGGGTTTCGTAATCGTATTTACGTAATGTTGGCGTGGTTTTGGGCGTATCTGACCCGCGAGCGAAGTGCACGACTCATAACCGGTGACGCCGAAGAAATGCTTCCCGGTTACGCTGAAAGCGCGACCAAGCCGCTGAAAGCCAGCGATACGCCGCTTGTGAATAACTCGCCGCGTGTCAAGAGCCCACGCGTAAGTAAGGGCTCGCCGAAAAGCTAATTTCCACGTGGGTCACGCCAACCCGGCGACGAACACTACAAATCGACTCAATTACTCTTTAGCTGTTGATCAGTGTTTGATTTTGGCGTCCTATTGATGCAACAATATATTATACTTGAGGGGCGGAGTTCGCTTTCGAGCTCGCGCGAAGATGGGTTCGATCAGAACAATTCGGCAGCGGTTCTCCTCAGCCGAGCTCCGACAAAATTGTAGGAATTGGTTTAAATGGAACGGAAACAGCATACATGATAAGTGTCGTATTCACATTATTTAACAAGCTGTACTTCAAAGATAACATGAAATTCGTTCCATTTAGCTATGTCAAAAACACTAATGGAACGCCGTGGCATATAATGCGTGTAGATACAATACTTAGGCCGTTCCACTTAGAGTGGATTCTGGCACGGCAATGGAATCGACCTTGCGGGCTGTGCCGACCTATATTTGCGGACGTTATGCTTAAGCGAGGATCTGCAGTGGAGATCGCAAGTGGGGACGCAATGGCCGCGGAACACTCGGGTAATTGGTTGGAAACCACGATTAAGCGGGAAGTTTGGTATCATTATCCCGCCAATAGTTTAGCTTTTCGCTCGTTCAAATACATGAAAAGATCCTTTCTCGCTTTACTTGTCATCGTCTTCTTGTCCGCAGCCATAACCGCCGGCGAGCCGCTTGTGTGGTCGGTCGACTCTCGCTCTGATGTCCTCAAAGGCGACGCACGCGACGTGTCGATTGACGACGCAGGTGCTATGACTCTAGCCCCAAAGATGACCGAGGTGTTTAAGACTGAGCAGTCGTACATCTGGTCGAGCGCCGCGGATCCGAGCGGCAATGTGTATCTCGGAACGGGCGGCGACGGGAAGGTATTTAAGGTCGACGCCGCGGGAAGCGGAACCTTGTTGGCCGATCTTGCAGAGATGAACGTAACCGCGCTCGCGATCGCTCCGGGCGGTGACGTTTTCGCGGCGACCTCGCCCGACGGCAAGGTTTACCGTATCTCGGCGGCGGGTAGGGCCGAGAGCTATTTCGAGCCGCACGAAAAATATATTTGGGCGCTCGCGGTGCTTCCGGACGGCAGCCTTGCTGTCGGATGCGGCGACACGGGCAAGATCTACAAGGTAAAGTCCGCGAATGCCGCACCGGCAAGCTCGCTGCTTTTCGACACTAGCGAGACACATATCATTTCCCTTGCAACCGACAAGGCAGGGAACCTTTATGCCGGCTCCGATTCGAATGGAATAGTTTACAAGTTCGGCCCCGACGGTCGGCCGTTCGGGCTGATGGATTCGCCGCTGCGTGAAATACACAGCCTCGCGGTCGGACCGGATGGCTCGGTTTACGCGCTAGCGTTGGGCGAATCGGCCTCGGCGCCAAAGCCGGCCGACGCCGCTGCCGCGACACCTGCGGCTGTCGAGAGCAAAACCGTTTCAGCTGATAAGCCAAACCCGCTGACGCCAGAGCCGGCCGCAAAAAGCCGCTACGATCTGTCGGCCGCAAAGTCGGCCGTCTACCGCATTACGCCCGACGGAGCGAGCGATATCATTTGGTCTTCGGGATCGGCGATCGGCTTTTCGCTCTTTGCAAGGCCCGACGGCAGCGGCGTACTCGTCGGAACGTCCGACAAGGGCCGCATCTACGGCGTCTCGAATCAGGGACGCGAAACGCTCGTCGCACAGACGGGAGCGAGCCAGATATCGACTATGATCGGCTCGGGAGCGGGAATTTTAGCGACGTCGAGCAATCAAGGTTCATTGTATAAATTCGGCGTCGAAACTGTCGCCGAGGGCACATACGATTCTGCGGTGCTCGACGCCAAGTCGACAGCCTCGTGGGGCCGCATCTGGTGGCGTTCGAACGGAAACGTTTCCGTCCAAACCCGCAGCGGCAACACCGATAAGCCGGACGAGACCTGGAGCGATTGGAGCTCCTCGTTGACGTCAAATGCGGGCGGCCAGGTCCAAAGCCCCAAGGCTCGCTACTTTCAATGGCGTGCGACGCTGAGATCGGGCCGATCGACCGCGATCCTCAACGAGGTAAGTACGTCATTCGCCGCACGCAACATCGCACCCGAGGTGCTTTCGGTCCAGGTGCTGCCGACGAATGTCGGCCTTGTCGCCAATCCGCCGGTCCAGATCGACCCGAACATCGAACTTTCGGGAATGGACCCGGTGACATTCGGTCTGCCGAGCGTCGCGGTGGCTCCGCGACGGGTTTTCCAGCGTGGAGCGACATCGCTGCAGTGGACGGCAGAGGACCGCAACGGGGATAAGCTTATCTACGACGTTTATTATCGCGAGGCGTCCGACGCAGGATTTAAACTGCTGCGCGGAGATATTTCGGACACCTTTCTCGCGATCGACGGCCAGTCGCTGGCGGATGGCCGTTACACTTTCAAGGTTGTCGCCCGCGACACGCCTTCTAATCCCGAAACGCTCGCCCTCTCCGGCGACCGCCTTACAGAGCCTGTCGATATTGACAATACACCGCCGATCGTCACTGCCGCAGGTGCGCCGCAATTCACCGGCGACCAGGCACGTTTAATATTTGACGCAAAGGACGCGGCAAGCTACTTAACGCGGGCCGAGTACAGCGTCGACGGCGGCCCTTGGATACCGGTTTATGCGGATGACGGCATCTCGGACTCGCCGAGCGAGCGGTATACGATCAACATCACCGCCAAAGCTCCGGGCGAATACGCGGTGACGATCCGCGCTTACGACGTTAACGCAAATTCGGGTAATGCGCGCGTCGTGGTCAAAAGATGAGAATGGAGCAAAGCGTATGAGTCTTGATCAGGACAGCGTCGCCGTCATTACCGGAGCCGCGTCAGGCATAGGCCGGGCACTTGCGGTCCGGCTTGCAAAAGAGAACGTCACGGGCATCGCGATCTCGGACGTAAACGCGGAAGGGCTCGATGAAACTGCCGAACTGGTCGCACCGAGCGGTGTGCCGGTTTCGACCCACATCATTGATGTTTCAAGGCTTGCCGACGTCGAGCGTCTCGCGGCGGAGTCGGTTGAAAGGCATGGATATGTGACGCACCTCTTCAATAATGCCGGCGTGGGCGTCATCGGTAATTTTGAACAGCTCTCGATCGAGGATTTCGAATGGCTGATGGGTATTAATTTTTGGGGTGTAGTATACGGCTGCAAGGTGTTCCTGCCGATCTTGAAAAAGCAGAGAGCCGCACATATTGTTAACGTTTCGAGCGTATTTGGGCTCATCGCTCCCGAAGAACAGACGGCGTACTGCTCATCGAAATTCGCCGTTCGCGGATTTACCGAAAGCCTGAGGCACGAGCTCGCCGGTTCGAATGTCGCAGTGTCGACGGTTCATCCCGGCGGGATCCTAACCAATATTGCCCGAAATTCACGGGTCGGTAAAGACACGCCCGTTGAATGGAAACAGCAGGGAACAAAGTTCTTTGACAAGGTTGCCAAGACCACCCCGGAAACTGCCGCCGACGTCATCGTAAAGGGAATAAAGCAAGCGGATCCGCGGATCCTGATCGGCCAGGACGCCTTCGCGATCAGCACGATCTCACGGCTTTTCCCCAAGCGATATTTGAAGATCATCGAACGGATCAGCGGCCACAAGATGAGTTTGAGAAAAAAATGAATTTACTTTTTCGGCAATGCCTGCGTACCTTTCTCGCTGTCCATATTGAGATGGCGGGTGGTGTTGTCGGTCACGCTCGGCGGAACGAGGTCGCCCGTCTTGTAACGCGATTCGGGGGAGGCGAAATGAGTTTGCTGCGGCGGCAAAGGCCTGGGATCGGAATGAGGCTGAAACGCCGGCTGAGATTCGGCGGCGGAATAGGTCGGACGGCCGCTCTCGGCCCGTTTGATCTGGAGATACTGTGCGATGCCCGAACCCAGCGAGCCGAATCCGGGAATCAGCATCCAATACCACCAACCATGCCCGCCTGCCGCGCCGGTAAAACCTAATATGCAGGCAATGACGATGAATGCGAGTCCGGTAAAAAATTTGGTGATCGCACCTTCAAAGCTAATGGGTTTGCCTTTTTTATCGACCAGGGCATGGGACCGAGGCAGAATTCCCGACAGTGCACTCGAAACATTGCCGAGGTCTGTGCCGCAGCTTCTGCAGAATTTGCCGGTCTCAGGATTTTGCTGGCCGCATTTTGGGCAAAACATAAGCTCTAGTTTACCTTGGATCGTTGTCGTCTGGCTTCAAAAAGTACTACGCCAGCGGCGACCGATACGTTCAAGGAATCTATTTTTCCATACATCGGTATTTTTACCAACACGTCGCAGTTCTCTGCCACGAGCCGATGCAGTCCCGAGCCCTCGCCGCCAAGCACGAGCGCTGAGGGACGCGTCCAGTCCCAGTCCGTATAGCTCATTTCGGTGTCGACACTTGTGCCGACGACCCAAATGTTCCGGGATTTCAATTCCTCTATGAGACGATTAAGATTGCTTACCTTGGCCACTTTGACATATTCGATCGCTCCGGCCGACGATTTGGCGACCGTATCGGTCAGGCCGACCGCACGACGTTCCGGCAGGATGACACCGTCCGCACCGGCACACTCGGCAGCGCGCAGGATCGCCCCGAGGTTTCGCGGGTCTTCGACGCCGTCGAGAACGACGATGAGCGGAACTTCTGCGGCGTCTAAAATCGAATCGGCGTCCACATAGTCTGCTGAAGCCGTGAACGCCATCACGCCCTGGTGATTAACACCGGGATCCAGATGTTTGACAAAATTATCACGTGGAATCCGGCTGCAGGCGATCGACCGTGCCCGGCACAGATCGATGATCTCGGAAAGCCGTTTTTCGTGGCCGCCTTCGACGATCATGACCCTATCGACGCGTCGAGCATCTGCCCGAAGAGCTTCGAGTACGGGCAAGACGCCGAATATTGCTGATCTATTCGGCGGGACATCAGGCTGCCGTTTTGGCGGCGCCGGCCGCGGAGCGAGTGACGGCTCGGGCCGCCGAAGATCACGCCGTTCACGGGGACTTTTGCTTTTAGGCTTCATAAAAGGTGCCACTGCAAACGCGAAAATCGATTCAGCTGACGGAAATTGCTACTCGAGATCCTGTTGCCGAATTCGACGCGTCCGAATCCGCTTCGCTGTAATCCGAGCGAGTCCTTTCGCGTGTCGATCGGCCAAACCGGCTCGAGAGCTACGCGGAGCTTGCGGTAATCGGATGCGACCTTGGCCTCAGGTACGAGTTCATGCAGGACAGTCACAAGGCGGCGAATGTTTTCCGCGGCAATGTAACTCTTGTCGTCGCCGAGACACGCGAAGTCGAATCCGGCAAGCATGACGCGAAAACCGACGGCATCGGTGCGTAGGTAGATATCGACGACGGCTTGGTCATTTTCGGTCTCGACCTCGTCGAGAACCTTACTTTCCTTGCCCCGGCGTTTTTTCTCAAGCTGGTCGGTGCGGCTCTCGGAAATTATGCCCTGAACGATAAGAACTAGTTCGGCTCGGGGAACATCTATCAGGTTCCCACTATTGAAATCGGCGAAAGTGAGCGATTCGTCGTTAATCGTGATCGCCCGGAGGCGAACGGGCGGTTGAACGGGGCTTAACAAGCCGTCAGAGATGACGACTGTTGGAACGCCAAGCTTTTCAAGAGCGGCGGCCATGACTTCGGCTTCGTGCCGAGAACCGAACATCGCAAGCGGCATTGGCTGACCAGCGGAAACGACGGCTTTGAGTTTTTCGGGACCGAGTCCTGTAACTCGTTCGACCACAGTAAGATTGACCGGAAGCCTAGCAATATCGGTACGAGCGATCACGCTGAAGCCCACTTCCCATGGTTCGATCGGACGTAAAACCGGCTTTATCAGGTCGATGCGGTCCGCATGAACAGGGAGGCTATTTCCGCAATAAAGACAGTTGAGCCGGTTTGGCGGATTTTGTCTTTTGCATCCGGTACATGTGACGAGATCCTCACTCGCGAAGGCGATATCTTCCGTTTGAAAACGGATCTCGTTTAGTACGGGCTCGTCGGGCATGGGTTCAAGATCTGCCATTTGGTTCCAAGCAAACAGACTGAATTTTAGCATCAACCGCTCGAAATTGCTTGACCATTGCCCGGCACAGAGGCAAACTATAAGTAGTTCATTTTTTGACGGCGCGGATATTTTGAAGACTGGTAGTTTAATTATTTTTATTTGGAATTGTTGATCTTGACATGTTTTTGCATACGATTTGATCCTAATATTTGATCACGCTTTGACCGGATCCTGTTTACTTATCTACCTTTTTTCGACATGTCCTTTGCTTCGGGAATGTTCAGGATTCTCGCAGTTAGAGGTACAAAACAATGCAGCCCGAAACGACTACGAGTTCGTCTTGGCAGTTTGGACATCGTGGGCGTGTAGCCGTCTTTATCGACGGAAACAACCTGTTTCACGCGGCCCGATTTCACAACACTGATATTGATTACAACAAGTTGCTCCGGGTGCTCCTTGGCGATGGCCGCCTGCTACGTGCTTTCTTCTATACCGGTGTCGATGTTGGTGCTGAACGACAGCAGGGCTTTCTATTGTGGATGCGCCGAAATGGGTTTCGTGTCGTACAGAAAGAGCTGAAGACTTTCTATGACGGCACGCGAAAGGCAAATCTTGACGTTGAGATCGCCGTCGACATGCTTAGCCTCGCGGGCCGATATGATACAGCCGTACTTGTCTCAGGCGACGAGGATTTTGTTTATGCGATCAATGCGGTCGCCTACAAAGGCTGTCGCGTGGAGGTCGCTGGGTTTCGGTCGAACACTGCCCCGCGCCTGATAGATGTCGCAGATTTTTTTATAGATCTGGGCGATATCGCACCACTTATCCGCAAGGACGGCTCACAGACGGGCGAATATGAAATTCCATCGTTTATTCCGGCCGGAGAAGCGGTTACAGATCAAGGGCGATCGGAGGGATATCAGCGGGATATTCGTCCAGCGTCACCAGCCCGTGACTTTGCGGATGATGAGCGTGAAAATGACTCGGATATGATTCGAATAGCGGACGACAGATGACACTTTTTACGCTAGACGAGGCAAATGCGGCTTTGCCGCGGATCATACCCAAACTGCAACGCATCCGCGAGCTATATGCTCGGATATCCGTTATGCGCGACGACGCGAGAGCCGCAGCAGCGGCGTCACAGTTCGGCGGCGGTATGGAAGGCGGTACGGGATATGTCAATTCGCTATATCAGGTCGGCAAGCTGACAACGGACCTGCATCAGATGGGGATCGAATTGAAAGACTACGAACGTGGACTGATAGACTTTCCCTGTATACGAAACGATCGGGTCATTTCTCTTTGCTGGCAGATCGGGGATGGGGAAGAGATCGAATGGTGGCACGAGACGGACGCTGGATTTGCCGGTCGACAGCGACTCTAAACGGTTTTGGCGAACGATGTTTTCCACAGCTGTGGAAAACAAGAAATAATTAAGGTACAAGTTTAAAGTTTCCTGCGCTTTAATATTGACTACTTAAAGTAAAGACTGATAGTATCAGCAAGGTTTCCCGTATCTCGCGAAAATATCTTTAAGTTCGACCACTCAAAAGCTTATGACATGCCCAGTTTGCAATAGGGATCTGGCGCCGACATTGTCGATCTGCCTTACTTGCGGAGCTATGATGAATGACTCGGTCCGCGAAGAACTTCAAACTAGTGTAAGCTCGGTTTCCGGCTCGCTCCGAGCAGAACCGAAACTCATGCCTCAGCCGGCAAGCGCTTCGGCGTTGGCTCCGCCCCCTAAGCATGTAGTCCTTGAAAAACGCCCGCAAACGCCCGCAGTTCCGTCAACGACGGCTAAACCGGTCCGTACCGCCCCGCTGCCTTCACCGAAGACTAGTCCTACTCTCGTCGATTTTCAGGCAAAAAATTCGATGGTTCCGGAATGGCGTCTGCAGGTGCAGAACGCTGTTCGACAGCGTTTAGGAAGTGCAGCAGATGAGTCTACGCGATCGGTCGAAGCTCCGGCGGTGCGAGCTTCCCTTGGTACGCGTGTAGCGACCGCGTTGAAGGCGGAGATGGTTCAGGCGGCCGAGCCGACTCCCGAACTTGCCGACGCCGATCCACGTCTCGCAGCTGCACTCCGGCGACTATCGGAATCGAAAAAGACTTTTTCACCCGAGCGTATCAAGAAACCGTTTTCGTCACATACGGGAAAGGCGAGGCAATTTCCCTTCAATGTTGTCGCTCCAACGCCCAGTCCGCTCGAGACGCGAGCAGCTCCGCAGTCTGTCGTCGCCCATCAGGCCAAGCCTTCGATGGTAACACCTCTCCGAATGGAAAAGCGGCTCGACACTAATAAGCTGCCGTTGATCGATGGCATCATGAGCGGGACCACCGGTCAGGCTGGTTCGGAAATTGCCGCGATCTCCGATCCGGAGGTCCTGACCTATCGAAAAGTTTCGGCACCACTGGAATTTTCAGAGGCTCATCGGATCGTCATTAATGCGGAGCATCATGAGAATGAGATGGAAGAACCCGACGAGTTCGAAGACGGGATCGAAGATCTCGCTCCATTTTCAATGCGATTCAATGCAGGGTTATTCGATCTGATCATCGGTGTGTTTGCCAGCCTCATTTTACTTTCGCCGATCGCCCTAGCAGGCGGCAGTTTGATGACGATGGCTGGATTGCTCACATTTGTTGGAACGTGCGCGATAGTCTTATTTCTTTACACGACTGCAAGCCTAGGATTTTTCGGAAAGACCCTCGGAATGCGGCTCTTTTCGCTGGAGCTTGTCGATGCCGAGGAAAACGAATATCCCACAATACATCAGGCCGCGGTCAGCTCATCGCTATATATCCTTTCACTGGCCTGCGGCGGCCTTGGATTTCTTTCGGTGTTCTTTAACGAAGAGAAACGTGCCGTCCACGATCTGCTTTCCGGGACTATAATCGTCCGGGAGTTTTAACGAGGCAGAACGTCCGATGAATAGCCCAAAGGCATTCCCCGGATATGCCTTTGGGCTATTTAGCGCTTAAAATTTCCCCACCGATGAATACTGAACTGACAGCCGCCGAACGACATGAGCTTGAGCGCGAAGAGCGTTTCGAAAAGCTCGCTGTCGCCGCTCGCCGAAAGGTTACCGGTTCGATCGCCAAACACCTGAAACTAATAAGCAATCTTCACGGCGATCTTGAAAAACACGGCAACCCCGAGATTTGGAAACGCAATGGCGACCTCCTGCTGGCTAATGTCCATAACGCAATTCGGAAGGGCGATGCGATATGCGTGACCGATTATTTTGACGAAGATACCCCAACGATCGAGATAATCGGCGAGTCGAACCTGCCCATCAACGAGATCGCCGAAAGTTACTTCCGACGCTATACCAAGGCTCGAAATGCAAAGATCGTGATCGCCGAACGCATTTCCATTACGGAATCCGCGATCCAAATGGACACCTTGCGTTTGGCCAGTATCGAGATCGCGATCGAGACGGGCGACGCAGATTTCCTAAAGGGGGTAATTCAGCCTAAGCGAAAGCCGACGGAAGTTACCAGGAAGAAGAAGACGGATGTCGAGTTCAACGGGGCCCGCAAATTCGTTTCGTCAGATGGATTCGAGATTCTGGTGGGAAAAAAGGCGTCGGACAATGATTTCTTAACGTTTCGCGTGGCCCGCTCACTCGACACTTGGATGCACGCGGCGGACTTTCCAGGGTCACATGTAGTCGTTCGAAACCCGAACCGCAAGGAGATCCCTCAGCTAACGCTGCACGAGGCGGCCCGTCTTGCCGCTTTTTACAGTGATGCGCGAAAGCTCGAAAAGGCCGCGGTGAATTTCACGTTGAAAAAATTCGTGAATAAACCGAAACGTTCTGCTCCGGGCCTCGTCAGCTTGGCGAGCTTTAAGACACTTTATGTCGAAACGACGATCCCGGACGCGATGGATAATCGATGAGATATTTTCCTGACTCCGAATAGGCAAGAACGCAGTGCTATTGAGAACCAGGGGCAGATCTGGATGTGTTTTCGGGTACATCGCCCATCGTTCGAGCAACCGACTCTTTGATTTGACTTACGGCCTCGGTTCCGCCGCCACGTAACACTGCACGCAGGTGGCCGTCCCGATCGATCAAAAGGCTCATTGGGACGGCATCGAAATTGGCGAGACGATATATCTGATTAGTCGTTTCGCGGGGCGCTCGCACCAATTCATAATTGATCTGCGGCTTATTATTATCGCCAAATGCTTTGATCTTATCGAGATCCTCGAGCTGCTGGTCCTCATCGCCGACATTCAGACCTATGACCTGAAATCCCTGGTCGCGATATCTGGCCTGAAGTTCAACGAGATGCGGCATTTCGGCCCGGCACGGTCCACACCAGATCCCCCACAAATTAACGAGCAAAACCTTACCCTTTCGGTCGGCGATCTTGAACTTTGTGCCGTCCGTAAGTTCGATGTCCGCGTTCGCAATGCCCGAAACGAGCGGTGGATAGGTAGACGCATCGCCCGCCGGTTGCTTTGATGTGATATTCGTATTTGTTGCGGCTGCATTGCCTCCGGCCGTAGTCGGAGCCGTTGAATCATTACATCCCGAGAGCGAAGAAAGAGCTATGGAGAAAACAATAAATAGACCAAGATTTGTTAAGAAAAACTTCATAGAAAGTCGCGAATTTCACCTAATATCATGCAGTCGCAGTACGATCAGCGTAGAAATTACCAATAAGCCAAACATTAACATCAATACGACCTGATTTAAAACCTCACCCATCCATGGGTGCAGAAACGTGATATACGAGCTCAGATCTTTTGGAACTTTGTGAGCTGGTGCGACCGCTGGTGGTTCTTCGGGCATCGAGATCGATGGATTTAGCCCGACGTTTTTGGCGTCGTCGTATTCCTTCAATTTCTTCTCGACAGATGACTGATAATCGTCAACATTTTTTCGCGTATCTGCGATCAGCTTGTCGTTCTCCGTTTCGATCTGCTTATAGAGCCCGAGCCCGCCTGATTTGCCACGGGCCTCCGCGCCTTCCTGCTCCAGCGTATCCAACGTGGAAAAGCGCTTCATAGTATCGAATGACCACGCCGCGGGCACGAGCATGCTCAAGGGTTTGGCAATCCCAACCGGAACCCCGACTAAACCCGCAAACAACATTTGCGGTATCAGGACGAGCGGCACAAGGCTCGTTGCCATCTCGGATGATCTGACCAAGGCCGAGATTAAAAGGCCGGTTGCGATACCTACGCTTGCTGAGAGGAGCATTGCCCAAAACTGCGGTAGACCGAGCATCTCGCCAGGCATTGGCATGATATGCATGATATCGAGAAGTTTGAGCGGCACGAATAGCATTAAACACTGAGTGCCGACGATCAAGCCGAGCACCAAAAGCTTCGAACCTAAGTAGGGAATTATACCGAGATTGACCATGCGTTCTCGGCGGTAAATGGGCCGTTCGCGAATCAATTCGCGCGCAGCAACGCTCGTTCCAAACCATATCGACACAAGAGCGAGAATGAAATACGCGAAATCGCGTGGCTTTTCGCTTCCCATCACAAAATAAGTGAGCAGAGCGATAGCCGGTGCCTGTGCCAATAGGATCAAAAGATTGAGCTTATCGTTAAAGAGTACTTCGAAGTAGCGGCGCGACAAAGTGATCAACTGGCTAATTGAACCGATCAAACCAAGTCGTCTCTGTTTGACAACTTCACTCGCTGGCAACTTGCCGAGTTCCTTTAGCGGCTCGTAGACGTTCTGAAGATAAAGCGGCGTTTTAGAAAATTTCAGCTTCCAGTCATCGGCTATTGTGTCCAACACTTGTCGCCGAACGCTCTCGCCACGCTCACGAACGGCCGCATCGACTGGCTCCTCGAGTTTATCAAACAGTTGTTTGTAGTTCTCTGCACCGAGGTGGGCCATTGCGTCCTGCGGCCTGCCGAAAAAAACGAGTTTGCCCCGCATAAGCACTATGATTTTGTCGAATAGTCCAACATTCTCCATAGCGTGTGTTGTAAGGACGATCGTTCGACCAGACTCGGCGATCTGGCGGAAAAGCTTCATTATGCGCTCTTCGGTTGCGGGGTCGAGGCCGGATGTCGGCTCATCGAGGAAGATGATAGATGGTTTCGTTATCAATTCGACCGCGATTGAAACTCGTTTGCGCTGGCCGCCCGAGAGTTGGCTGACCCGCACATCTCGGCGATCCGCGAGGCCGGTTACGTCGAGAACTTCGTTGACGGTTTTTTCGATCTCTGCGGATGACACGTCTCGGGACAATCTAAGCTTGGCAACGTAATAAAGCGTCCGGTAAACGCTCAGTTCGCGGTGGATGATGTCGTCTTGCGGAACATATCCTATCGCTTGTTTCAAAGAATCGAGGTGGCGGTACAAGTCGAGGTTGTTTATCAAGACGTTGCCCGTGGTCGCGGGCCGCATCCCGTTCATCGCCTCGATCAACGTAGACTTTCCAGCTCCAGACGGACCGAGGATGCCAACGAATTCGTTCGGCTGGATCGAGAGCGAGACACCGTCGAGCAGGCGAAGTTGGCGTCCCCTCACTTTGACCTCCCGAACTAAGTTAACCGCGTCGATTCGAGTTCGAGAACGTGTGTCAAAGACCCCCACATTTCCCGCTGAGTCTATTCGAATTTCGAACAGTCCGATCTGTACCGTATCCTCAGGCGAGATGACTTGCCGCGAAACGCGGACGCCGTTAGCATAGACGCCGTTTGTCGAGCCGAGGTCGTCTACATAAATGCCGGCGTCCGTCTGTATCAGTCGAGCGTGCTTTCCCGAAATCTGGAGACCGTCCAGTGTGATATCGTTCTTTTGATCGCGACCGATCGTCAGCTCCTTCTTGCCGCCAAAAGTCAGCGACATGAGCAGTTGTGGGACGGTGGAATCAATCTTGGTCAAGCTCGGCGAAGCGTTTTCGAGCTTGAAGATCATCGTTTTAGACCGGATCGGATCAGCCGCTTCGAAAACAGGGGCCATGTTGGACACTGCGATGGAACGCTGACCCGTAAAGCCTGCATTCGCGGGCAAAACGCGCGAGGGTGAGTCAAACGCTACTTCGGGGCCACCGATCCCGAAACGAACCACGTCGTTGTTATAGAGCGGAGTTGGCCCCGCGATCCGCTGGTTGTTGACGTATGTACCGTTGAAACTGCCATTGTCTTCTACTAGGAAGTTGTTACTTTCGAATCGCAATGTGGCATGCTTTCGGGAGACCATGTTGGCCGTCCTGTCGAATGCAATGTCGCATGCCGGATCGCGTCCAAATGAAATGCCCTGCATCGTTAATGGAAACGGTGGCCGGCCGGGTTCATCAACGAATATGAGCTTCGCCTCAAAATGTTCGGCCGTCCGTGTCGGATGTTTGATGTCCGTTGGCGAATCGGGTTTGACACGTGCAGTCTCAATTGGTGTCGAATTGGTTCGAGCCGACAACTCAGCCTGCGGCGTTATAGGTGCCGGAGATTCCTGCGGAGTGGTTGAATCAGGGCCCTCGCGGTCCGGCAATTGCTCCAACCAAACGATCTTTAGACGTGGCCCATCGGTTCCAAACTGAATTGTCTGCCCCGCCGAAAGTCGTTCGGAGTCCGTGACCCGCCGGCCGTCGAGATAGGTGCCGTAGCTCGCACCGAGATCGACGACAAACCAAGAGCCGTCATCGAGGCGAAGTTCCGCATGTTTCCTCGAGACCATCGGGTACACTTCGCGTGGATAGGCAACGTCGCATTCGAATGGATCACGGCCTACACTAAGCACCGGCTTTTCGTAAGTGTGCTCTGGCGACTCGATGCCGTCCGCGTTGATCTCCGAAAGTATGATGGCCATTTGAAAAGAATGCTTAAAAAGCCCATCGGCTGCAAAGTAACAGCTTAACAACAATGGTATAAAAATCCGAACCTGGACCAACTTACGATTGCGGAGAAACGAAATTTTCGAATCGCGATCTAACAACGGCTGAGTGAACGACACGGAGCCCGACGGTTCGAAGCTCCGATGGGAAAGGTGATTCACTTTTTCCCTTTTTTCACAAAAATGCGTTAGAATTCTGAGAACTATTTCGGCACTCAATCAGTCCCACAATCTATGCTATTTTTAACGCAGTCTGCGGCGGTTTATGGCATCGACGCTCTAATTGTCGATATAGAGGTCAATCTACGCCCAGGGAGCGGCGACGGCGATCAGACGCCAAACGTGACTATTGTAGGACTGCCTGACACTGCTGTCCGAGAATCGCGGGAGCGTATCCGTGCGGCGATCTCCAATAGCCAATATTTTTTTCCGCTCGATAAGGCCACGATAAACCTCGCTCCTGCTGATGTTCGCAAAGAAGGCGCAAGCTTTGATCTGCCAATCGCTCTTGGCATTCTGGGGGCGAATGGCGATCTGACGAAAGGCCAAGGCCTTGAAAAAACAATGAGCGTGGGCGAATTATCACTCGACGGTCGCGTTCGGGCGGTTCGCGGGGCGCTCTCAATCGCACTGGCAGCACGCGAAAATGGCGTAACGAGTCTTTTGGTACCCGAGGAGAACGCCACCGAAGCAGCGGTTGTCAGTGGTATAAACGTCTATCCGATACGGGACCTCCGTCAGGCGGCCGAATTGGTCCAGGACATAGACGCTGGACGAGACACACTCGTAAAGCCCCTTAAACTAAATATTGCCGACCTTAGGTCGCGAGAGAATAAATATCAAATCGATTTTGCCGAAGTTCGTGGGCAGGCTACGGCAAAACGAGCTCTAGAGGTCGCGAGTGCAGGCGGTCATAATATTCTATTTATCGGACCCCCGGGGTCGGGCAAGACGATGTTGGCAAAGCGGTTGCCAACGATACTACCTCCGCTTGAATTTGAGGAGGCCCTCGAGATCACAAAGATCCATTCCGTCGCCGGCCTGACGGGAAAGTCGGGGTTGGTTACTGAAAGGCCGTTTAAGTCACCTCATCATACAGTTTCGCAGGCGGGCCTGATCGGAGGCGGATCTATTCCGAAACCAGGCGAAGTTAGTCTTGCGCACCTTGGCGTACTCTTCCTAGACGAACTGCCTGAATTCGACCGCAGCGTCCTCGAAGTCTTACGCCAGCCACTTGAGGACAAGAATGTCACGATCTCTCGGGCGGCAACGTCTCTGACATTCCCGGCAGACTTTACAATGGTAGCCTCGATGAATCCCTGTCCGTGCGGGTATTTCGGTTCCACACGGGAATGCAAGTGTTCAGGAGCACAAATACAGAGGTATGTCGGAAAGATCTCGGGCCCGCTGATGGACCGTATCGACATCCACATTGATGTACCCGCCGTCAAATTTAATGAACTTCGCGGTCACGGGATTGCGGCTGGGGAATCGTCCGCACAGGTTCGTGAACGCGTGATCGAGGCGCGCACGATCCAACTTAGCCGCTTTGACGGCAAAGCATATTCAAACTCGGCTATGTCGCCGCGGCAGATACGCGAGTTTTGTACTCTAGATACCGATAGCGAGGCGTTACTAGAAAAAGCGATGCAGCGGCAAGGACTGTCCGCTCGAGCACACGACCGGATCTTGAAGGTTTCCCGCACGATCGCCGATCTCGCTGGGAGCACGAAAATTGAGTCAGGTCACTTAAGCGAGGCGATAAACTACCGTTCTCTCGACCGCAACTACTGGACATGATCGGTGATCCTCAAACCACTTAAACCGGTGATTTCTGCCGCCTTTTATTTGAGCAAATATAGATCCCGTCCTGCCTTTTCGACGATCAGAGTGTTTTCATCGGACGCGTAATCCGCTATTGAAAACTTGGTTGGATCAAGGTAGTTGAGGTTAATCTTTGCACAGACTTCCGCTCCTATCTGCGTGGCCAACGTAATCCGATATTTTGGTTGAATCTTGCCGCGAGCATCTTTCCGGCTGCCGTAAGACACGTGTGTCAGATGTGCCGCAACACAGAGATTGTTTTGCAGTTCGACAGACTCTGCTAATTGCTCGAGGATCACCTCGAGCGGTGCGTAGCCGAACCTGGCTATCAGTTCTCCGTGCGTTTCCGAGATCGATCGCAAATGAGGTGCGTAAATGACCAACTCGCCGCCGTTCTCGAGAATACCGCCCAGCTTATAGCTTGCTTTGCCGCCAACCCAAAGGTCTTCGTAATGGTCATCTAACATGGCGACTACCCTGGCGTATTTTTTAGTGACATATTTGATGTGGACACTCTTGCTGACCTCGGCGGCTTTTCGGAACGCGGCACGGTAATCGCCGGCAAACAATGCGTGCGTCCGCAACTCGTTATGCTCACTGCGAGTAGAAACTGATGTAAATGAGATGATCGGGGGCGTGATGAAGTCGGCGGATGCCTCGATCAGCCGTCGAGTCGGAGTTTCGATTCGGCCGATCGTCTTCTCTATCGTCACGAGAGCTCCGAGCCAATGCGTCGCATGGGTGAGTTCTGGGCCGGATACTCCGGGGAAGAAATACTTTGCCCCACCAGCGAACCCGACCACCTCATGAGGCACTGTGCCCCCTATTATTAAAACGACATCATAAACGCCCTTTGCAAGACGGAAGTTGATCGACAATGGGATCTCCGTTTTAAGCAAGCCGTCTGTGAGTTCTTCCACCCTTTCGGCAGTAAGAGTTCCGACAATCACAAGATCATCCGGATGATCCCAACGATGATCGTAGATGTGAGACAGTCCCGACGGAAGTGATCCGTGCGTTCCGCCGACCTTTAAGCATTTTTCTTCATGGGTCATCGAACCATGCGTGCCCTGGGCAACAAGTGCGTCGAAATCAGCGACTTCTTTGGTCATCAGAGCCTTTGCTACAAGTGGTATAAGCAAATGAGTAATATCGTCACGCGTTTTGTCGGGAATTATAGCAAGTACTCGCGCACCCTTGGGAATTTCTGAAAGCGCGGCTTCCACGATCCCGCGAAGATCCCGCAGAGAGAGTTTAGATTGAGAATCGCCTTTTCCGAAGACCTCGATTGAGCGATTGTTGATCATTAAGTAGGGCTCCTCTTTGTCCAGTGAAGTCGTCCGAATAACGTGATGTGCTTGATGGGCGTTCCACATTATTTATAACACAGCGAATTGGTCGGAGTACGGAAGTGGACAGGCGACCGAGCCCATTTCTACTGGAAGAGCACCTGCGTTTTGTGACCCGAATCACATCACATCTATATTTCGAGGAATATTCTCAATAACGTAATGACCTACTTAAAAACCGACCTTACAATGAAGACCGATCTCGAGGGCCACAGTTCTGGAACGGGACCTGTCCGCACTCGGCGGCCGGAATACGTTGATTTTTTTCCGCCCTGCAATCATGCATGCCCGGCTGGTGAAGATATTCAGTCGTGGTTGTCGCTTGCCCAGGAAGGAAAGAATCACGAAGCTTGGGAACAACTGACAGAACAGAATCCTTTGGCGGCTGTGCACGGCCGTGTCTGTTATCACCCGTGCGAAACTGCTTGCAATCGAACGTCCATCGACAGCCCAATCAGTATTCACTCGGTCGAACGTTTCCTCGGCGACCTCGCTATAGATCAGGGTTGGAGCTTTCCAAAGCCGGCAAGGAAAAGTGGAAAACGTGTTCTTATTATAGGGGCAGGTCCAAGCGGGCTCTCAGCTGCCTACCACCTCGCAAGGCTGGGTCACGCCGTCGAGATACACGAAGCCGGCCCGATGGCGGGCGGTATGATGAATTTTGGCATTCCAGCTTATCGCCTTCCGCGCGAAGTCTTGCGGGCCGAGATCAAGCGAATTGAAGATCTGGGCGTGAACATCAAGTTGAACTACAAAGTCACCGACGTGCTGGCTGATAAGACGGCCGGAAATTTCGATGCCGTCTTCGTAGCTATCGGTGCGCACATTGGGAAAAAGATCGATATTCCGGCACGTGATGCCGGCAAAGTGCTCGACGCCGTGAGCTACCTGAAAAATGTCGAGCTCGGCAATGCACCGCACATAGGACGCCGTGTCGCAATCTACGGCGGCGGCAATACTGCGATGGACGTGGCCCGAACGGCCAAACGGCTGGGCGCCGAGGAAGCACTGATCATATATCGGCGTGACCGGGAACACATGCCTGCCCACGATTGCGAGGCGGACGAAGCTTTAAGTGAAGGGATCAAGATCCACTGGCTGCGAACGATCAAGAATCTCGACTCATCTTCGATCACGGTCGAACAGATGGAGATACGGGATGGGAAGCCGTACCCGACTGGACATTTCGAAACCCTCGAAGCAGACTCTGTCATTTTGGCTCTGGGACAGGACACCGAAACCGATTTTCTAAAGAGTATCGAGGGCATCCGGTTCCAAGGTGACGGCACTGTAATTGTAGGCCCCAATATGATGACGGGCTCGCTCGGCATCTTCGCAGGCGGTGACATGGTCCCGAGCGAAAGAACCGTTACGATTGCTACTGGACACGGAAAGAAAGCCGCCCGACATATCGACGCATGGCTTGCCGAGAACGCTTATCAAAAAGAACCTAACAACGCTCTCGTGGGCGTTGAGAAGCTTCACATTTGGTACAAAACCTACGCTGATGCTAAGCCACAACAGCATATTGATGCGGACGTCGCCGTTACCGGATTTGACGAGATCGTCGCCGGCTATTCGGCTGCCGAAGCTCGATACGAGGCCGAGCGGTGCCTTTCGTGCGGCAACTGTTTCGAGTGTGACGGCTGCTTCGGGGCGTGTCCTGAGCACGCCATTATAAAGCTTGGGCCCGGCAAACGATATAAATTTAACTTTGATCTATGCATCGGATGCGGCGTCTGCTACGAACAGTGTCCATGCCATGCGATCGATATGATCGCCGAGCCCGCCGAGGTGACGTTATGAATCACCAAAAACAGAGTGTCGTAACGCTCGACGGAAACGAAGCGGCCGTGTATGTGGCGTATCGCGTAAATGAGGTTTGTGCGATATATCCCATAACCCCTTCATCCGCTATGGCTGAATTCGCTGACGAATGGTCCGCGAAAGATATACAGAACATATGGGGCAATGTTCCTGACGTCATTGAAATGCAAAGCGAAGGCGGAGCCGCCGGCACCGTCCATGGAGCCCTGCAAACCGGATCGCTAACGACGACGTTTACTGCTTCCCAAGGTCTGATGCTGATGCTGCCAAACATGTACAAGATCGCAGGCGAGTTGACTGCGACGGTATTTCATGTTGCGGCTCGATCGCTTGCGGCCCAGGCACTATCGATATTCGGCGATCACCAGGATGTGATGGCGGCACGAACAACCGGTTTTGCCTTGCTGGCCGCATCAAGCGTTCAAGAAGCCCACGATATGGCTCTGATCGCTCAGGCAGCAACGCTACGATCACGGATACCGTTTATTCACTTCTTCGACGGATTTAGAACTTCTCATGAAGTCAATAAGATCGAATTCCTTTCCGACGAGCAGATACGCTCGATGATAGACGACGAACTGGTGTTCGCCCACCGTCGCCGGGCGCTCAATCCGGATAGGCCCTTTATTCGCGGAACTGCTCAGAATCCGGACGTTTATTTCCAAGGCCGTGAAAGCGTCAATCTTTTTTACGAAGCCGTTCCCAGAATCGTGAAAGAGGAAATGAACCGATTTGCCGTATTGACGGGACGAAAATATGAGCCGATCCGATATTTTGGAGCATCAGACGCTGAGAATGTGATCGTGATCATGGGCTCGGGGGTGGAAACGGCGTCCGAGACAGCTAACTTTTTAGCGTCGAGCGGGGGAAAATGCGGAGTCCTACAGGTCTCACTTTACCGGCCATTCCCATCAGCCGACCTCATCAGGGTGCTTCCACCGACTACGAAGAATATTGCCGTGCTCGATCGCACGAAAGAATCCGGGTCATCTGGCGAGCCGCTTTACCAAGACGTCATGATCAGCCTTATGGAGGCTGTTTCGAGCGGCAAAGTGACATCAATTCCGCGGATAATTGGGGGCCGTTACGGCCTATCATCGAAAGAATTTACGCCGGCCATGGTCAGGGCGGTCTTCGACAATCTTAGCTCCGAATCGCCAAAGAATCATTTCACTGTGGGTATCGTAGACGACGTCAGTTACACGAGCATCCCGGTGGATGCAGCTTTCAAGCTGGATGAAACTGACTGGACCCAGGCCTTATTTTTCGGCCTGGGAGCGGACGGAACGGTGGGAGCAAATAAGAACAGTATCAAGATCATCGGCGAGAACACCGATCTTTACGCCCAGGGATACTTTGTTTACGATTCAAAAAAATCCGGGGCAAAGACCGTTTCGCATCTCCGTTTCGGAAAGAAACCCATCAGGGCGCCGTACCTTATAACGTCCGCTGATTTCATCGCATGTCATCAATTCAATTTCGTTGAAAAGGAAGAGATGTTGGGGCTGGCCAAAGATAATGCAACATTTTTGCTGAATAGCGGATATGCGACCGACGACGTGTGGGACCATCTTCCACTCGCGGTGCAAACGGCGATCCTTGCCAAGAATATAAAGCTGTTTGTGATCGATGCCGCCGCCGTCGCTCTAAAGACAGGTATGGCGGGAAGGATAAACACAATAATGCAGACCTGTTTCTTTGCGTTATCCGGCGTTCTTCCACCAAACGAGGCGATCCAGCAGATCAAGAAAGCGATCGAAAAGACATATATTAAGAAAGGCCGTTCAGTCGTCGAAAAGAACTTTGAGGCCGTCGATCAGACGCTTGAGAACCTTCATCAGGTTGAGATACCGGCGAATACAACGGCGGTAATCGGTCGATCAATATTGATCTCCGATCAAGCTCCCGAATTCGTTCGAAACGTCACGCAAATGATGATCTCCGGACTCGGAGACGATATTCCGGTAAGTGCGATGCCGGTCGACGGAACCTATCCGAACGGCACGTCTAAATGGGAAAAACGCAACGTCTCGAATCGAATTGCGGTTTGGGAGCCTGATGCGTGTATTCAGTGCGGAAACTGCAGTTTTGTGTGCCCGCATAGCGTGATCCGCTCAAAATTCTATCATCGTGTCCGGCTTGCCGACGCACCCGAAGGCTTCCCATCGGCGCCGATCAATGCACGCGGGTTTCCCGAGACAAGATTTACTTTACAGGTGTATCTCGAGGACTGCACTGGATGTAACCTCTGTTTCGAAGTCTGCCCGGTCGAAGACCGCACTACAAAGAAACGAGCCATAAACGTATCCGAAAAACCTAGTGATCTTGACGCGGAGCGAGGGAAGGTCGGATTTTTCGAAGACCTGCCACAAAATGAAAAGACCGACGTCAATTTTTCAACCGTGCACGGAGTGCAGTTCCTGGAACCGTATTTCGAATTCTCAGGTGCTTGTGCCGGTTGCGGTGAGACGCCGTATATCAAAGTCTTGACACAGCTATTTGGTGACCGCCTTCTTGTCGCTAACGCCACTGGCTGCTCCTCCATCTACGGCGGCAATTTGCCCACCACGCCTTGGACATCGAACGCCAAAGGCCAGGGCCCGGCATGGTCAAATTCGCTTTTCGAGGACAACGCCGAATTCGGCCTTGGAATGCGAATGACGGCGGACAAGCAACTAAGCACCGCACACCAGTTGTTAGAAAAGCTCAAGCCGCACTTAGGCGAAAGGCTTGTGGAGGATCTCGTGAACGCTCCACAAAACCTGGAGAGCGAGATCAGTACACAGCGGCTGCGGGTCGCCGAGCTCATAGGCAAACTTCATTTGCTGGGAACGTCTGAGGCCAAACACCTCTTATCACTGGCGGACCAACTGGTTCACCGCAGCGTATGGCTGATCGGCGGCGACGGTTGGGCCTACGACATCGGTGCGGGAGGATTGGACCATGCTCTCGCCACCGGGCGCAATATAAATGTCCTTGTACTCGATACCGAAGTATATTCAAATACGGGCGGCCAGATGTCAAAAGCGACTCCAACGGCCGCATCTGCCAAATTTGCTTCGGCAGGGAAGCGAGTCGGTAAAAAAGACCTTGCACTTCAGGCAATCTCTTACGGCAATGTCTATGTCGCCCAAGTCGCAATGGGGGCAAACCCGCAACAGACGCTGATCGCTCTCCGAGAGGCTGAGGCATACGACGGTCCGTCGCTCGTTCTGGCGTATAGCCATTGCATAGCCCATGGCATCGATATGGAAAAAGGGCTTCATCAGCAGGCTCTTGCTGTGTCGAGCGGCTATTTTCCATTAATACGCTACAACCCGGTGCTTCGCCGGAACGGCCAAAATCCGTTCGTTCTCGACTCGCCAAAGCCAACGATTTCCTTAAAACAATACGCTTACAATGAGCTGCGATATAAGGTCCTCACCCAAACGAACCCTGATGACGCGGAGAAACTGATCCGTCTCGCGCAGGAGATCGTCGACCTTCGGTGGAAGACATATGAGGAAATGGCCGGATTCGGAGCCAACGCTTTTCAACCGGTATTTTGAGGACCAACAGTATGCCCGACATAAGAACGAACTACATGGGAATGGATCTGCGAACGCCGCTCGTTGTCTCGTCGAATCCGAAGTCGCAGAAGATAGACAACATTGTTGCCATGGAAGACGCGGGTGCAGGCGCTGTCGTGCTTTTCTCACTTTTCGAGGAGCAGATCCGGCGGGAAACGGACAATCTTGAGCAAGTCTATCGATCGACCACAAACGCGTTTGCGGAAGCGTCCGATTTTTTCCCGGATCTTGACGATTACGCGGTCGGGACGGGGCAATATCTTGACATTATTCGGCAAGCCAAGGAAAGGGTGGATATTCCGATCATCGCGAGCCTGAACGGCATCACGCCCGAGGGTTGGATAGAATACGCTCGTGAGATCGAGCAAGCAGGCGCCGATGCGCTGGAGATCAATGTTTATTTTATCCCGGCGGACATTCGCCTGACATCGATGGACGTGGAAAACCGCTACCTCGATATCGTAAATCTCGTTCGGCAAACCGTCGAAATACCGATCGCCGTCAAACTCAATCCGTACTTTTCAGCGATGGGCAGCATGGCGCGAAGGCTTCACGAAGAGGGCGCCGACGCTCTCGTTCTGTTCAACCGCTTCTATCAACCGGATTTCGATATCGATCAATTACGGGTCGTTCCGAATCTCGATCTCAGCAATCCGGCTGAGATCCGCCTTCCGCTGCTCTGGATCGGGGTCTTGTATGGAAGAGTTCCGTTGTCGCTGGCTGCAACGACCGGCGTGCACGGAGCTCGCGAGTTGATCAAGTACCTGCTCGCGGGTGCCGATGTGGCCATGTGTGCGTCGGCAATACTGGAACACGGTATCGCCTGGATCGCCAACATCATTAATGATCTAGAAAAATATATGACCGAGATGGGCTTTTCGACGATCGATGAATTCAAGGGGTCGATGAGCCAACAGCATATTTCGGACCCGACCGCTTACGAGCGAAGCAATTACATTCAAATACTTGAAGATAAAAAATGGCGCTAAAGTTCACGTCTATATCGCTTTGGGATCGGACCGGCGATTAAATCGCAGTTTGATCTCTCGGCTTCGCGACCGCTCCTGGCGGCCAACTGCCCCAACTGAGACAATGCCGATTGCCAGAACAGTCGCCGGCGACTGTAATGTTTTTGTAATCATTTGACTAGATCTCTTTTGTATGGAAAATGAAACAATTCGGCGGTAGTGATATTCTTTACAGATTAGCGAAGCTGTATTCTCTAACACGCAGGGATGCAGCGAGTTCCGACTTTATAATTAAATGGCTTCGACACATACATATAACCTGGCCGGATTCGATCTCATTCCGCAGACGATTCCGCATTTTTGCTTTGAAGCCTTTCGCCGTCACAACAAACCGGATGCCCTCGCTTTCAAGATCGACGATGTTTGGAATTACGTCAATGGCATTGAGGTTGTCGAAAAAATAAAGCGGATCGCACTTGGCCTTGCGGCAATGGGAGTTAGGGCGGGTGATCGCGTCGCCATAATCTCCGAGAACCGGCCTGAATGGTCCTTCGTGGATCTCGCGATATTGTCACTTCGTGCCGTGAACGTTCCCATATACACTACCCAGGCTGTCGAGCAGATCCGCTTCATCCTTGAAAACTCTGGAGCAAAAATGCTCTTAATTTCGGGCAAGAAGCTTTGGAAGCATGCGGAAAATGCGATCGAGAGCGTAGAACGTCTTGAACGCCTCATATTTTTCGAGCCGGACGGCATGCCGGACGATAACAGCCGAGCCATCACGCTCGCTGACGTTGAGGCCCAAGGCCACGCATTAGCCAAGATTGACGCAGATGTTTTTGAAAACTCTTTAAGACAGATCGAGACTGGTGACCTAGCGACGATAATTTACACCTCAGGCACGACGGGCGAGCCCAAAGGTGTGATGCTGACTCACGAGAATTTTGTCTCAAATATTGTCGGCATCTCCAAGGGGCTTCCGATACGCTCGACCGACCGTAGCCTCGCGGTCCTGCCGTTGTCGCACATATTTGAGCGTACGGTATTTTACGTTCTTTGTTCGAACGGTGTCTCGATTCACTATTGCGCCGCGTTTGATCAGCTTGCCTCACATCTGCAGGAGGTCAAGCCGACGATCATGACTGCGGTCCCGAGGCTATTCGAGCAGGTGTACCACAAGATCGTTAAGAAGGGAAAAGCGGCGGGCGGTTGGAAGACACGTCTTTTCGAATGGGCATTGGCCGTCGGACAGGAATACTGGGACGCGCAGGATCAACACAAGTCGATCTCTCCGCTGCTCGCATCGCGTCAGGCAATTGCCAATCGACTCGTGTTCTCGAAATGGCGCGAGGGCGTTGGCGGCAGCCTGCGCTTCTTTGTTTCCGGGGGAGCTCCACTATCGAAGAAGCTTTCGTACGCATTCTGGGCGGCTGGCATTCCAATTCTTCAGGGCTATGGAATGACCGAGGCCTGCGTGACCTGCGCCAATCGACCCGAGGACAGCCGCGTCGGCTCGATAGGGACGCCGTTCGAAGGCACCGAAATGAAGATCGCGGAAAAAGATGGAGAGGTTTTAATACGTGGAAAGAGCGTCATGAAAGGCTACTATGACGATCCTGCGGAAACTGCGCGCGTCATCGACGCCGAAGGTTTTTACCATACCGGCGACGTAGGTTATCAGGATACCGACGGACATTTTTATATAACCGACCGTCTGAAAGACCTGTTTAAGCTCTCCAATGGAAAATACGTTGCTCCTCTCCAAGTTGAGAGTCTGCTTAAGCAGAGTCCGCTAATCTCACAACCCGTCACAGTTGGTTCCGGCCGCAAACAAGTTGGTGCTCTTATAGTTCCGGACTGGGATGCTTTGAAAGAAGAAATGAAGGCGCAGGGCCATCCTGCGACCGGCACGCGCGAAGAACTTTGCGAGGATCCTCATTTCATAAAGCGCGTTCAGAAAGATGCCGTCGACATGACGCGCGAATTGAACGATTACGAGCGCGTTAAACGTGTCTACCTGCTACCCCGCGAGTTTTCCATCGATAAAGGTGAAATGACGCCCACGCTCAAGATAAAGCGAAGCGTCATTGACGAAAAGTACAGCGAAGCGATCGATCAGATCTGCGGTAATTAGAATATCTTCGTCGGGAAGCTTTTCGACATCAAACGCCGAGCAGCTAATGCAGTTGCTTTTCCGTGAGGATCGCTCAGCAAAGCTTGGGCGAGCTCAAAAAGGGGCTCCGGGATCTCGCTCGGTTCATCTTCTGCGTCATCGCTGATCTGGGGAAAACGTGAATAGAACTCTGCCTCGGCCGCACAAAATTCACAGCCGCCCATATGGATCCTGATGTCCACACCTCTCTCCCGCTCGATATCGCCGGTTTGGTATTCGAGCAGTTCCTGAGACGAAGGACAATCTTCATTTTTGCAGAAGTCGGTTTTTCTTGAAGAAGCCATATGATGTGTGCTGACAGAATCGGCCGGAGACCATGGTCCATTCACAGAAGTCGATTCTCGCTATACAGGAAAAGTAAACCCGCAATAAGCCAAACCTTCCATAAGTTGGAGCCATAAAAATAGCGATCACCTGCAAAATCGGGACGGTTACGCCCTTTATCAGCCCCACAAGCTAATTAGTTGCAACAGTTATAGGTAATGTATAAAAAATATACAGCAGTGTAAAAACTTGTTGCTCATATCGTTGATAATTGGTAATATCTTAAGTGTAGGCCGTGAGAGCAAAATTACTCACGCCGCACCAGCCGGGTCGGCCGCTCCGCTCAGCACCTGATCCAAAGAGAATTTCTCTACCTTACCCACAAGGCGAAAAAAACGAATATTCGGTTTTGGCGACTTTCGGGCCAAATAGATGACCCGTGAGATATCGCATTACACGGAGTCCATAGGTCTCGTTCGCCCAAAAATCGCCAGTAGACGAATCAACGCAGGTTTATTATGAATGAACTTAAAGTGCAGGAACGCTTGCCTAAAACCATCCAAAACAAACAGATCAAGGTCGGGAAATGGAACGACAGCCTGAAGAGTTCGGATGTAAATCAAATATGGACTGAACTTCATCGGATCGTATCATCGCATCCGCTGGTTCGTGCGTCCAAAAGGGCGGGTTTTCTCGTCGAAGAAGGCAAATACAATGCCTACACCGACCTTACACAGGAATTATTCGTAGCGTTGCTGAGCAAAGAGCGGTTTCAGCACTATATTGATACCGCGATGTCGGACGTCGAGATCGAGGCTGAGATAAGCCAGATCGAACTGACGAATATGCTTACTGCCGAGTTGCGTAAGCGCTATCCCGAATCATATCGGCTCGCGCGCCGCATTTCGACACTGATCCAGACGAGTTTGACATTTAAAAGATTTGATAATATCGGCAACCCCGAGGCACATCGCCGACTCGCAGACCGTCTCTACGGCCTGGCGGATTGGAAAGACCAAAAAATGCGAAAGGACGTTCAAGAAATGGACGAGCGCGTTAAGGCTGTCTCTTTCCAGCGGCGTGACACACGCATGGTCGGCTGTACAGGTGACGCACAGATAGTCATCAGCAACGTCGAGCTGGAAAAGCTCATCATCCGCGTTTTCAAGGCGATCGATTCACCGGTGGACGTTCGTTCGCTTCGCTCATTCGTGATGTCGCGGCTCCCGATCATGGATATCCATCTTGTACCTGTTGGCGGTACGACCGATGATGATGACGATCGGATGCCTTTCGAACTCGCTGACATACGCGAAACCCCGGAACAGGATCTCTTGCGAAATGAGGCGGAGCACGAAGCGACGGAATTCGTCGACGGCTTTCTCGATGACCTTCATCGTTCTGTCCGCGGCAAGGCCAAGCAATATGATCGTATGATAAATGTCCTCTGGCACTGCTATCTGATCGCTGACAGCGGGACCCAGCTTGAGGTTGCGGCCATGCTTGGCGTTTCAGATTCGCTCGTCTCCGATTATCGTAAACGCATCGAGGCAAATCTGCAGCAGCTTACGTTCGGTGGTGTGAACGAAGCCCGGCATTTTGAAAAGGCACTCAAGCTGAAGGTCCGCGAGATGATCACAGTGGAACGTGAAGATGTTGCCGTCTAGCGAGTACATCGCCGCGACGATTTCGGCGCCAAATGGGCGTTTATGCCGTAAACTTAAATCGTAAATGCCTGTTGAGAGTTCTAAAAACCGCGACTACAGTTCTCTAAATCCACGCCCCGTCTCCAACGGAGCTAAAGATTCTTACGACCAATCGTCTCTGAGTCCGTCAAAGTCGCTCAACATCTCACCTGACGTGCCGCCAGCACCTGAAGTTATGATCCTTCGTGAGGTGTTGCCGGCGGTTGTCGGCGAAGAGGGCTTGAGCAATGTCGATCCAGACGAACCGCCGTTAGCTGTTGAAATTACGGACCCCGAATCACTTCCGATCACGTCAAAAAAGAAGAAGCGGATCGAAAAGGACAGCAGACTCCTAACGACAGACAAGTGGCTGGTTCGCAACGGACACTTCGTCACATATGTTGGCGTCTATCTGTTCTCGATCTTAGTTCTTTTCCGACCATATGAATTGATCGGCGCCTTGTCGTTCTTGTCCGCGACCGCGTTTTACTTTGCCCTTGCGACGTTGATCATTTTTCTTCCGTCACAATTCGCGGTCGAGGGCAATTTTACGATGTTCTCGACCGAGGTCAAGGCGATCCTCGCTTTAACCGCTCTCGCCCTGATCACCATTCCGATCGCCAAAGATCCGTCGATGGCGTGGCTTACGTTCAACGACACGTTTATCAAGGCGGTCGTTATCTTCGTTGTCCTGGTAAATGTTGTTCGTACGCGACGTCGTCTGATGGG
The DNA here is from genome assembly GCA_040005135.1 of Acidobacteriota bacterium. Taxonomy (GTDB): domain Bacteria; phylum Acidobacteriota; class Blastocatellia; order Pyrinomonadales; family Pyrinomonadaceae; genus OLB17. Next base: position 39,693 of record JBDTZO010000166.1, on the reverse strand, counting down.
CTTGATCTGGTTGTCACTTGGGATCGGTGTCTACCTTTCGTGTGTCGCCGTCGATATGTATCTAAAGGGACAATTCACGGTTGAATCATATCGCGTAGGTGTCGACGTCGGCGGAATGTTCGGAAACCCGAACGAGATGGCGCTGCATTTCGTCATGATGACGCCGATCGCCGTGGTTCTAGGGATCGCAAGTAAACGACCGATCATGCGGATCGTATATTTTGCGATGGCGGCACTGTTGGTCGCTGCAAACATGGTGACTTTTTCTCGCGGAGGCTTTCTCGGCCTATTGGCGGTCGGCCTTGTTCTTGCTTGGAAACTTGGCCGAAGGCGGCGCTTAACCGTCTCGATCGCGTCCATCGCGATCGGCCTCGTCGTCATTCTGGCAGCACCCGGCAATTATGGACTTCGGATGTTGTCCATTTTTATACCGGCGCTCGATCCGGTGGGTTCGAGCGACCAGCGAAGCGATCTTCTTAAACGCTCGTTGTTAGTAACAGCTCGTAACCCTTGGGGGATAGGGATCGGAAACTTTCCAATTGTCGGCCTTCACAATCTTCAGAGCCACAACGCGTTCACCCAAGTTTCTTCCGAACTCGGCATCCTCGGGCTCGCGGCTTATCTGATCTTTATGATCAGTCCCTTTCGAAAGATTAGTGCTATAGAGCGAAAACAGTTCGACCGTGGCGAACCGGACTGGTTCTACTACCTTGCGATCGGTTTGCAAACGGCGATTATCGGATACATGGTGTCGAGTTTCTTTGCATCGGTCGCTTACAATTGGTTTATATATTACTTGATTGCGTACGCAGTCGCGTTCAGACGAATATACAGCCTCGAGAGAGGCAGCGAGGGAGAGATCGAAGTGCCGACGCTTTGGGAATGGCGTCCGGCCGAGGCAAAATGACCGAGAGTGCCGCTGAAATACTGTTTTGGATAAGTACGGGGCTGTTGGCGTATGTCTACGTCGGATACCCGCTCGTAGTCTTCATCGCAAGTGTATTGTTTCCCCGTCACGTTCGACGCGAAACGATCGAGCCCACGGTCACGGTTCTGATCACCGCTTTTAACGAAGAGGCTGCGATCCGCCAAAAGATCGAAAACACATTAGCGATCGAGTATCCTTCGGTGAAACTCGAGGTTCTCGTGGCGTCCGACGGTTCATCTGACCGGACGGAATCAATCGTGCTCGAGTACGCCGAGCGCGGCGTTCGACTTTTTCGTCAAGAAGGCAGGGCAGGCAAAACGGTCACGCAAAATAACGCGGTAATGCGGGCGACCGGCGATGTCATACTTTTCTCGGATGCGACAACCGAATACGATGCTGACGTACTTCGACGGCTGCTGCCCGCGTTTGCCGACGAAACAGTGGGCTGCGTCGCCGGCCGCCTGGTTTATTTGGATAAAGCCGGTAGCAGTGTCGGGTCCGGGGCAAAGAGCTATTGGAACTATGAGACTTTTCTGAGGTCGGCCGAGTCTGACGCTTGTTCACTCATCGGAGCATCTGGGTGCTTGTATGCTGTTCGCCGGTCTGCCTACGAAGCAATGTATCCCGAGGCATGTTCGGATTTTTTAATATGTACCGCGTTGTACCGCAAGGGCCTGCGAAGCGTTTTCGAGCCCGACGCCGTGTGTTTTGAACACACGAACAGCCGCCCGGCCGACGAGTTCAATATGCGTGTCCGCGTGATAATGCAGACATATACGGACCTATGGCGCAACCGCGATATGATAAATCCATTCAAAAGCGGCTTCTTTAGCTTGGAAATGATCTCTCATAAATGGCTCCGATACGCAGTTCCGCTGATGCTTGCTACGATCTTTATATCGAATGCGTTGCTTGCATACTTTAATGATCTATATGACATTGTCTTTGCTGCTCAGGTGATCTTCTACGCGTCGGCGGCTGCCGGTTGGATATTGGAGCGTTCGGGACGGCACATAATGCCGCTTTCGATCCCGTTGTATTTCGTACTCGCGAATCTCGCTTCAGTTGTCGCATTCTTCCGATTTGTGAAAGGGGAGCGAACGACGACTTGGGAGCCGGTTAGGGGAGAGCAGTGATCACAATGGCTGATCCGGATACGAACAATATTGGCATTAGGATCGAGACTGGGAGAAACGTGTTTTCGTGGCATCCAAGGGTGAGCATTGTCATACCTGCATACAATGTCGCAGAATTTATCGCCGAGACTCTTGATTCGGTACTAGCTCAGAAGTTCAAAGACCACGAGATCATCGTCGTCAATGACGGTTCGCCCGACACACCTGAATTCGAGCGCGCGATCAGTCGTTACCGGCAGGAGATAATCTATGTTAAACAGCCGAGCGTGGGAGCTGGAGCAGCACGAAATACGGCAATACGTCACGCACGCGGAGAGATCATCGCTTTTCTCGATGGTGACGACATATGGCAGCCCGACTTTCTGGCGTCCCAGGTCGCTTTCCTAGGAAGCGGCTATGACATGGTCTATTGCGACGCTTATCAATTCGGGCTGAGGTCGGCACTCCGCAAGACCTTTATGGAAACGGCTCCTTCGGATGGCGAGGTAACGGCCGAGGCACTACTCGATTACAGGTGCAACGTCATAACCTCGGGCACCATTGCTCTTAAGTCCGCGCTCGAGCGAGCAGGGCTTTTCGAACAACAGCGAACGCGCGCTCACGATTTTCATCTTTGGGTACGAATGGCCAAAACAGGATCCAAGATCGGCTATCAGCGAAAACCTTTGCTTAAATACCGTGTTCATCTGGCCAGCCTTTCCGGTGATGCTATAAGCCGCGTGGAGCGTGAACTTGCCGTTTTCAACAGGATCGTGAACACTGTCGAGTTGACCGCGGAAGAACGGGAAATAATCGATAGACGTGTCTCCGGTCTGGACGTGGACCTGCAGATCGAGTTCGGCAAGTCGTATCTCATTAGCGAGCAATTTGCAGATGCTCATCGAGCGTTTGCAGCCGCGAACCGGCAGCGTCGGAGCGCAAAGCTAACGGCAATAACCTGGTTAGCTCGAATTGCTCCGCGTCGCCTGCTGCAACACTTTCAGACACGCCGCCGCGAAGAAATACCTTTCATTCGCCGTCAAGCATAGACTGCTGGCTATAAAGAATGACCGTAACGAATCTTATCGATCGAGGGTGTTGCCCTAGATACGTGGCGTCAACTAGAGGATCGTTCGCCGTCTGCATTCGGAGCGAATGGCTTTCCGTATAGCTCCTGATATACCCATCCGAGAAATCGAGCCTCAGCCGTGCAGAGGGCCTCGATCCAACTGGTGGTCAGATAAATTCGTTTTTCGACAGCAGTCGTGAGCTTGTCAGCCTTGGCGACCGCGAACATTTCCGGGTCGGAGTCCAGGTCGTACGATTCAGCGATCTCGGTTCGCGATTGTCGAGCGTCCGAAAGCGCGTTCAGAATATCGGTGATCCAGGCGTTCAACGTCGTTTCAGTGTCATTTTCCGCGAGAGCCTGAAATGCACCGACCGCGAACCGAGCTTCGGCATTTTCGAAAGGGTAGACTGCAATGCCGTTCACTTTATCATCTTGTTGTTTCCACTGAAATAGTTCTTCTACGGAAGGGTGCCGCATACGTGCGGTGCGTTCGTCAAAATTAAGAAACCATTCAAGCACATCGGCGAGTGAGCTGACATCCGCCGAACCCGGGGCGATAACGCGAAGTTTGGGTGGCTGGTCGTTAGTTGGAACTGCGTTGGACATAGATAATATTTCAACACCAAATAGCATCAAAAACCAGTTTCCTTTTACAAATTTCAGGGACGGTCGCTATAATCACGAGAGTACTGTGGCAGAACAAACACTCAACAACGATCCGCAAACCGAAGAACTGATCGAAGAGGGCGAACGCGACCTCGGGTTTGGGTCGGTCGTCGCGGGAAGAAGTCATTTGAGGTTCCTCAATTCTGACGGTTCGTTCAACGTCCAACGAACTGGCCTCCCGTTTTTTACTTCGCTGAATCTTTATCACATTGTTCTGACGCTGACTTGGCCGACTTTCCTGCTCATTGTATTGACGTTATATTTCGTCAGCAACATTGTTTTCGGGTCGCTTTACGCAATGATCGGTGACGGTTCGCTAGTTGACACGTCAGCGGCCCCGATGACGAACATCTTCCTAAGATCTTTCTTTTTCAGTGTTCAGACGTTCGCGACCATTGGCTACGGTACAATCCATCCGGTCGGTATCGTTCCCAACCTTCTGGTAACGATCGAGTCGTATTACAGCCTGCTGGCTAACGCATTGATCACAGGCGTCGTTTTCGCACGATTTGCCCGGCCGACCGCGAGAGTTGTTTTCAGCGATGTCGCCGTGATCGCTCCGTATCGGGATAAGACCGGACTGATGTTCCGGCTCGTCAACGGTCGCAGCAGTCAAATGATCGAGGTCGAGGCTAAGGTAATGTTCGCCCGATTCTGTGACGAGGCAGGAAAACAGGTGAGAAAATTTGACGAGCTCGATCTCGAAAGACGCAAAGTCGCGTTCTTTCCGTTGTCGTGGACGGTGGTGCATCCGATCGACGAAGAATCGCCTCTATTTGGTATGACCGAATCGAGCCTGCGACGTTCGGACGCGGAGATCGTAATCTTATTGTCGGCGACCGACGAGACGTTTTCCCAAGTCGTGAATCAACGAACGTCGTACAAGGCCGACCAACTGCGCGTAGGCTCGAAATTTATCAGCATCTACAACGAAATGAAGGACAACGAACCGATATCGATCGACGTTCGTAAGCTATCGCTTACCGAAAGGGCCGAGATCGAAGCTTAATACAAAGTTCTGAAGGAGATACAAAAAATGGCGACCCAATTTGTTAACTGCCCCAACTGCAACGCCCCAAACGACCATTCGAACGCGGTCTGTATGACATGCGGAGCGATGCTAAGCGGCATTGGAGCTCCGATGCAGCAGGTTCCCGGAGCTAAACCGCCGGGAGCCGACAAGAAGATCTTGGTAGGAATACTCGCGATCGTTTTAGGGGGGCTCGGTGTGCATAAGTTTATCCTTGGGTATACGACGGAGGGCATAATTATGGTGTCAGTATACGTCGTGGGACTCTTCCTTTGCGGAGTGCCGGCACTTGCGATCGCGATCGTTGGCATTGTCGAGGGAATCATATATTTAACGAAGACGGACGAGGAATTTGTCCAGACATATATAGTCAATAAGAAAGCCTGGTTCTAGGAGAATCCCGTGTTTACAGGCATTATCGAAGAGCTCGGCCGGATCGCCGCTATCGATCATGGCGAAGCGGGAGCCCGCATAACTATCGCCGCTACCGTTGTGACGTCCGATGCGGCTGTGGGCGATTCCATCGCGGTGAACGGCGTCTGCCTCACAGTGATGGATCCGCAGCTGCATTCATTTGCGGCGGACGTCTCGCCGGAGACACTCGAACGAACAACGCTCAATCGTCTTATCGTCGATTCCCGGGTGAATCTTGAGCGTGCGGTAACGCCCACGACTCGGTTGGGTGGTCACATCGTGCAGGGGCACGTTGATGGCCGCGGAACATTCGTGGGTGCTTATGACCAAGGCAATTTTTGGACGGTACGGATCGGATTTCCGCCGGAATTTCGACGATATCTGGTTTACAAAGGGTCCGTCGCGGTCGAAGGAATTAGCTTGACCGTCGCTGAACTCGACGACACTAATTTCGATATCGCCGTGATCCCGAAGACCTGGGAGATGACCGACTTCTCGACGCTTAGTGCTGGCGACGCAGTAAACCTCGAAGCGGATGTAATTGCCAAGTACGTCGAGAATATGGTCCGCTATCGAGACATACAAACCTAAATGCTGACCTCATCGATCCTGATCTTCTTCGTGACGTTCGGCGGTTTTGCTCTGACCTATTTGGTCGCCGACGACGAGAAATTCATGTGGCGGCTCGCCGTCGGCAGCATTGTGGGCTCAGCTATTTATGGTCTCGTCGGGTTCCTGCTCGCGATGGCATTCGGTCTTAACGCTACGATCTCCGGGCTCGCTCTCGTATTAACGGTGATGCCGGCAGCATTATTGTTGCTGCCAAAATATCGGAGCAGATCTCGTCACGATTGGGTAAAAGCGAAAGGCAAGCTTCAGGGCGGCAACCTCAGGCGATTTTCAGGATTTGCTTACTATGCGTTCTTTGTCGTGCTGTTTTGGTTGTTCTTCAACCAGGCGATGTATGAGAATGCCCAAGGCATCTTCACCGGCGGATCGAACAACCTCGGAGACCTACCATTCCATTTGGGTGCGATCTTCGGCTTTACGGACGGTAATAATTTTCCGCCCCAAAATCCGTCGTTCGCAGGAGCAAAATTTTCATATCCGTTCGTCGCGGACTTTCTGACAGCATGTTTTATAAAGCTCGGTGCGGACGTTAAGGACGCGATGTTCGTTCAGAATGTTACGTGGGCGTTCTCGCTCGTCGTCATTATCGAGCGTTTCACTATCAAGTTGACAGGAAGCAAGCTGGCGGGACGCATCTCTCCTTTCCTTCTGATCTTCAGCGGCGGACTTGGGTTTATTGGGTTCTTTAAGGACTATTGGGCACAGGGCAAAGGCATCTTTGATTTTATCTCGACTTTACCACGCGATTACACGATCAGCGACAGCTATCGCTGGGGCAATTCGATGGTAGTGTTGTTTATGACCCAGCGGAGTCTGTTGCTCGGGATGCCGCTGACCGTTACGGTACTTGGATATCTCTGGCGTGTTTTTGGCTCGGAGGCCGAAGGGAACGCCGACACTGCGACCACTCCGAGGGCATCTGGGCGTTATTTGGGATATGCAAAGCCGCTGGTCGTTGGGCTCCTTGCCGGAACTCTTCCCCTGATACATCTCCACAGCCTTGTGGTGCTTTTTGTGGTGACCGCATTTCTGTTTGCATTCAGACCTGCTAGTTGGCGGACATGGCTAACTTTCGGTATAGGCGTTTGCGTGATCGCCGTTCCCGAGCTGCTCTGGACGATGTCGGGCACGGCCAGTGAGACAAGCAAATTCATCGGCTGGCATTTCGGCTGGGACAAACGCGACGACAACATCATTTGGTTTTGGATCAAGAATACAGGTCTTGTTCTGCCGGGCATCGCCGCCGGAGCGTACCTCGTCTATTCGCGTTTAGGAGTCGGTCGAGAAGGTCCAAAAGGTAAGGAGGCAACGCCTCCGCCTTTCGATCTCATTAAATTTTACTTACCTTTCGGTGCCTTGTTTTTTGTGGCGAACATCGCCAAGCTTGCGCCTTGGGAGTGGGACAATATCAAGGTTTTGATATATTGGTTTGTCGGTTCGGTCCCACTGATCTCTTACGCAATTGCTTGGGCTTGGCGTAAGGATGCCTTCTTTAAGACAACTTCGGGCATCGCGTTTTCAGTTCTGATTCTGGCCGGAACGCTTGACGTTTGGAGGACGGCATCCGGGCAGAACAAAATACAGGTCTTCGATGCCGATGCAGTTAAGATCGCCGAACAGATCAAGCAGAAAACACCGCCGAACGCTCTTTTTCTAAACGCCCCGACCTTTAATTCAGCAGTCGTACTATCCGGGCGGCAATCGTATATGCGATACACCGGGCATCTGATGTCGCATGGCATCGACTTCGGTGAACGCGAGGATCAAGTCAAGCGCATCTATTCGGGTGGCGGCGTTTCGGACCTGCTGCTCGGCATGGATAACATTGACTACGTACTGGTTTCGCCGGAGGAGCGCAATTCGCTACAGGCGAAAGACGAAAATTTCACTAAGTATCCGGTCATTGCCGAATCTGGCCAATATCGCGTGTATAAGATCAAATAACCGACAGAGATGACTGCAGAACAGGAAATTCAACCGAAAGCGGTAAAAGAACCGATCGACTTCCAATGGCTCCTTTATTGTGCCGCCGTGACGGCAATCGCGGCGTTTTTCCGGTTCTATTGGCTTGCGCTCAAGCCATTTCACCATGACGAAGGTGTCAACGGATTTTTCCTGACGACGCTCTTTCGCACCGGCACGTACCACTATGACCCGGCCAACTACCACGGGCCGACGCTTTATTACATCGCTCTTGCGTTTACCAAGGTTTTCGGCCTGGAGACCGTTGCGGTGAGGTCGAGCGTAGCGATCTTTGGCGTATTCACTGTTATATTGACGTTATTTCTAAAGAGATACTTGGGGAAGGTTGGAACGCTTTGCGCCGCGTCGTTTCTGGCCCTTTCGCCCGGCATGGTGTACATTTCGCGATATTTTATCCATGAGATGTTCTTTGTTTTTTGCAGTTTAGGCGTCGTCGTATCGCTCGTCTATTTTATCGATAAGCGAAAGGCAGGTCCGCTGTCTGTGATCTGGATGGTGCTGATACTGGTAGTCGCGTTTCTGCCATCCACGCTCAATATTGCCGAGACCGGAAGCGGAATGGGCGACGCGGCCGTCTGGGCTCTGCGGATCGTGATTTTTGCCGTCGAATGCGTGCTCGTTTTCTTTGTGACGCGGATGCTCCTTTCGTGGGAAGACGGCCGGCCGATCTATCTATTGCTTGCGTCCGCCGCTGCCGCGATGTTGTTCGCAACTAAGGAAACGGCGTTCATCACGCTCGGGACGATGCTGATCGCCGGTTTGTCGACGTGGCTGTGGCGATCTTTCGCGTTGTCGGCGAGATTTCGTGCCGCTCCGCTCATTACATTAGTCATCGCCGGCCACGCGGCGGTGCTGCTGGGCTGCATAATATTCTGGTCGCGTTTAAGCGACGGCACTGCGTGGTTCGTCGAAAATTTCACGGGTGACGGCAAGCCGAACGAGGCGTATGTAATGTACGCGATCATCGCACTTGCCGTAATGTGTGTTGCGGCATGGGTGATCTTCCTAGCCGACGCGTACGGCTCGAACGAAACGCCTCTAAACGAACCCGCCGACCTGACCTGGTCGAATTTTCGTGCCGCACTCGGCGTTCGGACTGACCTAGTGCTCATATTAGCCGCCACCGCGACGGTTTTCGTGTATTTGATCATTGTTTTCTTTTCATCGTTCTTTACCTACGCCGAAGGCGTGAGCAAGGCTCTCGAGGCGTACGCAATATGGACCAAGACCGGATCCAAAGATCACACACAGAACGGATTCCTGGCGTACGTCAAATGGGGTCTGAAGGTCGAATCGCCCATACTTTTGCTCGCATCGATCGGTGCGTTGATCGCACTCATCCGTGCTAAGCACCGCCTCGCATTGTTCACCGCATTTTGGGCATTCGGCCTTTTTACGGCATACACGATCATTCCATATAAGACGCCGTGGCTTGCACTAAGTTTTTATCTCCCAATGTGCCTAATCGCCGGATACGGGATCAACGAGCTCTTCGGGGCCAAGAATGTACTCTCAAAGCTGGCCGCGGCTCTTTTGGCGGTCACTGCAGCGGTCGTGCTCGCGTATCAGTCCTACGATCTCAATTTTGTCCGTTATGACGACGAGGAGATGGGCTATGTTTACGCCCATACGAAGCGACAATTCCTCGACCTTGTCCGCAAGATCGATTACTACGCCGACAAAAGCGGAGCCGGCCACTCGGCGGCGATCGAATTCGTCTCGCCGGACTATTGGCCGATGCCGTGGTATATGAACGATTACGAGCATGCCACCTTCAACGGCCAGCTTGTGGATACGAACAGTGCCGAAATGATAGTCGCGAAAAAGGACGAACAGGACGCCGAGGTCGTGAAACGCTATTCGGCGCATTATAAATTCGTCGGCGTCTATCCGATGCGTCCGGGCGTCGACCTCGTCCTGCTCGTCCGCAGGGACATTGCGGACCCGGACGCACAGGATCTATATAAATTGCTCGAATACGAATCGCCCAAATAGAACTTCGACGCTTACTATATCGCAAAAGCGTCGATTGTCACTCGACGCCTTTCCGGCGGACGAGAATATCTCTGCTCAAGATCGTTCATCAAGGGGAAAACTTTTTCGCTGGTTTCGTCGTTCTAATCATCATGAAACCTATCCAGGCCATTGTCATTCTTGTTTTGTTCTCGTTTTCCGTCTTCGCAGCCGATATCAAGACCGGTGACGATCTGATCAATGCGATGCATAAGAAGTACGATGGGAAATGGTATAAGACGCTGACGTTCAAGCAGATAACAACGACATACAAGCCTGACGGGTCGTCGCACGATGAGGTGTGGTACGAGGCTCTGAATGCTCCCGGACGGCTCAGGATCGATTTCGATCCGGTCGAAAAGGGAAACGGGATATTATTCGCGGATGGCAAGCTTTATTCCTATAAGGACGGAAAGCTCGCCGACAGCCGTGCATTCGTACATCCGCTGCTCGTGCTCGGATTCGACGTCTATATGCAGCCGGTAGCGACGACTATTGCGCAGCTCAAAGGAATGACCGTCGACATGTCGCGAGTCCATCAGGAAGACTGGATGGGGCGAAAAGTTTACGTTGTCGGTGCCAAGCAGGGCGACCTCGCGGCGCCGCAGTTCTGGATCGATAAAAAGGACCTGTTGTTCGTCCGGCTCATCGAACTCGGCGGAAAAGACAAGAAGAGCGTTCGGGAGACTCAGTTCAACAAGTATAAAAAGGCAAAAGGCGGCGGCTGGGTGTCGGCCGAAGTGCAGTTTTTCGTCGACGGAAAGAAGGCGACGACCGAAGCATACTCAGAGATCCAGACTGGGATGAACCTAAGCGACGACCTTTGGAAGCCGGAAAAGTGGATGATGGCCGACCGCACCTACACTAAGAAAAAATAAGAGCTGCTGCCTCGTTAAGCACCCTCCCAGACTGTTCTTCTTAAAATTAAAGACAAATAAGTAGTCCACGATCCCGATGTTTCTACTTCATCGGCGCGCTTTGATTGAATTTTGTCGAGCAAAGGTTACAATACACTCGTTCAAGATCGATCCGAGATAAATTATGAAGAAAGTACTGCTTTCGTGTGTCCTACTTTTCGCTATTGCAAACTCCGCATTCGCGGTTGATATTGCAGGGGAGATCGATGCCGCGACGGCTAACGTGTTGCCGCAAGTCATCAAATGGCGACGTTATCTCCATGAGCATCCAGAACTCTCGAACCGGGAATTTAACACTTCGAAGCTGGTCGCAGAAGAGCTTGGCAAACTCGGTATTGAGGTTCGAACGGGCATCGCTAAAACCGGCGTCGTCGGCATTTTGAAAGGCGGACTGCCTGGACCCGTGATCGGCCTGCGTGCCGACATGGACGGACTTCCCGTAACGGAACGCGTGGATCTGCCGTTCAAGTCGGTCGTCAAGGCCGAATATAATGGCCAAACCGTCGGAGTTATGCACGCGTGCGGTCACGATTCGCATGTTGCGATGCTGCTCGGCACAGCGACCGTACTTTCGAAAATGAAAGACAAGGTGAAGGGAACTGTCGTGTTTATATTCCAGCCCGCGGAAGAGGGGCCGCCGGTCGGCGAAGAGGGAGGTGCCGACCTGATGGTCAAAGAGGGCGTCATGGACAGTCCTAAGATCGACGCGATCTTCGGCATTCATATAAATGCTCAGACCGAGATCGGAACGATAAAATACAAGTCGGGTTCAGAGATGGCTGCGAGCGATTGGTTCACGATAAAGATCAAAGGCAAGCAGACGCACGGAGCATATCCGTGGCTCGGCATCGACCCGATCGCCGCGGCGAGCCAGATCTATACGGGATTGCAGATGATAGTCGCGCGTCAATCGGACCTGACCAAGTCGCCCGTCGTCATAACCGTTGGAAAGATCAACGGTGGCGTGCGCGAAAACATAATTCCCGAAGAGTTGACCATGGCCGGAACGATCCGCACGCTCGACTCCGCAATACAGGATGACGTGCATGCCCGCATTCGTCAGACGGCGACGAAGATCGCGGAAAGCATGGGTGCGACCGCCGAGGTGACGATCGAAATGAAAACCCCGGTCACCTATAACGATCCGTCCTTGGTCAAACAAATGCTGCCGTCGCTCGAAAAAGCGGCGGGAAAGGGTAATGTGCTTGAGACTGAATGGACAATGGGCGCCGAAGATTTCGCTTTCTATGGCTCGAAGGCCCCGGCATTTTTCTTTTTCGTCGGCGGAATGCCGAAAGGGAAGGATGTCAAGACCACTGCCGCTCATCACACGCCGGATTTCTATATCGACGACAGCCGTTTAGACGTCGGCGTGAAAGCGTTTTGCAATCTCGTCTTTGATTACACAAAATAGGCATATTTGAGGTCAAAAAGAGCCGGTCGAAGTACGTCTTCGACCGGCTCCCTTATTTGGTCCACATTAAGCCTGCTGGTGCGCTTCGACGAACCAGAGGAGCTTGTCTATCGAGCGCGAGACGCCGGTAAGAAGGTCGGATGTGTCGGCGTCGCCGAGTTCATCGGTCGTATCGATCTCCGCCCGGACCTTCTTGCCAAAATCCGCGAGAACGCTGGACAAGGCATCCACATGTGACTCGCCGTCGGTTATCTCAAGCGGATATTCCGCGAGGCTCGAGCTCTGGGCCGAAACCCGGACCGTTCCGAGTGCCGTGCCGCCGAGAGTTGTTATCCGCTCGGCAATGTCATCGACGATAGGATCAAGCTCGGCCGCGACGCGGTCAAAAAGTTCGTGCAGAGCGATGAAATTGGGCCCCTTGACGTTCCAGTGAGCCTGCTTAGCCTGGGATTTGAGGTCAGCGGAATCTGCCAGTCTCTGACTAAGAATGGTTATGAGTTTTTCGCGCTTGGCCTTCGGGATGTCAATCTTTGTATTGTGCAGCATAGTTTTTATTTCCTAATTTAGAATTAGTCTAATTCTAATAATAAGCGATGTCAAGCTGGCCAGGTCATAATTTGTCCAACCCTGCTTGGCGAATACGTATCAGATAATTGTATAAAAGATTGATTATGTTCCTTCAAAATACCAATACGGCCGGCCGGGTTCTCAATAACGCGTCCGAAGTGACAAACGTCGCCTGGACCTCGATCGACAGTCTCGTCACGTCGATCATTGCCCGGCTCCCGTTTATCGCTGCGGGCGTTCTAGTCGCCGTACTATTCTTTCTCGCGGCGAAACTCACCAAGGTCGTATTTCTCGCGGCGACGAAACGGACTAAACTCGATGAACGACTTCGGATCCTCTTTAGCAGATTGATCGTAGTCGCTATGGCTTTGATGGGCGTTTTCACGGCCTTTACAGTGATCATCCCATCGTTTGGTTTTGGAGATCTGGTTGCCGGGATCGGGTTGACATCGTTCGTGATCGGTTTTGCCACCAAGGACATCCTTAATAATCTGCTTTCGGGCGTGTTGATCTTGTGGCAGCAGCCCTTTAAGGTGGGCGATCAGATCTTTATCGATAAGCTTCAGGGTCGAGTCGAATACATCGGTGTCAGAGCGACATCGCTCAGAAAGGATGACGGGGAATTAGTGCTCGTCCCAAATGGCGATATGTATTCGGGAACGCTGACTATCCGCGGAGCGGGTTCCAAGCGCCGAATGAATATCGAACTGAAGGTTGCGTACGATGCTGATGTGGAAATGGCTAAGAAGCGAATTGCCGATGCGCTCGACCGCACGGAAGGAGTTGTGAGCGAGCCGCCGCCCAATGTGTACGTGACGGACCTCGCTCCTGAGGGTATTAAGATAACCATCAATTTCTGGCTAAATACCCACGAAGCCCGCCCCCGTGATGTGTTCGATCGAGCGGCTTGCGAGATAAAGAACGCGTTGATAGGCGCGAAGATAGAGCCATACCCGCCGAGTTCGATGATCCTTAGGGGAACATCACCAAATGAGAAGAGTGAAAACGCAAAGAGCGTTTCGAAAGGAAGCTAGATCATGAAATGCAAAAGTCAATTAGTGCGGTCCGTTAGGGCGTCCGGGCGGCTAACGGGCCGTATTCCCGTTGAGGCGGAAACGCCGGATCCACGGAAAAGAGGTGTAAATATCCATTTCGAATGGTTTTCAACGCCGTAGTATGCGATCACCGATGAACTCTTGCTCATGCTCGCGACTCCTATGAAGGGCGTGTTCTCAGTGGAATCGTCGGCATTCTCATCAGGAGCCTTGATGTCGTCGTCAGTTCCGGTATTGATGGAGTTGACGAGTACAAGGGCCCAGCGGTCAAATGTTTGGCTGGGATTAGACGGCAGCAGCCCGCCATTGTAATCCTGGACGCGCTTGGCAAAACCGCCAAGCGAACTTACGTCGGGCTTCACGAGTCGCCACTTGCCATCCTGGGTCAGCGGGTCGATCGCGGCCGACGCCCGCAGGATCTGTCGCTGTTTTGTGCCCTGAGGCAGGCCCTCGAGCAGGTCGTCCATCGAGTTTGGCAGCTTTGCCCCGCGGTAAAACTCAACATACTGACGGATCGCTTCGGCGACCTCTTCGCCTCGGCGGATGGCCTCCAACTCCTTCTCACGCTGCACTTCCTGCTGTACGGCCGGAGCCACGGCAAGCAGGCCGATGGCAAATACCGCCATTATGCCCATCACGGCAAGGAGCGTCATTCCTCTTTCTGTTCGTCTATTCGCCGTCGCCGTCATCATTATCGTCCACGTCCTTTTTCGGCCTGTCTTGTTTTGATCCCGGCTGCGGCTGGGCTTGATTTGGCTGCGGCGGCACGTATCTCGGGATATTATTCGGTATTCCCGGTATCTCACCCGAGGGAACGGTGTTCGGATTAAAAGGTGTGAATCCTCCGTCGGGCTGAACGGGCCGTACCGGTTGGCTCGTCGAACCGCCGGTCGAAGAAGTGCCGCTCGCAGTGGGTTGGGTCAACGCGATCGTATGCTTGAACCCTAACGAAGTGTCTTCGAACATCACTTGGGCCGGGGCGATATTGATCAGCCTGAATCTACCGCCGACGACATCGTTTAGCCGAGCACCAAAGGGCGTTGTTTTTCCCGTCTCTAGAAAATACGCCGTGTCGTTATTATATCGTTTGCGGCCGATCATGCCGATATACTGAACGCTCGGAACAGGCGGCGCCTGAACTGTCAGGATCATTTGATTCGAATACTTTTTACCGTCCGGCGTCTGCACTATGATCTGGCGCGGCCCGTCCTGCGTGATCAGATTGGACGGTATGTCAGCATAGATCCTCTGCGGACTGACGTACGTCGTCGGCATTTCAGTCTGGCTCCAATAGATATGCGAGTCGGGGGTAAAATGGTCGCCATTAAGCTCGAGCCTGAACGATTTTGCTCCCGCAAAGACGTTCGGCGGATTCACGGCGGCGACCAGAATGTCGGGCGTCGGCGTCGGCGTCGGCGGTGGAGGCGTCTTTACCGGCGGGATCGGCGTCGGGCTGTACGGTGTGGGCACGGGCGGCTCATAGAACGCAAAAATATTCCGTCCCGCATCCGGAGCCGAACTGCTGCCCGGCGTATACACTACCGGCGTCGTCACATTGTCGAACGTCTGCTCTTCTTTTGTCGGCAGCTTGAAGGTGTCTTTAGCCGGCGTAGCACTCGGCTTAGGCGTCGTCGAAACCTTTACATTGACGCTAGTCGAAGAGCTGAACATCCCGCGACCGAACGCAAAATACAGGGCCGCGAGGGCAACAACGCCCAGTATCGCCGCGGCGATCAGCTTATTTCGTTCGTTCGGGTTTTTAATTTCGACGACTGGCATTGATAAGATTATTTGGCAACGGCCGGTGCGGTTATCGGAGCATAATTTGTCCGGCGAAAATACGCCGCCATTTCGAGCCGGAGAGCGACAACCTCACCGTGCGTCTTACCCTTGCCGGCTCCTGCGGCGGCCGTCGCGGGCTGCGGCGGTCCCATCGCCGGCTGGGCGGCAGCATTCATGCCGGCCATCGGGTCATTCGGATTCACGGCGGGTTTTACGGAGGTCGGAGCGGACGCCGTAATTGGAGCAGCACCTGTGTTCGTTGGCTTTTTCTGTTCCGTGTCCGATGGCTCAAGTTCGATCGAGCTGATGACGACAAACTCGTTTCCCGTTTCGATCTCGCGGATGAACCGACGTAGATTCTGATAAGGGCCCTCGAGCGTCATCGTCACATAGACGCCCGGAAATAAGCTGCGAAACTTCTCACGGCCTCGCTGTTCATCAGTTTGATTTGCGACGTTGGCATCGGCCGTTTCCAGCGGTGCGTAATCAGGACCGGTCGTATTTGTCAGGCCGTAGGCTCCGATCAGCCCGTTGAGTCGCTGATAAAGAGCACTCTGGCCTGTAACCATCGGCGGCAGGAACCGCGTTTCAAAATCGTCTGCACTGGTCAAAAGTTTCGCCACCTGATCTTTTGTGCTTGTGATCTCACCGTATTTCGTGTTTGCGGACGAAAGTTCAACCTCGAGACGGTCCGCCTCAGAGCGGTTCCTTGCGACATCGCGGTTCGATGGGACGACGATAAGCAAATAAACGATGATCGCGGCAAGCAGTGCCAGCGAACTCGAGGCAATAGCAACGATCTCGGGCGAACCCCACATCCCGCCGTAAACCTTTCGCGGCCGCCGCGTTACAAGAACGCCAAGCGGTATCTCAGGCGCGGCCGTCGGACTGACCTCCGTCGTGTCGACGATCACGGTCTCCTTTTCCATTACCGGACACCTCCTTGATCGTTCAACGCGACATCGCCCGATGGAGCGGATGTAGAGCCGTAGGTTGGCGAATAGACAATACTCAGCGTATATTCCGAATACACCATCCTTTCGTTCGACTGCAGGTCCTGACCACGAAGCTCGGCCTGAAATACACCCGAATTCTGCATGTTTTGAATCATCGTCATCACCGCGGGATAGTCGCGGCTGAGTACTCCGAGTTCGAGAACGGCTTTGATCCGGCCGTTGTCGTTGTAAATATTTTGGACCGTTATTCGGGACGCACTGACATTACCGGGAAGCACGGACTCAAGATCAGCAAATAGCCTCGACCAGCTAAAAGTCTTGCTGTCGACGAGCTTATGCGAAGCGCTTAGGATCGCTTTTTGATCCGGCGAAAGGGCCTGCTGGATCTTTTCACCTTCGACCTTGAGCTGTCCGATGGCTGTCTCACGCTGATGGATCTTGTCAGCAAGCTCGGTGTTCTTGTCCGAATTTTGTTTAAGCAATGCAAGACAGACGATCAGCCCGACGCCCGCCATTAAAAGCAAGAGCGTTGAAAGGAGGTAGGGAAAAGCCCGGTTTCGAAACGGCCGTGTGGCCAAATTTAGATCAGTTAACACCTAGTAATTATTATAAATGGCTAATATTTGCGGGATTGGGCAAAAATCCAGTTTACCACGAATCCCGGCAGTTGATAACACGCCGTCCTGCGGCAAAAGGTTGCGTTTTCTGATATTTATGAGGGCTGGAATATGTCGCGACGTTGGGAGTCATGCGCGTCTAGGCTCAAGGTGGCAATTCATTTCGGCGGGATCGAGGTCACGGTATGCAGCCACGCGGTCGCGACCTTCGCGTTTCGCCCGGTAGAGCGCGGAGTCAGCCATCTCTACCAATTCGATCGGGTCGCTTGAATCGGCAGGAAAAGACGATACACCGATACTAACGGTGATGTGGTGCGTCACGTCGGTTTGTCCCGGCCGGACGACGCTGAATTCCTTTTTCGCTATGTCCGCCCGAATGCGTTCGGCGGCGACGAGAGCTTGCGTAAGTTCGGCGTCAAGCAAAAACGCGGCAAATTCATCGCCGCCAAACCGGGCCGCCGCATCACCCGTTCGGAGATTCGTCATTATAGAATGGCCGATCTCCTCGATAGTCTTGCTGCCTGTGAGATGGCCGAAGGTGTCGTTGACGCCCTTAAAATGATCGCCATCCATCATTAAGACGCAAAAAGGGCGATTTTCGATCGTCGCACGACTAGCTTCGCGACGAAGTTCTGAAAAAAAAGATCGACTTGAAAGCAGGCCGGTCAAGTCATCGTGTGAGATCAGGCGATGAATTTGGCGTTGATATTCACGATCGATCTCGTCGAGCAGGTCAAAGCGGAGAATTGTATCGCCGATCGCGATCTTATCGCCATTAAATAGTGTCGCCTGATCGATCTTCAGTCCATTCAAAAGCGTGCCGTTTCGTGAGCCAAGGTCGTTAACGATGTATTCTTCGCGGCCAGTCTTGGTGTTCTTTCGGGTGGAGATCCGTGCGTGCTGACGTGAGACCTGCGTGTCATTGACACGTATTTCCGCTTCTAGAGCGCGACCCAATATGACCTCCTCGCGTTCGAGCGGGATCGGAACGGCAATAAGTTCACCCGTGAGGAATACGAGGGATGGCCGCAGATTGCGTCGTATTATTTCGGCATCGTTCATAGACGGAACTGCGGGCCGCGAGAGAGGAGTAGCCTGACAACAGGATAAACCATTTTGTGCATATATTCTATTGTTTTCTATATTGGCCACGGTTGGCGTAAATCATTGAAATCATTGAGAAAAAAAGCTGTGGAGTTGCGTGTCTGAGGTTTCTCACAGATAACCAAACACATATATCGGGATCTTTCTGCGAAAATCGTACCTAAGTCCGTCGCTTCGGCTTGAGCAATTTGGGCGCTATTGTCGAAACCCGCTGCTGTCTCGGGAACACGTCAGAGCATGAGAGTCGAGGAGAATCTTATCAATTTGCGATTCCGAATGACTTTGATCTTTAAGAATGTATAATTTACCAACCGCCCCGGATCGCCGAGGTTGAGGCAGACCTGGGCCCGTTGGCCCACCGAATCCGCGAAAGAGGCTACTATTACGGGAGTCGGTTCAATGATCGCAAACACTGAAGATTCGATTTTAATACACATTTCTAGATTAAGGTTTTGACATCCAACCGGATGGCGGCTCGTATCTGCCAGCTCTGATCCATATCCCTCATAGCGTTGACTAATCCAGATCGCAAGGCAATTTCGTTAAAACGACAAAGCGCTTGGCTGCTCATGGCCAAGATCGCAGGATTTGGCCTAAGCTTTTTTCTGCCATTGCTGATCGTCCGTTATCTAACGCAGGAAAACGTCGGTACTTATCGCGAATCGTTTCAGGTGATCATGAATTCGCTGATCATTCTGCCGGTCGGATTCTCGATGAGCGCTTATTACTACGTCGCTCGTGAGACTGATCGGCGCGGTGCCGCGATCTTTAATATTCTGCTTTTTAACTTTGTTGTCGGCGGGCTTGCCTGTCTTGCTCTCGCTCTGTATCCGCAGCTGATCGGTAATATCTTTCGCAATGATGAACTGACGCGGCTGGCGCCGAAGATCGGCGTGGTGATATGGATATGGGTATTCTCGACGTTTCTCGAGACCGTAGCTATCGCCAATCAGGAGGCTAAACTCGCGACCGTATTTATCATCCTCGCCCAACTTACCAAGACGATCTTCATGGGCCTTGCGGTGATGGTCTACGCGACGGTCGATGCCTTTCTCTACGCTGCAATGCTGCAGGGAACGGTTCAGACGATCCTGCTGATCTGGTATCTGACGAGCCGGTTTCCAGGATTCTGGCGACGATTTGACGTGCGATTCTTCCGCGAGCAGATGTTCTATGCTGTTCCTTTCGGTCTTACCGGAATCTTGTGGATGCTGCAGAACGACATCCACAATTACTTTGTCGGTTATAAGTTTTCGAGTGCGGAATTTGCGATATATGCGTATGGCTGCTTCGAAGTCCCGCTCATCGCAATGCTCGCCGAATCTGTCACCTCGGTTCTCATCCCGCGAATGAACCATCTGCAGCTGGCAGGAGACCGAGAGGAAATGATCCGGCTGACAGCCAGAGCGATGCAAAAGCTCGCATTCTTTTACTTTCCGATATACGTTTTTCTGCTGATTACCGCACAGACATTCATCATCACGCTTTTCACGCAGAATTACATACAGAGTGCGTCGGTTTTTGTAATAAACATCACGATCCTGCCGTTCAGTATTTTGATAACTGACCCGATCGTCAGATCGTATAAGGAACTTGGGCGACTCTTGCTGGGCCTGCGTGTCGTGATCTTTATCGGGCTTGTGACGGTCTTATATTTTGGTTTGGATCTTTTCGGAATGCAGGGAATGATCCTCACAGCAGTATCCGCGATCGTTCTCGAAAAATGTCTGGCGGAGACGATAATCGTGCGTCGCTTGGGCGTCGGTGCAAGGCATTTGCCGCTCCTGAAGTCTGTTGCAAAGACAGCGGGGTTGAGTATCGTGGCCGGCATTGCGACGTACTTCGTATACGAATTTTCGAAGGACTATCTGCTCGTCGCGGGGGAGCAATTGGCGTCGACCATACTCGCGACTAACAAGATGGGAGCACTCAATTTTGTCGGCGGCAGCCTGGTCATGTGTGTTTCTGCCGCCGTTTTTGTCCCTATCTATTTAACTGGAGCGTATTTTTGGGGCGTGATCGAGGACGGAGAAATACGGGCTGTCAACAATGCGCTCCGGCGTATCGATCCGCGTCGCTCGAGAAGCCTGCCCGTCGATGACAACGTTCTCCCGCTAATCCCACCGATCAAATAATGCAAACTAACGAACCCTCGCTGGGTACAAAACTTAAATGGAATCTGCCGTGGCTCGTGCGATATCCGTTCGTCCGTTTTGCGGCGATATTGGAGCAAACGGCGTTCGAGAGAAAGCACGTCATTTTCACTATTGCCGATCATTTTGAGCCGAGTTGGAGTCCGAACGGCCTGCTCGGCCACAAAGATCAAATGCGCAAACTCGAAGCGTACCTTGTCTTAGCACGCAAAACAGGAGACGCTGTCCGTGACGCAGACGGAACGAAATTTCGGCACACCAACTTTTATCCGGCAGAGCAGTATCATCCCGAGATCCTCGACATAATGGCGGAGATGCAATCCGAGGGAATCGGCGAGGTTGAGGTTCATCTACATCACGGCGTAGATAAACCTGACACTGCCGAAAACCTTCGTTCC
Organism: Acidobacteriota bacterium; assembly: GCA_040005135.1. Classification (GTDB taxonomy): domain Bacteria; phylum Acidobacteriota; class Blastocatellia; order Pyrinomonadales; family Pyrinomonadaceae; genus OLB17. The sequence continues at coordinate 18,882 of JBDTZO010000166.1, read as the reverse complement.
GTGCTGGTGGATTTTCGCGATACTCTCGCCGAGCGGCACAAGTGTCTATCGCGGATGGACGGCGTTGGCATCCCGATGTATGCATTCGTGCATGGAAATCTGGCACTTGCCAATTCGTGCGGCGGCCGATTTTGCGGTGTAGACAACGAAATGCAGATCCTCAAGGAAACAGGTTGCTATGCGGATATGACGCTCCCCTCGGCGCCCGACCAATCGCAGGTCGCGATGATCAATGCTATCTACGAATCAGGCCTGCCGCTCGACGAGGCGGTGCCGCACCGAAAGGGGCGCAGGGTCTCGGTTAATGGAAAACAACCCCAATTACCTCTGATATTTACCGGGCCGCTTGTCTTTAACTGGACGCGAACGATAAATGGCATTCCGTTTCCCCGGATCGACGATGGAGCACTTGCGGCGAACCAGCCTGCGGACATTGCGAGACTAAATCGCTGGCTTTCGGCCAACATTACCGTCGCCGGCCGCTCGGACTGGGTTTTCGTTAAGCTCTATTGTCACGGATTTTTCGACCACGATATTTCGAAATCGATCGGCGAGGATGCACAGGCTTTCTTTAGCGAGATCATCGATCACGGAGCGGGAGCAGGAAATTTTGACGTTCATTTCGCGTCGGCCCGCGAGGCGTTCAATATGGCGTCTGCCGCGATCGACGGCCGCGTCGGCAAGCCGGGCGAGTATCGCGATTATAAACTAAAGGCGATCATGGACGCCGTTTAATGAGATTATGGGATTGGGAACGATGACAAACCCGATCGATAAGCTGAAAAAGATCCGCAGTTGGGACGAGATCCGAACTCGCGGCTCGCAGGCGGTGTCGGCTTATCGGGAAAAGATCAGTGCAACTGGGAATGAGCCGACCGACGAGCAATTCGCCGAGCTGCTAGACAGGAATGTTATCGTCCTCGGACCCGTCACGCCGGAGAGTATCTGGTACCACTTCTACACAAACGCCGATCGTCATTTCTTTGCGTCGACGAGAGACCGCGACGTTGCGGCACCGGCATTTCGCGCCTCGTTTCCTAGCGCGGCCGAACAATTTGTCCACTCAGCCGACACAATTCTCAGCGGCCATATCAATTTGCTCGGATTGGAGAACATCTACATCGGCACTGAGGTTGACTGGCATCGCGAACCGGTGTCCGGCATTCGTTCGCCGATGAAACACTGGAAGGAATTTGACGACCTTGACGCTTCCGAATCCGGCGACAAGAAGATTGTATGGGAGCTCAACCGGCATCAGCATTTCTTCACGCTGGGGCTTGCGTTCTGGCTGACCGGCGACGAGAGGTACACGGACGCCTTTTCCGGTCACCTGAAAAGCTGGATGGACCAAAATCCTCCCGGCATGGGCATAAATTGGGCAAGCAGCCTCGAGGTTTCATTCCGGGCAATGTCGTGGGTCTGGGCGATACAGTTTTTTCGCCAGTCCGAGCATTTTTCGCCTGAGCTGCTGCAGCGGGCAGTCAAATATCTTTATCTGCATGGCCGGCATATCGAAAAATACCTTTCGAAATATTACAGTCCCAACACACATCTGACGGGCGAGGCTCTCGGACTTTACTATTTGGGGACTCAGCTGCCGTTTCTCGAGCGAGCGTCCGCTTGGCGGCAGCTGGGCGAAAAGATTCTTACGGATGAGGTCTCGAGGCAGATCCATGATGACGGTGTCTATTTTGAACAGAGTACGTGGTACCAGCGTTACACGGTCGATTTTTATTTGCAGTTTATTGTGCTCAGATCGTTGAATGATCTCGACATTGAGGGAGTTCCGCCGACCGCGCTTGAATCGCGAGTCGAGTCGGCACTTGAATTCATGATGCACGCCACGCGGCCGGACGGAACCACGCCTGCGATCGGTGATGACGACGGAGGACGGGCTTTGCCGCTCACGTCGGCGTCGGCCGGTGATTTTCGCGGAACACTGGGCGCCGGTGCCGCGATAATGGGCCGCGGCGATATGAAGTGGGTCGCAGAAGGTTCATACGAAGAGATATTTTGGATGTTCGGCCCGGCGGGAATGCATGCATTTGAACTCGTCGACGAAAAAGCGCCCGAGCATACATCACGGGCGTTTCGCACCGGCGGATATTACGCGATGCGGGACGGCTGGCTGGCGACCGACAATTATGTGATGGTTGATTGCGGGCCAGTTGGGTCATTGGCTGGCGGGCACGGCCACGCCGACGCGTTGGCCGTGGAGGTCGTCCTTCACGGAAAGAACCTTCTAGTCGATTCAGGAACCTATTCGTACCATGAATCAAAGGCCCTTCGCGATCAATTTCGCTCGACCGCTGCGCACAATACGATCTCGCTCGACGGCACATCATCGTCGGAACCAGGTAACACCTTTTCATGGAGGTCTCGCGCCGACGCGACGGCAAAAGCGTGGATAAGTGACGACCGTTTCGATTATTTTGAGGGAATTCACAACGGTTTTGAACAGCTCGATGGCTCGCCCATCCATGAACGCGGCATCCTTTTCCTAAAAAACGATTACATAGTTATCCGCGACCTTGTGCGGGCAAACGGCGAACACGCACCCACGCTCAACTATCATTTTCCTGCCGGCACCTCGCTTTCGATAGACCGTGAAGGCGGTTTCGCCGCGGGCGACGACTGGCGAATATTCATAGTCGGCGATGGCGGCGAAATTTCCCTGTCGCAGAGCCCGGTTTCGACCGTCCACGCAGTCAAACAGGATGCTCCGCATTTAACATTCGCAGCAGCCGGCCGCGGTACACAGGAATTCTTTACGTTCATTGTACCCGTTGAGCGCGGGTGTGCACCGCCGACGCTTCGCGAGGTTCCCGTCACCTGCGGACGTGCATTCGCGATCGGCTATCGCGGCTACACGGACCTGCTCATGTACAACGACAATGGCAGCAACGGGATCGAAACTGAGCTTTTTGATTCAAATTTCAAGATAACTTGGGCCCGCGTCGGCGATGCGGGTGATGGTCCTGATGAGATTGTGCTGATTGGCGGCGACTCGTTCAGGCTCGGCAGTGTCGATATCCTCGGCGGGAGCGGTGAACTGGAATTTGCGGCAATGCGCAAGGTCGGCCGCGGAGTCAACGTTCGCACGGCGGAGCGACGGTTTCGCGTTTCTTTGCCGCAGGCGTAGAAGTCGGATAATCTGGATACCGATCTCGTCCCAAACGTGAAGAAAAAAGTATTACAGTTTATCGGCAGCTTTCATCAGGGCGGCACCGAACGCCAGGCTGTTTCGCTGACGCGCTCACTTGCCGCTGACGGAACGTTCGAGATTTTCGCCGCCACGCTTAATAAAGAAGGAGTCTTGCTCGACGAGATCGAGGGCATTGGTCTGGGTGAAATTCCCGAATTCAAGCTATCTTCATTCTTCAACGCCAATTTCGTCCGTCAAGTGCGGTCGTGTGCTAAATACCTGAAAACAAATCGAATCGACCTGGTCCATACTCACGATTTTTACACGAACGTATTCGGAATGGCCGCCGCGACGCTCGCCGGCGTGGAAGCACGAGTCGCATCAAAACGAGAAACGGGCGGCATGCGTTCACCGTCGCAGGAAATGGTCGAAAAGCTAGCCATGGGCCGGGCGAAAGCCATAGTCGTCAACGCCGAAGCCGTCCGCACGCACCTCATCGAAACGTCGATCCCTGCGGCAAAGATACACGTGATATATAACGGCCTCGACCCGTCACGCTTTGAGTTTGCAAAGTCCGATGCGGAGCGCTTCGGACTTCCTGCAAATGCTCGATTCATAACAATCGTCGCCAACCTGCGTCATCCGGTAAAGAATTTGTCGATGTTTCTTAGAACTGCGTGGATAACGGCGTCTGCGATCCCGGACGCACATTTTGTCATTGCCGGTGAAGGCGAACTCGACGAGTCACTAAAACGAAAGGCTGCCGAGCTCGGCATAGCCGATCGCGTGCATTTCATCGGCCGCTGCACCGACGTTCCTGCTTTGCTTGCGTCATCGTACGCGTGCGTTCTCACGTCAACTGCTGAAGGATTCTCGAATTCGATCCTCGAATACATGGCCGCCGGCAAACCCCTTGTTGCAACAAACGTAGGCGGAGCATCCGAGGCGGTGACCGAAGGCGAAACCGGTTTCCTGGTTACATCCGACGACGATGCCGCAATGTCATCGCGGCTAATCGAACTATTGAACAACGAGGCTATGGCCGCGCGGGTTGGTGCGGCCGGACGGGAGCGGGTAGCGGAACAATTTTCGCTCGATGCACGACTGCGTGCCACTGTAGCTCTTTACAAGTCGGTGCTCGGATCGAAGGCACGATGAGAAAAATGCACGTTTTGCAGCTCGGGCCATGTCCACCGCCGGAGGGAGGTGTCAGCCGCAATCTTCTCGCGATACGCGATGCGCTCATCGCAGGCGGTGATATGTGCAGCGTGATCGCGACGACCAGCAGGAGTGAGTCGCATGATAAGGATGGCGTTTACAGGCCGCGATCGCCGATCGCATTGCTGCGGCTTCTCCGCTCGCTCGATTACGATCTGCTTCATTTGCATGTCGGCGGCTCGGTTTCGGTGCGTGTTCTCGCGATGGCTCTGGCTTGTGCCGTGTTCGGACGTGGTCCCGCGGTGCTGACGTTGCATTCAGGTGCATATCCGCAAACGGCAGAGGCGCTCTCTGCTAGTCGGTCGAGTTGGAGGGGAATGATTTTCCGGCGGTTCGCCCACGTTATCGCCGTCAACGAAGAGCTCGCCGACGTCTTTCGCCGATACGGCGTCAGCAGCGAGCGGTTAAGCGTTATATTGCCGTATGTGTTATCTCAGCCGGACGAAAGTGTTGCGGTCAGCCCGGAATTAATTGAATTTTACACGCTGCATTCGCCGGTCCTGTTGGCCGTCGGCGGCCTCGAGCCCGATTATGACCCGCTGTTCCAGATCGCGGCGATGAAAGAAGTTCTGGTTCAATTTCCGAACGCGGGATTGATGATCGTCGGTGATGGCTCGATCCGGGACGAAGTGAGAAAAGCTGCGGTCGAGAGCGGTTACGCGGACCGTCTCTGTATAGCCGGCAATGTCGAACACGCCGAAACGCTCCACCTGATCCGCGACGCGGACGTACTTATCAGAACAACGCTGTTCGACGGCGACGCCATTTCTATTCGCGAAGCCCTCTTTCTCGGCATACCAGCCGTTGCAACCGACAATGGAATGCGGCCTGACGCAGTTCACGTGTTCACGCCAGGCGACTTAGGTGGATTCCTGGCCGCGATCAATAAGGCACTCGCTCAACCCGCGGCACAAAGCGAGGAACTATTGGTAGAGCCCGGCGGTATCGGTGCCGTCTGCGAGATATACGGCGAATTGCTTAAACAGTAAACGGCCTCTTATAGAGCTCTTAGGGTGCTATTTAGTAATTTCGAACACACGGACGGCAGCGAAATGCTTAAGGAACGGTAGCGCTCGGAGGATCACTCCGTCGAGCCTGATAGCAAAATTCAATAGCGGGCCGTCAAATCCGAGTGTCTCGATCAGGTTGACGAAAGGCAGCGAGAAAGCGCGAGCGTGAAAAAGGGTAAATTCGCGTGAAAAATCGAGCAGTTCGGCATCAGTCAGCGGCCGCTCGTACGGCGACACATCCGGCGAGGTGTAAGGGATCAGGCGGCGAATGAACCACAGCAGTCGCGAGTTTCGCACCGGCTCGAGAAAGATCGCTCGCCCGCCCTTCTTCAACACCCGAAACACCTCGCGTGAGGCGAGTTCGAGATCGAGATGGTGCAGGATCGCCATTCCAAAGACGATGTCCAACGACCCGTCATCTATTGGTAATTCGTGAGCGGACCCGACCTTGAACTCGTAATCGTGCATTCCGCACACGTCCATCCGGCTTTCGGCGAGTCCGATCAGTTCGGGTGATATATCCACGCCGATCGGTGAACCGCCGTGACTGGCGATTAGGACACTATTTTCGCCTGCTCCGCATCCGTAATCGAGAACACTTTTGCCGTTTGCGTCGCCGAGAAGGTGGTACGCGTACTCAAGCGCAAAACTGGTATTCGCGGGCGGAGCCTGATAGCGGTCAATGATCGCCGATGCGATCCTCAGGTCGTCCTGCGAGCGGCGCGATGCCTCGCTGGAGCTTCGCTTGATCTCGATGTTTTCCCATACCAAAATGTCAGGGTTATGGTTTGCCATATTTCTTATCGCCCCCGCTATTCGCCGGCGTCTGCCGGAATTGCGGGGAAATCTCCAGTCTTTTTAGGATCGCAGCCAGGGTCGCTGCCGTTCGTGCCTTTTCCTTTGAATCTGCTCGACGGAGCGAGCCGGTAATCGTGGGCGGCGGTATCGACGAATCCGACCGCCTTTGTTCCCGAAACCACGATGCTGCCCGGCGGCAGAGCCATATCGCCGGAACCGACATTGTTCAAATTCATTACGACGTTCCCGGCGAACATCGATCTCGCGGCCGATGACTTCAGGTCCTCGAGCCCGTGGACGCCATAGTTTCCGTGGTTAACGATATTGTCGCGAAAGACAAAACTCCGCGGCAGAGTGCCGTAAAACGAAACAATATTGCCGGAATTGAAGACCGTATTGTTTGAAACGATAATGTTTTCGCCGTCCGATACCTGAATGAAATATCCCGCTCCGTCAAAATTGCCGCCTGTGGCAAGATGCAGAAACAAATTATTTTGGATCGTCAGCCTTTTGAGCACTTGGCTTGAGTAAGTATCGTCCTTGCCAAGAATATTGATCCCGTCAGCAGCGTGATCAATGACGTTGTCGCGGATCGTGACGTCCTCGATCGTCGAGAACGGTGCCTTGCCGCCTTGGTCGCGGATCGTAATGCGCAATGCCGGCCCTTGGAAATTATTGGTCAGCAGATTGCCGATGAATTCGACCCGCTTCGCGTTCTTCAATTCGAACAATGTTTTTACCGTAACGCCATGCGCCCAGGCGGCAGGTTTATTTAGGTGGTTCCCGCGGATCTCAATGTCGATCGGGATCAGGTCTGCCGAATCAGGATCCGCACCGCCGAATAGAATATTCTCAGCACCGCCCTCGACATAGTTGTTTACGATCTGAATATTTCTTGTACCGGTCCAACCGGCGATTGCCTGAGTTTCCTCGCCTGCAAAGCCAAAGCCTTCGAAATAGCTGTTCTTTATTACGGTCTTCGCGCTGTTGACCGCAATGCCGCGGCGGATTATGCCGGTCTTACCGGTGTGAAGATAGCAGCGGTCGATCTCGAGATCGTGTGGGAGGTCGGCGGCCGCTTCGCCGTTGCCAAAAAGTAAGAGATTGTAAACGTAACCCGAGCCGTCGGAGGTAAATTCGATACCGGCGAAACGGTAATGATTGGCTCCCTTCTCGGCTGTCACGGCCGACTTGCCTTCGCCGCGAGCTACGATCTTCGCCATTGACGCGGCATTCGCGGGTCCGACGCGTTGGTTGGCGGGCAGGCTGTCGGCGGCGGACGAACGGATCGTCACGAAATCGGTCAGCCGTTTGTTCGGAAGTTTGATCTCGCCGAAATAGGTTGCTCCGGCCTGCAACTCGATAGTGTCTCCGCTCTCGGCCCGGTCGACCGCGACTTGGATGCTGCCGCCGGGCGATACCTTTATGACGCGTCCGGAACTGCTCACCGCCGTCTCGATCGGAGCTGCGAAAAACCCGAGCCGGCCCGTCACAGCGTCAAAACCGATCGCCGCGATCGCTGCGGCGACGCATGCAATTGCAGCCAGCCACGCTCCGGTATGCGAACGACGCTCGGGGGCCATCGGCTTTGCCCTTACCTTTACAAAGTTTTCAGTCATTGTAGATTTTTGACGCAACTGCGATTATGCCCCTATAAATATCGAAAGGCGAAGAAAATCCGCCAATTCCGTCGAAAAATCTCGCTAATCCTCCTCGAACGATGTAATCTATTTATGGCTCGCCGTCAGCATTAAAAATCTGCAAAACTGTCTCTTTTCATACTTTTAAACATACTTATGTGCGGTATAAACGGTATAGCATTTTCAACGAGATCGGGCCGCGAAGTTTCGCCCGCCGTGCTGACGCGGATGCGGGACGTTTTGCATCATCGCGGGCCGGACGACGGCGGCATTTTCGTTGATAAAAATATCGGTCTCGGACATCGGCGTCTTGCTATCGTTGACGTGTCGCATGGAATGCAGCCGATGTTCAGCGCAAATCGTTCGTGTGCGATCGTGTATAACGGTGAGATCTATGATCACGCTGACCGCCGCAGGGAACTTGCGGCAAAGGGCCACACGTTCCTGAACCGAAGCGACACCGAGACGATCCTACAGCTTTATGAGGAATACGGCCGCGATTGCGTCGAACACCTTCGCGGAATGTTCGCGTTTGCGATCTGGGATTCGGGCAAACAGGAACTTTTTGTCGCCCGCGACCGTTTGGGCGTCAAACCGCTTTATTACGTCCATGACGCAGACGGCAGCTTGTTTTACGCGTCCGAGATCAAGGCGTTGCTTGAATGCGGAGCGGTCAAGCCCGAGATAAATTTCCACGCACTGCCGGACCAGTTCGCCAATCACGGAACTTCGGGATACGAGACGCTTTACGCTGGTGTCAAACGTCTTATGCCAGGCCATACGATGGTCTGGCGAGACGGTGAGCTCGACATTCGCGAGTTCTGGGACCTGAGCTTTGAGCCGAAGCACGAAACTCGGTCAGATGCCGAATATATCGACGAGTGGCGTGAGCTATTTCGCGAATCGGTCAAGTTGCGGCTGATGGCAGATGTTCCGATCGGAATGTTCCTCTCGGGCGGCATCGATTCGAGTGCGATCGCGGCCATGATGTCGACTATGGTCAAAGATCCGATCAAGACGTTCTCGGTCGGTTTTCGCGAACGCGAGGCGAACGAACTTGAATACGCACGGCTCGTCGCAAACAGTTTTGGCACGGATCATCACGAGATCACGATCACGCCGGAACAGTTTTTCGAGGAGTTGCCGAACCTCGTCTGGCACGAGGATGAACCGATCGGCTTTATAGCATCCGTCCCGCTTTACTTTGTTTCCAAGCTCGCTCAAGAGCACGTAAAGGTCGTTCTCACGGGCGAAGGAGCCGACGAGATACTCGCGGGTTACGGACGCTACACCAAGGCCCTGCAGCTGCTCACTTACGGGGAGAAGTACGAGAATATGACGCCCGGATTCGTGCGCGACGCGGTTCGCGGTGGAGTCGCGACTCTGCCAGGCGGTTTGGGACGAAAACTGAACCGCACGTTCCTTTCGCGTGACGCTGATATCGAGAGCCTTTTCTTCGACAATTTCGGAGTATTTCCGCGGGCAATGCAAAGCCGTCTATTTACCGTCGAAACACGCGAAAAATTTGGCGATCCCAACCCTTACGAGCGTCAGAACGGGTGGCTCGCAAAATGCGACGCCGCGGACGTGCTCGATAAGCTGCTCTACGTCGATACCAAAACTTATTTGCACGAGCTGCTGATGAAGCAGGACCAGATGTCCATGGCGGCTTCGATCGAGAGCCGCGTCCCGTTCCTCGATCACAAGCTGGTTGAGTTTTCGGCAAAGATGCCCCGTGAGATGAAACTTCGCGGCAGCACGACCAAATGGATACTGCGCGAGGCAATGAAGGGAATTTTGCCCGCTGAGATTCTTGACCGACCGAAAATGGGCTTTCCGGTTCCGGTCGGAAGTTGGTTTCGAGGGCGATTCAAGCACATTGTTGACGAATACGTGCTCAGCCCGCGAGCGGCCGAACGGGGCATTTTCGATCCTGAATTTGTCCGCTCGCTCGTCGCCAGTCACAACGCGGGCGAAGATCACGACGAACGCATCTGGGCCCTTGTCAATTTCGAGATATGGCAGCGACGATTCTTTGACGGCGAAAACTAGATGTCATTATTTGCGGGAATTTACAGTTTGAATGACGGCGTCTCGCCGCCCAACGCAATGCGTGCAGAGATGCGAAACGCCATAACGCGAAACGCGGAGGACGAGATCATCGAGTTTTCGTCGACGCGATGTTATCTCGCAAAGATCGACATCGGAGCCTTCGGATCGAAAGGTCATCTCGACGATGGAGCTGGAAATTTTTCGATGCTCACCGGCGAGCCGCTGCTTCCTGGAGATCGACCGGCGGGCCGCGAAGCAGACCTTGTTGCGATCCGGGAAAGTTTAGGATCGGAACGGACCGATTTGTTGGAGCTCGCACGCGGCGTGTTTGCCGCGGCCGACTATCGGGAAAAGGACGGCGTCCTAACGTTCATGACGGACAGGCTCGGTATTCGGCCTGTCTATTATTGGGTCGGCGCTGAATTTATGATATTTTCGAGCACGTTGCGCGTCATCGAAACAATGTCGTGTGTCCCGAAAAAAATGGATCTCCGTGCTGTCACCGAGATCGCTGCACTGAATTACGCGGTGGCCGACCGAACGCCATATTGCGGCGTTAAGCTGCTCGGGCCTGGCGGGATCGTGCGTGCGATGGGCCGCGAAATCACTGTGTCTACCTATTCGGATTGGAACGATATTCCGATCTCCAAAAAGCCTGAAGAACAACTGCTCGTTGAGCTATATAACTGCTTCGTCGATGCCGTTGCGATCCGTCAGCGAGGCGATTCAGGAGCGGTCGCGTACCTCAGCGGCGGCCTCGATTCGCGTTGCGTTACTGCGGCGCTTTGTGAACAGGCAAAAAACGTCCACACATTTAATTTTGCCCGGGAAAAGACACAGGACCAACTGTTCGGCAGGCAGTTCGCGGAACAGGCGGCGTCGATACACAGCGAAGTGCCGAAGCAGCCCGGCGACCTGACGCCGGACTACTCATTGTTGCTGGCGAACGCATGGAAAGCGTCGAATGATCGAATTGCGGCTCCGGTGGAACGTCCGAAGCTAGCATGGAGCGGCGAGGGCGGTAGCGTCGACCTTGGCCACGTGCATATTGGACCACAGGTTCCGCCGTTTCTGCGGGCCGGTGACGCGAGGGCCGCAGTCGAGGAGTTTTTGTTCAAGGATGAGATCGCACTGCCGCTAAAGCTATTTCGCACGAGCCTTCGGGATCGCATTTCCTCTTTAGTCGTCGACGGCATCGTCGAGCAGATCGAGACATATCGCTGCGAGGATCCTGCTCGCAAGTTTTACCTTTTCATGATGCTCAACGACCAGCGACGAAAACTTGCCGGACATTTTGAGAATCTGGACCGGCATCGGCTTGAGTTTCAGCTTCCGTTCTTTGACACTGCCTTCGTCAAGCTCGTTATGTCGATCCCGCTTGACCTATGCGTTCTGCACAAGCTGTATGTGAAGTGGCTAGATCTGTTTCCAAAAAGCGTTGCGAGCGTCGCATGGCAGGCATATCCTGATCACGTTCCTTGTCCTGTCGCGGTACCGGCCGGGCTCGCGTATCAATGGGACAACAAGCACCTGGAAAGGGAACGCAGCACTCGCAAACGCTCACTTGTGCGTCGCGCGGCAGCAGTTCTGAAGGCAAAGGATTTCCCCACGGAAATACTGGATAGGGCACGCTTCGGGGTCGCCGTTGCGGCATATGCAAGCGGTGTTCGAGATTATGGTTATCTGGTCGAGACGGCTGAGGTCTATTATAAATATTGGAATAAATGCAGCGGAATTTACATGCCGTTACCGGCACAATAGTTGAAAGCACGGGCAACGGTTCGGCAGTCTCGGCGAGGCTTCGCGGACGGGACATCCTCTGTTTCAGCCACGACTGGACAGGTGATCCGCTGTCAAAGACCCATCTGATGCGGGTGCTGGCAAAGGATAACCGCATTTTATGGATCAACGCGATCGCGAATCGAATGCCGACCACATCGTCCAAGGACGTGTCGCGTATTTGGCAAAAGCTAAAGGCTTTTTCCGAGCCGGTCCGCGAGGTCGAATCGAATATCTTTGTTCTAAACCCGCTCGCGTTCCCGTCGTACGGGAATCAGGCGATCCTCTCGGTAAACCAGCGTTTTCTGGCCAGCCAGGTCAGGAAAGCGATGCGCGGGCTCGGGATGAAAGACGTTGTCAACATGGTTTTTAATCCCGCGGCCGGCATGATCGCAGGCCGACTAGGCGAAAGCGAGCTGATCTATTATTGTGTCGACGAATATACCGCTTTTACCGGAGCATCGAATGGACTGAAGGCGATCGAGGACGATCTTTTCAAGCGTGCCGACCTGGTCGTCGTCTCAGCGGAAAATTTGCTCGATAAGAAAAGGCACTTCAATGTCAATACGCATCTCATCCGCCACGGCACCGACTGGCGTCACTTTCGCACGGCGCTAGATCCAAGTTTGGCCATCCCATCGGATGTCGCGGGCCTCCCGGGGCCGACGATCGGTTTTCACGGGCTACTCGCCGATTGGGTCGACTACGAGTTGATCAAGAAAACTGCCGAACATTTTCCACGTGGCTCGGTGGTCCTGGTCGGAAAAACAGCGGTTGACGCGGAACAGAAGGTAAAAATTCTGAACGATGTGCCGAACGTTCATTTTCTCGGCCGCAAACCATACGCGGACTTGCCGGCATATTGCAAGGCATTTGACGTCGCTCTCAATCCATTTGCGATCAACGAGCTGACGCTGGCTGCAAACCCGCTCAAGGTTCGCGAGTACCTCGCCGCTGGCCTGCCGGTCGTCTCGACGGATATACCTGAGGTCCGGGTGCTTCCGGATTGCCTCGTCGGGGTTGATCATGATGATTTTATCGCAAAGATCGAGCGGGCACTCGCACATCCGAAGCCTCGCGAACAGGTCAGCGATGCGATCGCCCACGAGAGTTGGGAAGCAAAGGTCGACGAACTGCGACAACTGGTCGCGGCAAGGCCCATTACGGGGTCGCCCCGATGAAGCGAGTCCTGTTAGCGGTTTTGGTATTGGGTCTGTTGATCGCGGCGTGGTTTGCGGTCGCGCCGTCATTGGCCACGTACCTCATGATCGAACGGCCTCTCGTGCACGCCGATGCGATGATCGTCCTCAGCGGTTCGTCCGTTTACAACGAGCGAGCATTTCGCGCGGCAGAGCTGTACAAACAAGGCGTCTCACCGAAAATTTTTTTAACAAATGACGGAGTCCGCGCGGGTTGGTCTGAGTCGCAAAAGACAAATCCGCGCTACGTCGACCTCGCCCAATGGGACCTTATATCATTGGGCGTTCCGGCGGACGCGATCACTATATTGCCCGGCGAAGTGTCTGGTACTGAGTCAGAGGCACTTGTGCTCGCGACAGAGATCAAGCAGCGTCCGCTTAGTTCAGTCCTGATCGTCACCTCGGCGTATCACAGCCGCCGCGCTTTATGGACATTCGAAAAAGCCTTTGCCGGGAAAGGAGTCACACTCGGGATCGAGCACGCACCGCTAGGCGATCTTAACCCAAAACCTTCAAATTGGTGGCACAATCGCCTCGGTTGGAAGCTAGTCGGCGCTGAGTATTTCAAGGCCGTCGGTTACTGGTTGTTTTATTGAGGCAGGTCTGAAGGCGAAAGTGATTCCGGTTTTCCGATCTTATCCATTAGAGCTTGAAATCGGGGGTCGTCGCGGATCACGTCGAGGTTGGTGTCGTTTTCAAAATACGGCTTGTTCTCGTTTCCGAGACGGATGGCCTTTCCGATCCATTTGAATGCTAAATCAATGTCGCCCAACAGAGCGTACGCGGAGCCGACCCAATATGCCATGTCGTGATCGGCACGCGAAAGTGCAAGAGCGTCTTCTGAAAGCTGGGCGCGAGCGTCCTCAATTCGACCGTCGGCGGCGAGATAGATCGCGTACAACGGTTTAATGCCGTCCATTTCGGGATGTTCGTCGACCACGCTTTTCATCAGATCGATGGCGGCATCTTCGTCGCCCTGATAGTGATAGACGGCGGACCGGAAGATCCTCAGCATCGGGTGATTAGGCTCGGCCTTGCCGCCCCGTGCCAGCTCGTCGAGGGCATTGTCGAATTCGCGCTTGTATATGAATATCCGGGCCCGGTTATATGCGGCGACGACACGTGCTGCGGGATCGAGCCGGCCTAGTTTCTCAAACGCTTTTAGTGCTTGTTCGTAGTCGCCGTCGAGCCGGTGCATCACGGCTTTTACAAAGAAAAGCGAAGGGTCGTTCGGAAACTGTTTTTCAAGCAGAGAAATCTCGTGACGTGCTTTCTTCTTCTCGCCGCGGGCCATGTATATCATGACCATCAACACACGAGCCTCGACGACATTCTGGTCGTAATAGAAAGCCTTCGTAAATGCCGCTTCGGCGTAAGTATAATCCTCTGCGTCGCCGATGCCCTTAAAGACACGATTGGCATAGCAGGCCCCGAGACCGCTGTACGCCAGGGCGAAATGCGAATCGAGCTCAATGGCCCGCTTAAAATTTGTCATTGCCGCATCGCAGTCGGCGGCGTCCAGCGTACGAAAAATGAATCGGCCAAAATTGTCTCGGCCTCGAAGGTATTCTTCCCAAGCCTCGGTATTATCGGTCGCCCGCTTACTGAGCGACTCAGCCTCGACATCGGTCAATTCGAGCCTTAGCCCGTCGAGTATTCGCTGGGCGATGCTGTCCTGGATCGCCAGGATGTCGCTGCCCTCGGCGTCGATGCGGTCGCTCCAGAGAATGTCGCCGCCCATTACCTCGAGCAGCTGTGCCGTAACGCGCAGCTTGTTGCCGGCCCTGATAAAGCCCGCCGAGAGCACGGCATTGACCCGCATCTCGCGCCCGGCTTCGCGGGGGCCAATGTCTTTGCCCTGATATTTGGCGACCACCGAGCTTGGACGAACGATGAGCGAACGGATCTGTGCCAGCTCCGTAATAACCGCATCCGCGAGTGCGAACTCGTAAAAATTCGATTCCTTGTCGCCGCCGAGATTCTTGAACGGCAATATCGCTACTGTCTTTTTTTCGACCCCGGCGGACGTCATCGAAATGTCCGGAGCGAATGAAGAGGTTGAAGTCGGCGTCATTCCAACCGAAGTTTCCGAACCGGTGCGGCCCTTAATCCAATTCCAGGCGCGTTTTACAGGACTGTTATCGGCATGCGTCGGAGCGTATGTATCGCCCGGCATGACCTGTGCCCCGGCCACCTGCTGCAGAACTCCGCGCAGATCGTCACGCATCTGTCCGATCTTTTGATAACGGTCCTTAGGATCCTTCGCGAGGGCTTTGTCGATGATCTGCTGCAATTGCGGCGGCACTGGTTCGGGACGCATATCGGCGAGCGGCTTCGGCGTGCCGTAGAGCACCTGGTGCCGGACGTCGATGACAGTCTTTCCCTGAAAAGCCCAAATTCCGGTTAGCATTTCGTATAGCAATACGCCAGTCGAAAAAATGTCCGATCGTTCGTCCGCCCGTTCGCCCTTGGCCTGTTCCGGAGCCGCATATGTGGCCGTTCCGTACGGTATGCCGAGCTCGGTGATCTCGTTCTGATCTTTACCGCCTGTTCGCTGCAGCTCATCGTCCTCGAGCAGCTTCGCGAGCCCGAAATCTAGGATCTTGGCCTGCCCGCTCGGGGTAACCATAATGTTGCCGGCCTTGATATCTCGATGAATTATGCTTTTTGAATGAGCGTACGATAACGCATCTGTGACCTGTATTGCGATCGAGAGGGCACTTCTGAGTTCGAGCGGCCGACCGGCGACCAATTGACGAACGTTCTTGCCGTCGACATACTGCATGGCAATGTAAAATACGCCTTCCGCCTGGTGAAAGTCGTAGATCGTACAGATGTTCGGATGGTCGAGCTGCGAGCAAAGCTGGGCTTCGCGTTCAAATCGCTTAAAATTGGCGGTCTTTTGGGTTAGTTCCGGAGGAAGGACCTTAATGACAGCCGTGCGGTTAAGCTTGGTGTCGAGGGCTTTGTAGACGGTTCCTTGTCCGCCTGAGCCGATCTTTTCGAGTATCTTGTACTGGTTAATTTGCGAACCAACCATAAGAATCTTGCCATATGGGACGGTAACGTCCCGAGAGGCAAACGGTAATCCTAGTTTGGTTGCCGTTCGTTGTAAAGCAGAAAACGGCTCCGAGCTCAAAAAAATCGCGGCTGACCGCAAGAATGGATTGTTATACGACCGGCAAACTGCAGGTCACTCTATGTGGATCGTTCAGCCGCGTGGCGGGCTGCCCCAGCCCGATCCAATATATTCGCCATTCTCTACTATACAGGGAACGACCAGGTCGCCGCTCGAATATTCGAGCATCTCACGCTGGCGGGTCTTGTCGTTCTGCGCATCATATTCAATAAAATCAACGCCGATCTCGTCGTAATGGTCGCGCGCCTTCTGGCAGTATGGGCAACCGGGTTTGGTATATATTACTAATGCCATTGTTCAAAATTACACCTTTTCGCTAAGATTATCTAGCCTTTGTCTGCTGCACTTGAAATCGTCCGTATCTCAAAACAAAAATGAGCGAACTCGATATATTTACGCCGTACGAAAGACTTGTCGAGATCGACATCGCCGGCTCCAAACACATGGTCCCAGAGAATAATTCGCTTCTCAGGTGCTTTCAGTTTCTGTCGATGGAGAATATTTCGTACGGCGACTTTTGCTGGAATGGAGAATGTCTTAATTGCCAGGTCTGGCTAAGTAACGGCGATAAGGAAAAGGCGGTCATGTCATGCCGCACCGTGGTTCAGGAGAATATGTCGATAATCCGTTTATCCGACGAGATCGACCTCGGGCCGGCCGACACCGAGATCGCCTGATCCATTAGTATTTAGGTACGCCCGGATCGACGTCATTCGACCATGCAGTTATTCCGCCAACGAGATTTTTCAAACTCCCTGTATAGCCTGACCTGGCAAGAGCGTCGATGGCCCGCGCGCTGCGTCCGCCCATTTTGCATTGGATGACAGCGTCGCGTGTCGGGTCGAGCTCGTTCATACGGCCGATGATCTCGCCGAGCGGTATAAGCTTTGCTCCTTCGATCCTAGCGAACGCGTACTCGTCAGGCTGGCGCACGTCTATGAGTTGAATGTCAGCCCCGTTATCGAGAGCTGCTTTGAGTTCTAGTGCGGTAATTTCCTGCATTTTGACTTGGCCTCGTGATGGAATTAGACTTCGGTAATTGTCTTTAATCGTATCTTGTGACGGTCCGTTTTTGCAAGCGTTCACAGTACTTGTGCGGAGTGTTGGCCAGGTTTAGATTTACAAAAATTTACATATAGATTATTTCGGCTGGCGGCCCATTAAGCTACACTTTAGAACTTAAACAGAAAGCTATGAGCTATTTACGCAATTTTCGACGAGCCGCGCCAGCCTTGATACTGATCTCGGCCATGGGCATCTCGTGCGGTTCGTCGGCGGCGGGCGGCGGCGGAAATCAAAACCGCGCCGGTGGGAACACTGAGTCGAAAACTGCACCGATCGCGATCACCGTTGGCAAAAGCGAAACTCGCTCGGTCCAGGCGACGCTGACCGCAACCGGCAGTCTTGTTGCAAATGAGACGTCGGACATAGCTCCGAAGGTCGCCGGAAAAGTGGCGAACGTATATGTCAATGTTGGCCAGTTCGTGTCGCAAGGTGCGATGGTCATCAAGATCGATGACACCAACGCGAAAACATTGCTCTCGTCGGCACAGGCGTCGGTAAGGCAGGCGACGTCGGGCGTCCGCCAGGCCGAGGCGAAACTTGGGCTTGGCCCGAATGGACAATTCAATGCCTCAGCGATCCCCGAGGTCCGAGCTGCTGAGGCTAATTACCAGCAGGCTCTTGCCCAACTTAAACAGGCTGAAAATAACGAGCAGCGTTATCGCGATCTTATCGAATCCGGCGATGTCGCGATGATGACCTATGAGCAGTACCGGACGGCTCGCGATACGGCTAGAGCACAGGCGGCGAGCGCTAAAGAAATGCGCGACGTGACGGTCAATACCGCCCGTCAGAACAATCAGGCGATCGCAAGCGCTAAGGCGGCGGTCGACTCCGCTCAGCAACTGGTGATCCAGGCACAGCAGGCGATCGTCGACACGATCGTTCGAGCACCGTTTCCCGGTTATATCAGTAATCGTCCGACGGCAGTCGGCGAATACGTGACGTCTGCCTCGATAGTCGCGACGATTCTCCGGACCAATCCGATCAAAGTTGATATCCAGGTTGCTGAAGCCGACGTTCCGGGGATCACGATCGGACGCGGCGTTTCTGTCCAGGTCGATGCATTCAAGGACCGCAGGTTCGCGGGTACGGTCTCGGCTGTCAATCCCGCGATCGATACGTCGTCACGATCAGCGGTCGTCGAGGCGTTGATCGAAAACAACGACAACTCACTTCGTGCCGGCATGTTCGCGTCGGTCCAGATCACGCGCCAGGGCGGCTCCAACGGCGTTTTCGTTCCGACAGCCGCCGTATTTAACGACCGCACGACCCAGTCTTACAGGGTCTTTACGATCAAGGACGGCATCGCCACATTGCAGGTCGTCCAGCCGGGGCCTGAGGAGAATGGTTATTACCAGATCCTGTCTGGCCTCGAAGGAGATCAGACCGTAGCGATCAGCAACGTAGACCAGCTTTATGAGGGAGCGGCCGTCACATTTTAGGTTTTTAAGATTATGCAGTGGTTAGCTGAAATATGTGTTCATCGTCCGGTTTTTGCGACCGTGATCGTCATGTTTCTGACGGTGGTCGGAGGCTTTAGCTTCTTTACCCTCGGCGTAGATCGCTTTCCGAAGATCGACCTTCCGACGATCTCAGTAAGTACGAGCTTTGCCGGTGCCGCTCCGGCTGAGATGGAGTCCGAGGTAACGGACCAGATCGAGGGAGCTCTGAACACGGTGCCCGGCATCGATGAGATGCGTTCGACCTCGTCGCGCGGCTCGTCGAACATCACCCTCACTTTTAATCTCGAAAAAAATCCCGATCAGGCCTATCAAGAGGTCCAGCAAAAGCTGAGCACGATCGTTGGCCGGCTGCCGGACGACGCCGATCCGCCGAC
>JBDTZO010000063.1:0-2966 GCA_040005135.1 Acidobacteriota bacterium | reverse complement strand
GAAATTATAAGGGCGAGAACCGCAACATGCTGACCGCCGACGCGACCGCTCGCTTGCTGGCCGAGATAGTTTTGGGACGCATCGCTAACCCCGACCGCACGAGCCAAATGCTGACCTTGCTTCGGCGCGACCCGTTCGCAAAGGGCGATGCGGAAGACCAGGCACACGGATTTACCGGGAGATTATTTATAGAGCGAAAAATGTCGGACGCCAAACTGTGGTCGAAGGCAGGCTGGACGAGCAAGTCCCTTCACGATGCGGCATATATCGAGACGGCCGACGGGCTAAAATTCGTTCTCGTCATATTTACCGACAGTCATGCCAACGAACGAGGCGTGATACCCGCGATCGCAGGCAATGTTATCGATGGTTTGAGGAAGCTAAAGAAATGAGAAAATTCGTTTTGATAACGATGGTTTTCGCGTCGCTCGCTGCACTGAGTCTGAGCGCATCGGCGCAGGTTAAGACGCGAGTACGCTTTTCCACCGGAACGCACGGAACCTCGGTCAAGGGCACCGTCCGCGGATATGAATATCGCGATTACGTCGTCGGAGCGTCGGCCGGTCAAAAAATGACGGTCTCGATCGATGCTTCGGCAATGTCGACGGTATTTACAGTGTTTGATCCGGCCGGTGATAATCTCGACGGAGCCGCCGAGCGCAACAATTTTTCCGGCGAACTTCCTGCCAAAGGCGACTATGTAATTCGGGTCCTGATGTTGCGCAGTCAGGCTCGGCGCAGAGGTTCGATCTCAAATTACACGTTAAAGATAACGATCAGGTAACTAAAGAGGAATAATGAAAAAGCTTGGAAATCGGATATTAGTGCTCGCTCTTGCGACATTCGCATTCTCTGTTTCGGGGTCGGCCCAAGGCAGCTATCAAAAGCCGCCGCAGAACGTTATGGACGTTCTGAACGCACCGGCGATACCGGTTTCGTCCGTCTCGCCGGCGCATGACAAGATCGCATTGCTCGAGCCGCTCAGGTATCCGCCGATCTCCGAGCTTGCCCAGCCAATGCTGCGCATCGCGGGGCTCCGCATTAATCCGAACAGCAACGGCCAGCATCGACAGGCTTATTTCGTCGGTCTCACGTTCAAGAATATTACTGACGGCAAAGAGACCGTCGTCGACTTGCCGCCCGGCGCTCAGTTGATGACGCCGCAGTGGGCGCCCGATGGCAAGCACCTTGCCGCCGGTAATATAACGCCGACGGGCATCGAACTGTGGATCGTCGATACCGCGACCGCCAAGGCCAAAAAGCTAAATGGTGTGTTCCTCAACACCGTTCTCGGCGGATTTAGCTGGGAAGATTCAAACACCATTTCGGCTATGCTCGTACCTGCAAAACGGGGTCCCGCTCCGGCATATCAAAATCTGACGCCGACCGAGCCGAGCATTCAGGAAACCTCAGGTCGAACAGGTGCCGTACAGACATTCGAAGATCTGCTGAAAAGCCCGAATGACGAGCGGTTATTCGAATATTACGGCACATCGCAGATCGCGCTCATCGACCTCAGCGGCAAGGTGCGGAATATCGGTTCGCCGGCGATCTATGACACGGCCGATTTTTCTCCCGACGGTAAATACGTGATGGTCACAAAGATCGAGCGTCCTTTCTCGTATCAATATCCTTACAATCGCTTTCCAAAAAAGGTCGATATTTGGGACATGAGCGGCAAGGCGGTCGCTAACGTGATCACGTCGGCGCTTCAGGACAATCTGCCCATACAGGGCGTTCCGACGGGGCCGCGCAGTATCGCATGGATCCCGACCGAGCCAGCGACGCTGATGTGGGCCGAAGCTCTCGACGGCGGCGATCCTCGAAAACAAGTTTCGCCTCGCGACCGTCTGATGAAATTTGGGGCCCCGTTCACAGCATCTGCGACCGAGCTGCTTAAGGTTGAGGAGCGGTATCAAGGCCGTGCTTTTGGTGAAAGAGACGGAATGATGCTCTTTTACGACACGAACCGCGACACGCGTCATCGCCGGATATTTATGACCGATTATCGCAACGCGGGCGAGGTCAAGATGATCTCGGACCTCAACGTCAACGACCGTTATCGCGATATCGGGCAGCCCGTAATGAAGCAACTGCCGAACGGCAGCAGCGTGATCAAGCAGAGCGGCGACACGATCTTTCTTGCGGGGAACGGTGCCTCGCCGGACGGAGACCGACCGTTTCTGCGTCAGATGAACCTCAAGACGCTAAAATCGGACGAGATATTTCGATCGGCCAAGGGCGAGTACGAATCGTTTACCGGATTCGCCGACGACAGCGGATATTCGTTCTTTACACGGAAAGAATCGCCGACCGATCCGCCCAATCTATACTTTCATCAAGTATGCCCGCCGAACACGCAATGCATCGCCGTTTTCGACCGAAAGATCACCGATTTCAAAGATCCGACCCCGCAACTCCGCGGCATTACCAAACAGCTCGTTAAATACAAGCGTGCCGACGGCGTTGATCTGAGCTTTACGCTTTATCTGCCGCCGGGCTATAAACAGGGAACTCGCTTGCCGACAGTCGTATGGGCATATCCCCTGGAGTTTACCGACAACTCGACGGCCGGCCAAGTCTCAGGTTCGACTAGCCGCTTTACGCAGATCGGGAGCTATTCGCACCTGTTCTTCCTGCTGCAGGGCTATGCCGTTATGGATGACACGACGATGCCGATCGTCGGCGACCCTTTGACGGTCAACGATACGTTCGTCAAGCAGATCGTCGACTCGGCCTCGGCCGCCATCGATAAAGGTGTGGAGATGGGCGTCGTCGATCGCGACCGCGTAGGGGTCGGGGGCCATAGTTACGGTGCCTTTATGACCGCCAATCTGCTCGCTCACTCGAGGCTTTTTCGTGCCGGGATCGCCCGCAGCGGAGCTTATAACCGCACGCTTACCCCGTTCGGTTTCCAATCGGAAAGACGCAATTTCTGGGAGGCTCCGGAGCTTTATGAAAAGGTC
>JBDTZO010000087.1:0-31789 GCA_040005135.1 Acidobacteriota bacterium | reverse complement strand
CGCTTCCGTTCCCGGCGATCGATTGCCATGTCGGATCGACGGCGCTCCAGGCGATCATCTCGACAAACATCGGGACCATATCGAGACCGCGTTCGGTCACTGTGTAAATCTCTTTACGTTTATCGTTCGGGTCCTGCGTTTTAGAGATGAGCCCTTCTTTTTCAAGATACTCGAGCCGGCCGGCTAGTATATTTGTGGCGATCTTTTCGTCGGACTTGAGAAATTCGCCGTATGTTCGCTTCCCCCAAAAAATAATGTCGCGCAGTATCACGAGCGACCATTTATCGCCGATCGTCTCGACCGCAAAGTTGACCGGACAGTTCGAACGCCTTCCGTTTAAGCCGTCACCTTTCATGTGAGCGAGACTAACATACTTGCTTACCACAAGCAATATTACTTGCGTCTTGCAAGTAGATCGTAGAAATATTTTTTCGCCGATCTGGATCACCTAAATGACTGATTACATTGAAACTATTCAGCCTCCGACTCCTCCATCCGATATTATTTCGAATATTTCTTCATTTTTTACTTGCATATTGCAAGTGACTTGAGTAATATCAACAACTGTAAGCAATACTAACTTGTGAGGAGAATATGAACATGGAGAACGTTATAGGCAAAACAGCTCACCCTCA
The DNA here is from genome assembly GCA_040005135.1 of Acidobacteriota bacterium. Taxonomy (GTDB): domain Bacteria; phylum Acidobacteriota; class Blastocatellia; order Pyrinomonadales; family Pyrinomonadaceae; genus OLB17. Next base: position 31,154 of record JBDTZO010000087.1, on the reverse strand, counting down.
GGCCGCGACAGTTCCGGCTTCCGGAAAGGCAATGCGACGGACGGGCATCGTCCTCTCGGCCTTGCCCACACTGTTCCTGCTGCTCGACGGAGCGATGAAGCTCGTAAAACCCGCGGAGGTGGTCAATGGGACGGTAGAGCTCGGTTACCGCGAGAACGTGATCGTCCCGATCGGTATCGTACTCATCGTTATCACGCTTTTATACGCGATACCCCGAACGGCGTTCGTCGGAGCGATACTTTTGACCGGTTACCTCGGCGGAGCGGTCGCGACGCACGTGAGGGTCGGCGCGGGAGCTTTTAACATCCTTTTTCCGGTAATTTTCGGGATATTTATTTGGGGCGGACTTTATCTGCGGGACGCACGGCTCCGCAACCTTCTGGCGGGACGATCGTAAGGAGTAAGAAAAAATGCGAAAACTAAAACTTCAAATGCAATTGTCGGTGGACGGATTTGTCGCGGGGCCGAACGGCGAGCTTGATTGGATGACCTGGGACATCGATGAAAAACTTGGCGACCTCATTAACGGCCTGATCGATTCGTCCGACACGATCGTCATGGGCCGGAAGATGACGGACGGGTTCGTGAACTATTGGACCGGCCTGCTCGATAAACCGGACGATCCGGAATACGAATTCGCCAAAAAAATGGTCGATACTCCCAAGGTTGTGTTCACGCGCACGCTCACCAAGTCTCCGTGGGCGAATACGACCGTCGCCGGCGACCTCGTTAAGACGATCAACGAGATGAAAAACGCCGAGGGCAAGGATATTCTCGCCTACGGCGGTGCCGAGCTGGTCTCGAACCTCATCGCGGAAGATCTGATCGACGATTATTATCTATTGGTCGATCGGGCGGCGGTCGGCAACGGACTGCGAATATTCCGCAACGACTCGCCGCTCAAATTAAAGCTGATCGACTCGGTCAAATATAGCACCGGCGTGGTCCTCAACCAGTATCAGCGAGCGTGACGTCTGACCATCTTTGAGCAAAAAAGGGGGAGAACGGTATGACTGCCAAAAAAAGAGAAAACGAGATCCGTGAATTGATGGACAAGTGGGCCGCGGCGGTGGCAGCGAAGAATGTCGACGCCATACTCGAGAATTATGATGAGAACGTCGTCGTATTCGACGTCCCTCCGCCAATGAAGCTCGCCGGCCGTGACGAATATCGCCGGGATTGGGACGACTGGCTCACAAATTTTACCGGCGCTATCAGCGTCGATTTTGATGACACACGGATCACAGCGGGCGAGGACGTCGCTTTTGTTTCGACACTGACTCGTGTCAGAAACGAAGACGCTCCTGACTCCGGATCATGGGTCCGTGTAACCGTTGGCTATAAAAAGACGAGCGGAAAATGGCTCGTCACACATGAACACGCATCTATACCGGCGGGGATGCAGCAGTAAGACTAAATAAAAATAGGAGACAAACAAAATGACAGCGTTAATTCCACATTTATACTTTGACGGCGATTGCGACGCCGCCTTTAACTTTTACCGTGATGTTTTCGGGGCTGAAATGCAGGGCCCGATGCGTTGGGGCGACAATCCGATGTGCGAGCAGTTTTCCGACGAGGACAAGCAAAAGGTGATGCATGTGTCAATAGATCTCGGCGGATCCGGGCTCATGGGAAACGATTTTATCCCCGAAATGGCAGGTCAAGAATACGTCGCGGGCAACAATTTTGCGGTGACTATCGTGCCCGACAACCGAGAAGAAGCGGATCGCCTGTTCGCACGCCTCTCCGAGGGCGGCAAGGCCGCAATGCCGATGCAGGATATGTTCTGGGGCGGCTACTTCGGCGCTCTGGCCGACAAATTTGGCGTCAACTGGATGCTGAACGTAGACACGAAAAGCTAGTGTTCCCGGTTGTCGGTCCGATGAACAAAAGCTAAGGACGGGCGGCGTAAAGCCGCCTTTTGACTTTTGAGTAGCCGTTTTACAAAGGTCGGGTCATGGAACGCGACTCCATTCGTGTGCGGAAAAGATCGGATCAGCCGCCGACTTTTCTTGACTTCTTCAGCTCGAATCGTTTAATCTATGAAACAGATATTCAACAAGGGGGAATCGACATGCAGAAAGAACAGCAGCAAGATCAGCTGGCCAAGGACCCAAAGGATTGGGTTTCCGGCGACGATCCGGAAACGCCTTCGCAGCGTTCATACATAGAAACTCTGGCCGAACAGGCCGGCACGGAACCACCAAATGGCGACCTGACAAAAGCGGAGGCGTCCGAAACGATCGACCGCCTACGCAATGAAGCGGGACTCGAATAGAACGGTATCAACGGGCTGAACACTTTCGGCCCTTTTTCATATTTCGGATCTTTGACAACTTTTTTCAGGACCACACACACAAAAAGATCGGCCTTCACCTCAAGCCATGGCTTGAGGTGAAACAGAAATTGTCTTGTGCATTCAGGACTAAGAACGAAAAGTATAACTATAGGAGGACTACCCAGCCAAAGTGTAAAGTTATTTCAGGACGAGTCATGGCACCTTAAGCAATATTTTCGAAAATTTGGCGAAAATGAGCGATATGTCAACCTAAGACGTTATTTATCAACGACTTCCATGTCCCAAGCACCCTTGGGACAAGCTGGGACAAGATCTTGCAGTGCAAATACCATCAGCCAGCACGCCTTTCCCACCTTTTGTCCCGCTTTGACCAGTGCCCGGGACAAGATGCGAAAACGATCCGGATAAACTACTCGTCGTCATCTTCGAACTGATCGTCGTCACCACCATTGTAGGTCTGATACCCGTGGGAATCGTCGTAGTAATAATCGCCTTTTTCGCACTCTTCGGATTTCGGATGCTCGACGTCGGGCTCCGGCCCGTTGGGAGCTTCGTTAGCGGTTTTCTTCGGCCTTTGGGACATAAATCATTTATAATCAATTCAATTTTAGGCCTTAAACACCAAATATGAAATTACGCACAAATCTTTACGCCGCGGCGCTCGTGTTGTCATCTATTTCGGCAACGTATTTCGTCACTGTCTCGACCGCTCAGCAAGGAACTCAGCCTGCTGCCGTCATTGCGGATAACGAATATCAAGTCGGCGGTGTTCTATATATGCAAAAGGCCGCCGAGTACCGTGCTTTGGCGTTCCAGGCCTTCAACATTGCAAGGTGGCAATTCGACGCGGACCTCGATAAACACAATTGGAAAAAACTGCCGCGTATGGAGCAGAAGAAGCCGCGTGCCGTCATGGTCGATATCGACGAGACCGTGCTCGACAATTCACCCGCACAGGCATACGCGATCAGGAACCGTGCTGCATTTAACCTCAAGGACTGGTATGCCTGGGGCGAGATGCGTAAGGCAAAAGCGATACCGGGAGCCGTCGACTTTCTCAATTACGTAGTATCAAAAGGCGGAAAAGTATTTTTCGTATCGAACCGCGATGCGGTCCAGAAACAGGCGACGATCGACAATCTGAAGAGTGTCGGTTTTACGGACGTTTCAAACGAGAATGTCATGCTCCGCGATAAAGATTCGAGCAAAGAGGCCCGCCGCGAGATCATCCTCGCAAAATACCGGATCGTTATGTTCGTCGGCGACAATCTCGATGATCATTCGAACGTTTTCGAGAAAAAGTCCGTCGCGGACCGCTTCGCCGAGGTTGATAAGTCGCGCGATCTGTTCGGCAAACGATACATCATGCTGCCGAACGCGATGTACGGCACATGGGAAAACGCGATCTACGACTACGGCCGTTTGAGCGAAGCGGAGAAATCGGCAAAACGCTCGGCCGCGTTGGAATTGCCGTAGACGAGTCTTTATGAAACTTTGCGACAACTGGGAAGAATTTCTGCGAAATCCGCCGCCCGGACCAATGCGTTAGGCGAAGGAGTTCGGCATCGATATGGAAGAGTAAATCGCTAATATGAAACTCACTGCGGAGGAGCGACTCGAAAAATACGATCGGCTCTTGAATGAAGCTCGTGCCCAAGGAATACTTTACGATCACTATCCGGCGTGAAACCTCAGCCGCGTACCAAAATGAAAACACGTTTCCAATTGATCAGCCTGATCGCGGTAGCCGTCTTTGCGGCAATTGCCTCAGCCCAAAATCTGACCGTTTCCGAGATCATGGCTGAGCCGTCGATCGCCGGGATGCGGGCCGAGGGCGAAAAGCTTTCGCCGGACGGTTCGAAGGTCGTCTATTTGTGGAACGCCGAGGGAAAGATGCCGCGGGACCTGTATTTGGTATCGACAGGCGGCGGCGAGCCAAAGATCATCCTGAGGCAGAGCGATCTGCCAAAGCCAACCGCGTCGCCATCGCCGACACCTGTAGCCGGAATGGATTACGGCCTTATCGTAAAAGACCAATTCGTCAAGGAGCGCGAGAATCCGCTCGGAAATTTCGAGTGGTCGCCGGATTCCAAAAAGCTGGTTTTTACGCACGCGGGAGATCTATACGTACTGACGATGGGCGAGGCAAAACCGAAACGATATACAAAGACCCAGGCACCCGAGGTAGCCGCTCGGTTCATCGACAACGATCGAATCTTATATCAACAAAGCGGCAATTTCTTTGTACTCAACATCGCGGACGCCTCGAACGTGCAGTTGTCGAGGGAGGCCGACGCGGCGAAATTCATTTCGCTGCAGAACGCGACCGCGTCGAAGGACGGTAAATTGGTCGCGTACGTAGTTTCGGACGGTTCAAAACAAAAGGCCTTGTTAGTGCCGAATTACCTAGGTGACTTTGTCGAGGCTCCGACGATGCGGCGTGGCTGGGCCGAGCAGAAGGTTATGGTGATACCGTCCGACGGCAGCCGCGACTCTCCGTTCGAGATCAAGTTACCAAAGAGCGAAGGCGTCAGCAATTTTCGTCGCATGGCGTGGGCCGCGGACAACCGCAGCCTGATCGTCGACCGCAACGACAAAGACACAAAACGGCGACAGCTTTTTTTCATCCACAATGTCGGAGCCAAAGACGAGCAAACGATCCTAGTCACCGAAGAAACCGACGATAAATGGATCGCCCCACTCTCGGCGATCGTCGAACCGAACCCAAAAGAACCGAACCAACTCGTCTTCGCTTCCGAAAAAGACGGCTACAACCACCTCTATTTGGCGACCCTCCATACAGAAACCGAAACCGCAGGGAGTGTGCCCGCCGATACAAAAGCCCGCGTACAAGAGGGCGGCCAGCCGCTAAGTAAAGATGTAAAGATCACTCAGCTTACAAAAGGAGATTGGCAAGTGGAGTGGGCGAAGTGGTTGGGTAGTCAAAACAAGTTGGTCTATTCGTCCACACAAGTCTTAACAAATGGCAGAAACTTCTTTATCTTGGACGTCGATTCGTTAGCCGTCAAAAGAATTACAACACAGGTGGGCGGCATGCAGGTGAATCCGCAGGTTTCAGAGTCTGACGGCGCAAACCAGAATCTTATTTACAGTTTTTCTACCTGGAATCGGCCAGATGACCTGTTTGGTGAGAGTATTTGTACAGATTGCACGGAGCAGATTTCACCAAAAAAACTCACGAATACCGCTACCGCCGCGTTTATTTCGCAAAAATGGAGCGAACCCAAATTCATCGACATCCCAACCCGCGACGGCAAGCAGATCAAGTCTAAGATCTATCTGCCAACCGGATTCGATCAAAAGAAAAAATACCCGATGGTCGTCTTCGTCCACGGTGCTGGCTATTTGCAGAACGTCATCAACGGCTGGAACAACTATTATCGCGAGTTCATGTTCAATGAGCTTCTGACGCAAAAAGGCTACGTCGTGCTCGACATCGACTATCGCGGTTCGGCGGGGTACGGACGCGAATGGCGGACGGATGTCTACGACTTTCTTGGCGGCAAGGATTTCGACGATCACATCGACGCGATCGGTTTTATGATCAAGAACTACGGGGTTGATCCGAAAAAGGTCGGCGTTTACGGCGGCAGCTACGGCGGCTTTATGGCTGAGATGTTGGCATTCCGTGCGCCCGAAAAGATCGCCGCCGCCGCAGCATTACGGCCGGTAGCGGACTGGAAAAATTACTACGCTTCGTCGCCCGGATACACCGCTCAGCGGCTCGGATTTCCCGATAAAAATCCGGAAGGATATAAGCGAAGCTCGCCGATCACATACGCTGACGGTTTGAAGACACAGCTCCTAATCCTTCACGGCTTATCGGATACAAATGTACACGTCCAGGATTCGATGCAGCTCGTCGAGAAGTTGATACGATTGAACAAGGAGCCATATTTCGAAACGATGTTCTATCCGTCCGAAAATCATGGATTTGAGCGTCCCGAAAGCTGGACCGATGAATATGAGCGTATTTTGGCTTTCTTCGAAAAGAATCTAAAATAACTATCCACCGCTGAGACGCGGAGAAAGTCGAGCGATCCTCGACTGCTGCGTCCCGGCGTTTACCACAAACTTATGAGAATACTTATCACTGGCGGCGCAGGCTTTATCGGCAGCCATCTCTCCGACAAGCTTTTAGGCCAGGGCCACGAGGTAACGGTCATCGATGACCTGTCGACCGGCCGCTACTCGAACATTGCCCATCTCGAAGATACAAAAGGGTTTAGGCTGATCATCGACACAGTTTTGAACGTCAAACTGATGGAGGAGCTCGTCCGCGAATCCGATCGTGTTTACCACATGGCGAGCGCCGTGGGCGTCCGGCTGATCATGGAAAAGCCCGTCCAGACGATCGAAACCATCTTTCGCGGAACGGATATAGTGCTCGGCTTTTGCTCGCGTTACCGCAAACGAGTCTTGATCCCGTCGACGTCCGAGGTTTACGGCAAGGGCACTTCCCTACCGTTCAATGAGGAGGACGACCTCTTGACCGGGCCGACGGACAAACATCGCTGGGCATATGCCTGTGCTAAAACCTTGGACGAATTTCTCGCACTCGCTCATTGGAAAGAAACTCAGCTTCCGGTGGTCGTTACGCGGCTCTTCAATACCGTCGGGCCACGTCAGACGGGGCACTATGGCATGGTCGTGCCGAGATTTGTGCTGGCCGCACTTAAGAACGATACGATCGAGATACACGGCGATGGCACTCAGTCGCGGTGCTTTGGGCACGTCGCGGATGTCGTCGAAGGGCTAACTAAATTGATCGAGACGCCGGCCTGTTTCGGCACCGTCGTCAACCTCGGGAACAGCGAAGAAGTTTCGATCAATGACCTGGCGCAACGGGCGATCGACATCACAGGCAGCTCGAGCCGGATCAAATATATTTCATACGACGAGGCCTACGGCGCTGGATTTGAAGATATGCAGCGTCGCGTCCCGAGTCTCGAAAAAGCACGTCGTATGATCGGCTATCAGCCAACCCGAACCCTCGATGACATCATCCATGATGTAGCCGCCGAACTGACAGCGACCGACGAAGCGGCAATTGCCCATGCAACTAACTAAAGACACACGGCTTAGCCGTATTCCATTCATGCTTGCGGTGATCGCCATTGCCGCGGTCGCGGCCTTTGGACAATCCGGCGGGCTCAAGGGCCGCGTCCGAAATACGAGCGGCCGTGGCATTTCGCAGGCGACCGTCACGGTGAGACAGAATGGGGCCGACGTCAAATCCTCGACTGCGAACGATAAGGGCGACTTCGTCCTAAATGGTCTTGATAATGGAACTTACAACCTCGTATTCGAGGCTCGCGGCTACTCGAGCGGCGTTCTCTATAACGTCGAGGTCAGGAAAAATAAGATCGGTGACCTTGGCGAACGCCTGATCTTGGCGCCGGACCAGGGATCGCTCGTCATTATCAAAGGCAGCATTTTCTTTAAGGAAGGCACCAGTGTCGTCGGGGCAAAGATCGATCTCGAACGCGTCGATACCGATGGCTCGGTCCGAAAGGTGGCATCGACGATGACCAATTTGAGCGGTGAATTTACGTTCAAACAGCCCGAGGGAGCAGCCAAGATGCGGGTGACCGTTCGATACAATTCGGCTGTCAGTTCGAAGGAGATCGAGGTCTCTGAACCTGCTATCTACCGAATGGCGATCACCCTAAACGCTTCGCGAAGCGACAAATAGATCGAACCCTCAGTTACAGATCTTGTACTCTGCATTTCGCCTGAAAACAGTCCTCTCCGTGCGTGCAAGCTCGCTAATGCGACTGAGCCTACGTAAATGCGCCGCTAGCGCGTTCGGTATTCAACGTTTGATAGAGTTAAACCCCAGATTTGGTACAGTCGATCGCGGGTTTTGGTACAGTTCTGGTTCGAGAAGGTCGGCGAACGCGGCAATGAGCCGAGTGGAAGGCATCTGACACGTGGCGATTCTGATCGATCGCTGCGATTTAGACGTTATGATCGCACTACGCGATCTGGACGAAATTCGTTAGTTGATCGTCTCGGTGATCTCGTCAGCAGGCTGCATCGCATTTAGGCTGGCCTGGTCTGTAACGATCAGCGGAAATTCGTCGAGGACGGCAGTATTGGCGATCGTTTGGACCCAATAGGTTCCAGCGTCTGGAAAAACTACGTTTACAAAAAAACTGACGTTGTCGGTAAATCCGCCGGTCGCGAGTTCGATGTTCGTTGGCTGCGACGTGACCACGAGATTTGCCCGGTCGGGCGACAGTATGCGGACCTCGGTCTCGTGTTTACCGATCCCTTCCCAGTGGTTGATGACGGCAAATTTTATCAGAGACACGGGCAGGCTCTCGACCATGATATTTTGGAAAATGCCCATCAGCGATATCTTGTTGCCCATCTCGATGCGCACGTCGTCGCAGAGCAATGTGTAAACGAGTTTTAAGTTTGCAGTTTCCATTTTTCCTCTCGAACGGACGCGGCTATTTTCTGAGTCCGCAGCCGCTGCCGGCCGGAGCGGTGATCGATCGTGACACCTATTCCGCCATAACCGGATGCCCTTTTACGATGGCAACTCAGATTTTTACTTTTCCTTTGGCCGAGGTCAAGAGTATAATTTGAATTTCAAGTTCATCATTGGTGGCTGCAGACGGATGAGGTCACGGGGGAAATGCAGATCATTATTTACGCACTGATAGTTTTATTGCTAGTGCTGCTCGGCGTCGCGGGGCTGCAGTTTACATATATGTTTTACGTGGACTGGTTAAACCGCGAACGCAACAAATACCTTCGCGACCTCGAGCGCAACGCTCGCGACCTCAGGACGAAGCTCGAAGCGGCCCAGGCAAAGATCGCAGAACAGCAAGCGTTGCTCGAACAGTATGTGCCCGAATATTTGGTTGATGACGACGCCTGGTCGGACATTATCGAGGAACGCTAGCCGCAGCCGGGCCGCAATTTAACGATGGTTGACCCCCAACTGCCTGAGAATTCGGGCGCGTCTTTGAATGATTCAACAAGCTTTGATTTGGCCAGCACGGTCCGCACCATTTCCCTCTGAACGCCGATCCCTTTGCCGTGGATGATCCGGACGACGCTGAATCCTTTTCGTACAGCTTCATCAAGATACGCTTCGGTCACGGCACGAGTGTCCGACGGGGCGAACGCGTGCAGGTCGATCGAATCCGTTACGTCGATCTCGAACGGCTCTTCGTCGTCGAATTGAGACATTATTTGCTCTTGGTCTGATATTGGGCGATGTCTTCGGGCGTCGTGACCCGCATCCGATTCTTGTCCTTAAATACGACGAACTGCTTTGCGTCCATTCGGCCGTCGGCGTTCTTCAGCGTCACGGTGAATGTCTTGCTGTCGCCCTTGCCCTCGACCTTCAGCGGCAGCATGCCCCATACATCCGTGTTCGGCGGATTGCGCCAGACCGTGTAATAACTCTGATCGTATTTGTCGAACGACAGCACAAGTATGCCGTCAAAATCGGGCTCGTTTCCATCGGTCGCCTTAGAAATATTGGTTCTCGTCAGGATGACGTAGCTGCCCGGCGTGCTCGCTCGCGTCACGGCTCCCTTATCGGCAGTATCGGTGTCGAGCCGCTGCCAGCTTACAAACTTGCGGTTATTTGCCTGAAAGAAAATGATGTCCGACGGGATCTGAAGTTCGACCTGGCGTCCGAATAGCCATCCGGCAGGTGCGGGCGAAACAGACGGGTCGAGCCGCACCTGATACCAGACGTCATATTTGTCGTCCATCTTGTCCGGTTCATCGTTGTCCTTGGCCGCCTCGATATCGTCGTTCTTGGATTTTTTACCCGATTTTTGCTGCCCTTTGGGAGCGTCGTCGACATCCGGAGCCTCTTGCTTAGGCACAAATTTCCAATCCATGATCTCGAATGTCGAACCGTTCCCGAGCCTGAAAAGCACGTTCTGCGGATCCATATCCGGAGCGGACCGAAGGTTCGAGGCCGAGCGAATAATTCCGGACGCTTGCGGCGTCTGCGACGGAAACTGTTCGACAAGCTTTTTCGAACGCTCCAGCGTTTGGCTCGTAATGATATTCTGGGCCTCGATCCAGCCCTCAGTTTGAGCTTCATCGTGAGCACGGACGCGGTACCAAAGCACCTTTTCAAAGTCGAGCTGATCGATGACGTCCAGCCGGTCGCCGCGTTTTACCTCAAGTAGATCAGCCGCGACAACGGCGTACGACGTCCGGATCTGAGCGGTCTTCGCAATGACCGTCGCCGTGTCGCCTGAGCCGAGAACGTTGGAAACGCCGCCGACCGACTGGTCGATCCAAGTGCAGCCTGCGGATGTTATCGCGACCAGTATTGCGGCCGTTAGTATGTTTAACTTCAATTTCATTTGGAGCTTGCCGAAAGTTTTCGCCAGTTATTATAACCCAACTTATCCAATAAATCCCTCTGCCGACCGTCCGGTTTGGCCGAGACTCTCAATGAGATCGCAGAGCCGATGCCGTCGACAACGATGCCGGCAGCGGCGAGATCTGAACGCGAGTCGACCGGCCCGCTGCCGGTAATGTACTTGTCGACGATCATCCCGAGCTCAGGCCGACTCCGCATCGTGCCGAGAATGAGGTCGTTGCCGCTCTGCGGCTTGCCGGCCAACGCCCTTTGATAAATATCGCGGACGAGGTCGTCGACGGACCGTTTACCTTTAGAATCGCGAATGATCGCTATGTCGCATATAAAGGCGACGAGCATGCCCCGAGCGTAAATGCTCGCGTTCGCCCCGCCGGCAAATCTCTGTTCAGACGAAGCGATAAGCGAACGGCGGTCGATCTGGATCGCGTCGAGCCGGTACGCCTGTGACAACGAACCAAGAAAATCATCAAATCGGATGCGGTTGGAACCGACACCTGTTTTAAGCGATTCATAAAGGGCAAATCCCTCGTAAAACCAGTCATAACCGCCTGTCAGATCGACTCCGTTCGGAAACCATAGATGAAAAAGCTCGTGCCGCAGTTGTTCATGAAGTCGCTGGACAGACTGCGTTGCAAACGGCATGTCGGACGAAAGAATCGTCACGCTTGACCCGCGCGTATCTGCCTCCCAGTTGCCGGGCGACACGCTCGGCGGCATTCGCATGATCGTAACTTGGGCCGAAGGAGCGGAGGTGTGAAAAAGCCTGGAGTAAGTCTTTAAGATCTCCGTCGATATTGCCGCCGCGTCGTCATCCGCGAATTTCCACTGGCCAAATATATTTGTCGTGACGGAGCCGGACGTGAACGTACGTGCCCCGCCCGTTTTGGTTAGCACGAACACCGCTTTTTCGACGTCTTGTACATCAAAGGTATTTCCGTTCCTCCGTGGTTCGGACGTGATCACCTGCCAGCCATCGGGAACATCTAGTGAGATCACGCCTGACCTGTCCGGCCCGAACAGCTGCGGAACGATGTCGTCGAGAAAAAGTATTCCCTCGTCCCGTCCGATCCACGAAACGTGCGCCATCGCGGATGGCCTTCCCAGTGGTTTTAGATTGATATTGTATTTCCAAGCCGAAAAATCGCCGCTAGCCAAATATTCGCCCGCCATCAGCCGTTTGTACGTAACCGTCCCGACATCGGCGGCAGACATTCGGACGTCGCTGATGCGATCGGCAAGTCCGATCGTACCTGCATAATCCCGAACAAATGTCAGATTGCGTTTATTAGGCCGTTCTGGATGCAGAAACCGGCCTTCGACCACAGCTCCCGGCAACCTCTCGTCGACGCTGAGCTTCACATCGATAGCCTGAGCATTAAGATATGTATGGAATTGTAAAATTTGAAGAGCAGCGGCGAAAATGATCCATATTGGTTGAAACCTTTTTGACACCGGCATAATAACGGGCTTATTATATGTCTTTTGGCGACCGAGTATTGGACTCACATTCTTAGCATAGGGTTTTTATGAGTCTTATCAAAGTGATCATTTACGCGATGGTGCTCGTCCTGAGCCTTTTGTTCATTGGACGATTCTTCTTTTGAATCGTGCGTGACCGCCGTCTTGAGATCCCCGCGAGCAGTATGATAGCGGCCAGTGTCGAAGTATTTTCGGAACAGATCCAGTTTAAGTAAAAGCGGCCCATCGACGAGGCCGCTTTTCTGTATTTGCGAACTATGACCGAATTGAGAAAGATAAAGCGGGCGCTGATCAGCGTTTCGGATAAAACGGGAATAGCGGAATTTGCCGCCGAGCTCGCGGCACATGGGGTCGAGATCATTTCGACGGGTGGCACGGCATACAGCCTGCGTGAAAGCGGCCTGTCGGTGACGGACGTCGCCGACGTGACCGGATCTCCCGAAATGATGGATGGCCGCGTCAAGACGCTTCATCCGAAAATACATGGCGCATTCCTCGCTCTCCGCGACGACCCTGAGCACATCGCGTCGATGAAAGAGCACGGCATCGAAACCATCGATCTGATCGTAGTCAACCTTTATCCCTTCGAGGAAACGGTCGCGAAAGACGGTGTTTCGCTGGACGAAGCGATCGAGAACATCGATATCGGCGGGCCTGCGATGATCCGCTCGGCATCGAAAAATTTTCGCGACGTCGCCGTCGTCACCGATACGCGGCTCTATCCCGAGATCGTCGCCGAACTCAACGAGAACGGAGGCTCGCTCTCGCTCGAAACACGGCAGCGACTCGCCACGCTCGCCTACACACGGACAGCGAGCTACGACCTCGCGATATCATCATATCTCGCGCGTCAGCTTTCGAACGAAGATCTCGAGCAGCTTGAACCGCTAAATCCGCTCGGCGGACTCTCATTTTTTGAGATGGACGATGAGGAAGAGCTTTCTGAACCCGATCAGCAGTTGATCGGGTCCTCGTGGGCCATGGAGCCGATCGAGTTCCCGGAATACGATTCCATCGAACTCGAAAAGATGATCGATCTCCGCTACGGTGAAAACCCGCATCAGGGTGCGGCTCTATATAGCTCGGGTGGCGACGGGATCGCAGGTGCCAAACAGCTTCACGGCAAAGAGATGTCGTATAACAACTACGTCGACGCGGACGCGGCGTGGAATCTCGTTCAGGATATTGACGATCTCGCCGTTGCGATCATCAAGCACACAAATCCATCAGGCGTGGGCGTGGGTGCCAATAATCTGGAGGCCTACAAGCGGGCCCTCGCCACCGATCCGGTTTCCGCGTTCGGCGGTATCGTGGCTTTCAACCAAGAGGTCGATGCCGAGGTCGCACGGGCAGTGATCGAGGTCTTCTCAGAGGTTATCGTCGCTCCGGACTATTCCGACGAGGCCCTCGAGATCTTCAGGACGAAAAAGAACCTGCGTGTGCTGAGAAACGAGGATCATCTGATGGAGTACTACATGCCTGTGCGGGAACGAGAATATAAGGAGATCTCCGGCGGATTTCTCGTGCAGGAAAAGGACGTTGAACAGCTCGATCTCGAGTCGCTCGAGGTAGTCACGAAACGCAAGCCGACGGACGCCGAGATGCGTGCGATGGGCCTCGCGTGGGCCGTCTGCAAGCACGTCAAATCTAACGCGATCGTGTTCGCCAACGAGTTTCAGACACTCGGTGTCGGCGCCGGGCAGATGAACCGCGTCGATTCGGTCCGTATTGCCGCGATGCGTGCTGAGAGATTCGCACTGCCGCTGAAAGGGTCGGCACTGGCGTCGGATGCGTTCTTCCCTTTTCGCGACAACGTCGACGAAGCGGCAAGATTCGGCGTCTCAGCGATCATCCAACCGGGCGGCTCGATCAAGGACGCCGAGTCGATCGCGGCCGCAAATGAGCACGGCATCGCAATGGCATTTACCGGAATTCGGCATTTCAAGCATTGAGTCGAACAGAATTTACTTGACAACATGTGGTAGTAGTGTTAAAACTATACCCAATTAGGACGACTGAAGGAACGCTCAAGGGGTTTTTGCTTACGAAAATCTGTGGGGCGTTTTGTTTTTTCTTATCACCAACCCGAGAGGATACCAAGATGAAACGTACTATCTGCTCGATCGCACTTGCTTCGGTTTCTGTGTTCATAGCGGCCTGCGGCGCTCCGGCCACAAACACCACCGTGGCTAATGCCAATACCAACACCAACATGAATTCCAACACGACCAAACCGGCGGCCGGAGCGCCTAAGGTCGACGATCTGCTCGCCATCGACAAGCAGGCGAACGAAGCCTATTTGAAGGGCGATTCGACGTTTTTCGATAAGTTCATGAGCGACAAGATGGTCATGTACGGAAACGGCGAACGCTATACCAAGGCAGAGTCCGTCGCAATGATCAGCAAAGTTAAGTGCAATATGAAGAGCTTTTCGCTCGACGAACCGCAAATGTCCAAGATAGATGACGATACATATGCTCTCAGTTACAAGGGCACATATGATGGAACGTGCAACGACGGTCCGAACGGAACGGATGTAAAAGCCCCGAGTCCGATCCGCGCGGCCACGGTCTACGTCCGCAGCGGCGATAAATGGCTAGCCGCTTTCCACGGCGAGAATATGATCATCGACCCGAAAAATCCTCCCAAACCCGAAGCTAAGCCCGCCGCTCCGACTGCCAAAAAGGAAGCCGCGAAGCCCGACAGCAAGATGGCATCGAACTCTAACGCAAACAGCAGTGCCAATACTGCGACCGCCCCGGGCAAGCCTATCGCCGACGCCAATACCGATTCCCTCGTAAAGTTGCAGACGATGGGCTGGGAAGCTTTCAAGGCAAAAGACGCTAAGAAGTTTGACGAGATGACCGCTGCGAATCTCTCGATCGTCGATCCCGCCGGAATGTGGATCAGCGGCAAAACGGCCGTCATCAACCGCTGGACCACTGAAATGAAATGCGAAGGCGTAAACAGCGTAAAGGTCTCGGACGGAATTGCATCCGCATTGTCGCCGACAGTCGAGATCCTAACCTTAAAGGGTCAGGCCGACGGCACCTGTGACGGTATGAAGAACGGGCCAATCTATCAGACCGCCTTCTACGCAAAAGAAGGCGATTCATGGAAGCTTGCATTCATGTTCGAGTCTGCCGCCCGCTGATCTAAGCAGCGAGTATACAAACACGAAAGCCGGAGCCCGTCGAGGTTCCGGCTTTTTTGCGTCGCGGCAAACTAAGAAGCTTGACAACCTGCCGAGCCAATGTGAATATAAGGGCGCTTCATACAACTCTCGTCGCTGTCGTGTATCCAGCCCGTTATTAACTGGGTCTGTTTGGCCCGTAAGAAAATAGGAGACCTTCAGATGAAACAAACAATCAGCTTACTTCTGCTTGCGGCCGCCGCCGGTTTAGCTTCTGCGTGTGGTGCTCCGGCCGATAACAAGCCAGCCAATGCCGCAAACTCGGTCAACACTACGAACAAGACAAACTCGAATGCGTCTAATTCTGCGGCAAAGACCGCGGCGGCCCCGGCCAGCAAGGACGCACTATTGGCGATCGAGAAACAAGGCTGGGAAGCCTGGAAGAACCACGATGAAAAGGCAACGGCCGATTTTCTGTCGGACAAGTACGTCGGCTTCAGCTCGACGACCGGCCGCCAGTCCAAGGCCGACAACCTCAAATCTTTTGCTGCGCAAAAGTGCGACGTCAAGAGTTACTCTTTCTCGGACGAACAAATGACGCCGATCGGAAATGATGTTGCCGTATTGACCTTTAAGGCGGCTCAGGATTATACATGCGATGGCAAAAAGGGAACTCCCGAAACATGGTCGGCCAGCGCATACGTCCGCGATGGCGACAAATGGAAAAATGTTTTCTACAGCGAACAGCCTATTGTCGACGCAAAGGCTCCGACGCCGAAAGCTAAAACAGGCGAAGCCAAGGCAACCGAGAGCGCTCCTGATCCGTCGACTGACGCGCTGATGGCGGTTGAGAAAAAGGCTTGGGATTCATGGAAGGCTCGTGACATCGCAGGTGTCGAAAGCGTCATGGCAAAGGATTTTGTGTCGTTCGGCGGCATGGGCCGCAAAGATCGGGCCGAATCGATCAAGGGATGGTCCGAGCCCAAATGCACCGGCCTTGGATATGCGTTTGCCGAACCGATGGGTGTCCAGCTCGCTCCGGACGCGGCATTAGTTACCTATAAGGCCAATTCGCAGGGTACATGTGACGGTAAGCCGATAGCCCCGACGCTATGGGTAGCATCTTTCGACGTCAAAGAAGGCGATGCTTGGAAGAACGCCTTCTATCTGGACGTTCCGCGATAAACCTGATCTTCAAGGATCGAAACAAGGCAGGAGCGATATTCGCTCCTGCCTTTTTCTATTATTTATGACTTGGGTAGACCACCAGATCTGGGCAAACAGTGACAGTCAGAAATGCGATCTTGCCCCCGCACTTTTCTACTGCTGAAATCTCCTCAATTCCAGATCGTGGCCGTCGGTCGATACCGAGATCGTTCCGCGTTCGCCGGTAGTCATGACTTCGGTGCCCGCCGCCCGCCAGCGGTCTACGACATCCTTGTGCGGATGGCCGAACGGCGACGTGCGGCCGACCGAGATCACGGCGATCTGGGGGCTCACTGCGGAAACAAAATCCGGTGTCGACGACGTTCGGCTGCCGTGGTGCGGGACCTTGATGAGGTCAGCAGCGATCGGTCCGCCGGCGACTAGCTCGCTTTCAGCGGATCGTTCAATGTCGCCGGTCAGCAGGAACGCCCGCTCACCCATCGAAATGCGCAGCACGACCGAGTGGTCGTTGTCGGAAACCGCCGTCGGATCGCCCGTTGCGTTTGGATTAAGAACCTCGATCGAGACACCGCCAAACGTGAGGTGATCGCCGCGGGCGACAGACTCGATCGGTATGCCGCGGCGATTGAGGACCGCGGCAAGCTCTGCGTATTCCGGGTCAGCGAGCGGCATGCGTCCGAACGCCGCTGTGCCGATCGAGAAATTCTTTGCGACATCATTGAGTCCCTGAATGTGGTCGGCGTCCGCGTGCGTCGCCAGAATGTGATCGATCCGCGAATAACCGCGATACCACAGGAATTCCGAAACGACCGCCTCTCCGATGCCGCGCGAATCGGGCAAGAATGGTTCGCCATCCGCCATGTTTGCCGCCTTGTAATTAGTTCGCCCGCCGCCGTCGACCAGCAGCGTTGTGCCGTCCGGAAACGTCACCAGAGCCGAATCGCCCTGGCCCACGTCGAGAAAGTCGAAATGAAGACGCCCGTCCGGTCGCGGAGAACTAAATGGGTGGACCACGATGATCGAGATAAATGCGGCCAGCGTCAGCATTGCGGGCGCAAGCACTGCCAACTTCAGCCACGGCGAGCGAAGTTTGAGATCAAAAGGCTTCCACTTCGCGGCCGCTATTGCCAGGATCAGAAGCGGCAGAGCATAGAGAAAATAGACCGCTCTGCCCGCACCGACATACGCAGGCAAACGAAAACTGGCGAGGCCATTGTCAGCGAACATCCGCGGCAGGATGAGCATAAGCCGGTCGGCAAACTCCGCCAGCGAAAAAAACGGAGCTGCGAGGAGGTCGCTGACCCTCGCGATCAGGGCTCCGACGACGGCCGCCACGCTTTCGACGGCGATAAATACGCCGACCCATAGATTTAGGATCACGGATGAGACAGAGACACGGTGAAAATAAACGACCGATAGCGGCAGCATCGAAACCTGCACGATCAGCGAAACCAGAACGCCCTCGAACAGGTAGCGGGCCGTGCGCTGGAGGCCGCGCAAGAGCCGATCGGCGAAATACGGCGACTTAAAAATGCGAGCCGACCACACGTTTCGCCGCGATTCAATCTCCCACGCGTCTCCGTTCCAGTAGATCGTTTCGCACAGGCGCCGCAGCCACAGCGGAACATTGGGCGGGAACGGTGTCGCGGCGTTCGGCGTCCAGGTGCCAATGCGGTTGAAGGCGTCGACGAGTGGATATGCCAAAACGATTATCGCCGCGACGCTGATGAACGTGAGCTGGAACGAAGGCTCAAAGAGGTCTGACGGACGCCAAACGAGCAGCACGATCGAACAAATCCCAAGCGAATTGAGCAGCGACACTTGACGATAAATGACATACGACGCGAGCACCACCGTAAACATCAATGTCGCACGAACCACCGGAACATTAGCGCCCACAGCGAGCGTGTATGCCCAGAGCGCCGAAACAGTTATGAGCATCTGGATCCGTCGATCTCGCGTGATCTTGCGGATCAGAAGCAGCAGAAGTCCCCCAATTATCGTAATGTGCAGACCCGAAATGACTAGAATATGAAACGTGCCGCCGTCACGAAAAAGATCGGCGGTTTCTTTGTCCAGAAAGTATTTATCGCCGAGCAGGCTCGCGATCATTACGCCCGCCGCACGCGGACTGAGATTGGCTCGAAACGCATCTATCAGCCGCGCGCGCTGATCGTACACCCACGCAAGCGGCAGAAACACGCTCTCGTCCGCAAGTTTTTCTATTAGCTTTGAGCTTTTAACTGCTCCGGTCGCATCGATCTGCTGCCGGTCGAGGATCTCTTTTTTGGGAATGACGCCCGGGTTTAAGAATGCTTCGTCACGGTCAAGTTTGCACGAAACGCGGATCCGCGAACCGTAATTGAGGTCCAACTGTGCTGAGTCATTACGGGCATACGGCACAAACAGGCGGACATTTCCCGTGACCGCCATTTCGCTGCCGCGCAACCCCAGTATTTCGGCCCGCATCGTCAGGAACGAACCGTCGATCGAAGCTTCGGGCCGCCCCACGAGAACGCCCTCGACCTCGACCGGATCGCCCGACCGGACAATGTCATTGTCGTAGATCGTTTTGATCCGGTCAGCCGCCGCTGGCCGGCTTTGGATCGTCGCTGACGCCAGTCCTGCAGCACCGAAGGCGACGAGAACTAAGTAAACTGCGTATTCACGTTTACGGAAGATAAAAGCTATGAGCCCGAGCCCGATTGAGGCGGTGACCGGAGCCCACAATTCGAGATTGATCGCACGCGAAATCAATATTCCACCGGCAAACGACAGCCCCAGCCAAAACATCGGATAACGGTTAAAGTTTGGGAGTTTGCGATCGATTGGCATCCGAAACGGGAGCTATTCAGTTCTGATAAAAGGGCTTATCTCGGCGAATCGTGATTCGCTCATTCCGCGGATCTGCATTACCTGTTCAGACCGGCGAAAGGGACCGTTGACGCTACGAAATTCGACGATCGCATCAGCCGTCTTGCGGCCGATATGCGGCAGCCGTTCCAGCTCGTCCGCCGTCGCCGTGTTGATGTTGACCGCTTCAGGCGAAGCTGCATTTGTCGCCGGTCTGTCATATACAACTCGCGAAGTGCAGGCCGCGGTTGCCGCCACGAAAAACACGAGAATCACGATCACAATTCGAGCCTTTGAGCTGATCGTTTTCATCGAATTACCAGAGACCCTCAAATTAGAACGGCGGAGCGTCGTCACCCAAAGCACCTTCGGAAATATCCTGCATATCCTCATATGCTTTGGGAAGGATCGGACGGGCACGAGTCGAGCCGTCCATCTCGCCAATGTAGCCCTCGCGGACCATTGCGTCGAGGATCGCCGCCGCTCGTCCGTAGCCGATACGCAGATGTCGTTGGAGGAGCGATGTCGAGGCCTTTTTTGCTTGAACGACCGTTTTGAGAGCGTCGTTAAAGAGCGGATCTTTGCGGCCCGGCAGATCGCCGCTGTCATCAAGCTCCTCATCGGTCTTCGTGATGGTTGTGTCGTATTCCGGGCGTCCCTGAGCCTTGATAAAATCAACGACCTTACCGATCTCGGCCTCGTCCACAAACGCTCCGTGCACACGCGTGACCTGCGAATTGCCCGGCGGCAGGAATAGCATATCGCCGTTTCCCAGCAGGCTCTCAGCTCCGTTTCCGTCAATGATCGTCCGCGAATCCACCTTTGACGAAACGCGGAACGAGATCCGCGACGGGAAATTGGCCTTGATCAGCCCGGTAATGACGTCGACCGACGGCCGCTGTGTAGCGAGGACGAGATGAATACCGACGGCGCGTGCCATCTGGGCGAGACGTGTGATCGATTCCTCGACCTCTTTGCCCGAAACCATCATCAGATCAGCAAGCTCGTCGATGATGATGACGATGTAAGGCAAAATTCGGTGCGGCTGACCGGAGTCGTCCCATTTTTCGTCCTTGTTGAGCTGTTTCGCCTTTTCGTTATAGCCCGCGATATTTCGGACGCCATAGCCCGCTAGATCCTTATAGCGGCGTTCCATCTCGGTCACGGCCCAGCGGAGCGAGACTGCTGCACGCTTAGGATCGGTAATGATCGGCGTCGCCAAATGCGGAATGTCGGCGTAAAGCCCGAGCTCGAGCCGCTTCGGGTCGACCATGATGAATTTCACCTCGTCCGGCTTGGCCTTATAGAGGATCGACATTATGAGCGTATTTACACCGACCGATTTACCGGCACCAGTCGCACCGGCGATCAGCAAATGCGGCATTTTGGCAAGATCGGCGACATATTTTGCACCGTCGATGGTCTTACCCAAACCGAGCGTTAGCAGCGATTCGGCATCCTTGAATTTCGTCGATTCCATCACTTCGCGAAGGAAGATAACCTCGCGTTTGGGATTTGGCACTTCGATGCCTACGTATGCCTTGCCAGGAATGCGATCAATTCGAATCGACGGGGCCTTTAATGCAAGACATAGATCATCGACCAGGCCGGTCACACGCGAATATTTGACGCCTGCGTCGGGTTTGAATTCGAAAGTTGTCACGACCGGGCCGGGAGCGATGTGGACGACCTTTCCCGGAACGTTAAACTCCGCCGTCTTTTGCTGAAGCAATGTCGCGACATCGCGCAGCTCGGATTCCTTGTGAGATATAGCGACCGGCGCTTCGCTGAGCAGCTCGGTGTCGGGCAGCTTATAATTCTCGTAGTTCTGGGCCTCAGCCGGCTTGACGAGTTCGACTGACACTTCGTCATCGTCGATCGTTGGAGCTTCGTCGAGTGCGAGGGTCTTTGTCCGCGGCTTGATGGGAACGTCGGCGATCTCAGGATCGATGACTTTTCGTGTTTCGTAGGGATCGTCACGGGTGTCGATCGTCGGGATCGAATCTACCGGATCATCCTCGAAAACGGGCCGGATCTGGCCCATCACGGCCGCAGCCGACGCGGCAGCAGCCTGCATATCGCCAACCGAGATCGTCGGCGGAAGTGCTTCGTCAGGGATGACGTCACGTTGCTTCTTACGCTTCTCGGCGCGAGCCTGCGCCGCCGAAACTTCTTCGACCCGTCCGGCGCGACGGAGTTTCCACCATTCCTGAAGGCGAATGCTAACGTTTTCCCAAGCCAGCTCAAGATGACTGAGGAATCCGCCAAGCGTGAAATTGGTGATCAGCAAGATCGAACTTCCAAAGATCGCGAGCAGCAGGATCCCAGCTCCGATCGTACCAATAAAATGGGCTGTACCCTGTGCCGTCGCCTCGCCGACTATCGCTCCGTACCCGCCAAAAAGCGTGGTCAGTCCCGACAGTGAGAACGCAAACAAGATGTAACCCGCAACTCGCGAGGCCCGCGGCACGAGCGTGTCCGATTGGTAAACGCGCCATGCGATCAACGCGATGAGCAACGGAAAAAAGTACGCCGTCCATCCGAATGAGCTCAGGCCTATCGCCGCGATATTTGCCCCCACGACCCCGACCCAATTCCTCGTGCTCGGCAATCCGCCGCCTGTCGATATGAGCGATCGGTCGTCCGGATTGCTAGTAATTAGACACAGAAACACGAGCACAGCAACAGCCGCTAAGATCAAGGCGATCACGTCGTTCAGCTTGGAATGGACAGGAGGCTTGCCGTTCTTTTTCTTAAGCAAAGTGGTCCCGTCCGCGAGACAAAAATTAATGTCGTCGTCCTTATAGGTCTCGCTGCATGTTGGGCAAACTTTCATGTACCTTATGGGCGATAGGTTCGAGGCGATGAAACAGTTCTCTCCTATTCTGCGTCAGCTATCCCTGCTTCTTAAAGACTAGAAACTCTCTTATAAAATCGTCGATGTCACCGTCGAGGACGGCTTCGACGTCGGAGCGTTCGAATTTTGTCCGAGTATCTTTGACCAAACGGTAAGGGTGCAGAACGTAATTTCGGATCTGGGAGCCAAAGGATATGTCCTGCTTGGTCGCCTCGAGTTCAGCGGCTCCCTCGCGGCGCTTTTCGAGTTCGAGTTCGTATAGTTTTGAACGCAGGACTTGCATCGCGACCGCTCGATTTTGGATCTGCGAACGCTGGTTCTGACAAGTTACCACAATTCCGCTGGGCATATGTGTAATTCTTACCGCCGAATCTGTCGTATTGACGTGCTGGCCGCCCGCACCGGTCGAGCGGTACGTGTCGATACGCAGGTCCTTGTCCTCAATGTTGACCTCGATGTTTTCGTCGATCTCAGGCGAGACAAATAGCGAGGCAAATGAAGTCTCGCGGCTGCCACCGGAATTAAAGGGCGAGATCCGCACAAGCCGATGGACGCCAGCCTCAGCTGACAGCAGGCCATATGCGTATTCGCCCTCAACACGAAACGTTGCCGATTTCATGCCTGCCTCGCTGCCGGACTGCTCGTCGAGGATCTCCGCCTTAAACCCCTTTTTCTCACACCATCGAAGGTACATTCGCAGCAGCATCTGAGCAAAATCCTGGGCATCAGTGCCGCCGGCTCCGGCCTGGATCGAGCAGATCGCGTTGTTCGCGTCCGTCTCGCCGGAAAGCAGGCTCTCCGTCTGCGCAAGGTCGACATCAGATTCGAGCTTATGGATAAGCTTGACGAGCTCGACCGCGGAATCAGGATCGGTCACTGCAAAATCGAACAGTATTTCGGCGTCGGACACACCTGTCTCAAACGCTGCCTGCCGCGCCAAGGCCTTTTCGATCAAACTCCGCCGTTGAACCACCTTCTGCGCACCGGCTTGGTCATCCCAGAAACCGGGTTCCGATATGAGCTTTTCAGACTGTTCTAGCTCGGCAAGTTTTGCAGGTGCGTCAAAGAAACCTCCCAAGTTGGGTAACTTTGTATTTGATCTCGTCGAATTTTGTTTGAAGGTCTGTGAGTTCCATTTCTTTCGGAATAAGTGATAACTGATAGCTGATTACCAACAACGAGCTTACCACGCAAATTATCAGTTATCAGCTATCAGTTATCACTTATTTCCGGGTTAAGCAGCTGACGCTTTCTCCGCATAGCGGAATAGCCGAGTAACATGATAGTCACGGCCGAACACAGCCACGCGAACCAGTCGCCGAAGCGGACGTAGAACGTTTGGGAGCCGTCGGATTTGGAGACGCTCCAGACGCGGGTGGCTTCGGCGTATGTCGGAGCCGGATCGACAACCTCGCCGCGTGCGTTTATATAGGCGGTGACGCCGACGTTTGTGACTCGAAGCACAGGCCGATTCGTCTCGACCGCGCGAAAAACGGCGTTCGCGAGGTGTTGTCTGAGCACGGGCGTCGGACCGAGGTAGCCGTCATTGGTCATTTCGATGATCACGTCAGCACCGTTTGCGGCATAATGCCGCGAGAGCTGGCCGAAATGCGATTCGAAACAGATCATGACCCCGGCTTTGGCATCGCCGACCGGTAAAAGGTCGTAATTGCGGCCGTATGAAAAATTTCCGACGAAGCCCGGCACGATCCCTTCGAGAAACGGCGGCACGGCCTCGCCGAACGGCAAGAGATAGATCTTGTCGTATTCGCCGATCTCGCGGCCCTCGGGCCCGACCATCACGGCCGCGTTAAAATACTTGCCGTTCGTCTTATCCGGCTCGGCCGAGTTGAACAACACGCTCACATTGTTTCGCCTGGCAAAATCTCCGATAAAATGCTGAAATTCGCGGTCGTCGTTGTACATGAAGTTCATCGGCGATTCGGGGAGGATAACGGTCGTTGGTTGTTCGCTATTGGTCGATCGTAGTTTTGCGATCTCCGTTTCAGCCAGGTCGATCTGACGCTGGCGAAGCGCTTCTAACTTACGCGAATCAAGGCCGCTCATCGGGACGTTGGACTGAATGGCGAACACAGTATTCGGCCCTTCCGGAAACTCACGCTTTAGGCGAGGGCCATAATCTGCTGATAAATAAAGATTGGCTGCTACCACCAAAGCGCTGGCACCGATCGCAATTAAGACTCGATGCTTGACTGCCGTGCCAAAAAGGACGTAGGAGATTAGCGAGCTTATCGACGCCGTGCAGAAACTCGCCGCCATAACGCCGCCGATCGATACCGCAAAGAAAAAGGAGTGCTGAAAAGCCTGCGAGTACCCGATCGCGTTCCAATTATTCCCCGTCAGCCAGTACCGCAGAAACTCGCTGAACACCCAGACGAACGGCGCGGCAAGAAATGCCAAAGAGCCAAACCGTCGCAAAAGGACTGCCAAAATTCCCCCAAAGATCGCGGGGAAAATTCCGGCAACGAGGGTAGCGATGAATACTAGTGAATAGGCGAGAATCGGCGGAAAACCAGCGTAGTGGATCGGAGCATACGCGAGCCACCAGCACGTACCAAAAAAGAACACAGTTCCGAATATCCAGCCCGTAATGGACGACCGCAGAATCGAAGCCTTTTCCCGCTCGATCGCGAACATGAGCGGTATAAGGGCGATCCACGCTATCCACCACAATTCAAAATCGGGAAATGAGAGGGCCAGCATCGCTGCCGCGATCAGAGCGAGAGTGGCGTTCGTCCAGTCCGGGAATATTTGCTTAAGCCGCGGGCGTTGCATCTCAAAGATGTTAGCAGAAAAACCCGCAAGGCGACTCGCACTGGCTCTTCCCCCGAAAGTACATTGTGTCGATATCCAAGGGATATTCGCGACGCAGCCCTGCACTTGTTTTCAGCGGACAGGTCATTTTGAATCAAAACCGATCACGTTGAGTACTTAAAAGTGACAAATGAGCAATTATTGTCACGGCGGTACTGACAATTTTCGTCATTCGCCCTTCCGGCCGACGTTAATCGTTCAAATTGAACCAATTGCCGACAGGCGTGAGCCAACTCACACATCAATATGAACGAAAACCGGTAATTTCACGATATTCCATTAAATAACTGATATATATGAGTTTAAAAGAGGAAAGCCCGGCCGTTTCGGCCGGGCTCTAAGGGAAGGACAACTGTAGGAACGCTCGGAAGGTGTTCAAACACAGCGGCAGGCTGCGCTCGGTGTAGTGATGGCGGCGGGGTCTTGATTAACTTCATCAAGCTAGCCACTGTTCCATATAGCACGTAGCGTGCCAAAGCGTCGGCCTAGCCCAAAGCTTCGCACAGATAACCGACGCGAAACGGCTAAAAGCCCGTGTTTATTGGGCTTTACTCTGAATAATAAATATGGAATGGCCGCACGGTTAGGACTAGGACGGCGAGATCGGGTTTTTGACTGTGACGTTTTGCGTTATTTCGAACAGCGTTCGGAAAGCCGCTGAAGAGCGAGCACATCCTGGTTCTCGGGATCGATCTCAGCGGCCGAAGCGGCGTAATTTTTTGCTTGCAGGCAGTCACCCCTTTCGACATAGATCTTGCCGAGGCTGACGTGGGCGTCAACGAGACGGTTATCCCAGAAGACGGATGTCTTGAACGAACTGATCGCCTGCTCGAGGTCGCCACGTCGCAGATGGATCTTTCCGAGCAGCAAATAGCTCTCGGCGCTCATCGGTTCGCTCGCGAGCACGCGCCGCAGCGTTGCCATCGCGTCATCGTCCTGACCGTTCTTGACCTGCGAGCGGGCCTGGGCAAGCAGCGTGTCCGTTTCGTTCAGCTGCGGCTGAACCGGCGTTCCCTGTCGCCGGCTGAGAATGACCGCCACAAAATCCTTACGCGACGGCTGGACCACTCGTAGAGGAATATCGTTTATGGTCTTGGACTTTTGCCATTCCGTCTCGAGCTTAGCGTAGCGGTTGTTTTCGGTCAGGAAACGCTGGGCCTGTTTCGTCATGTCTTCGGCCGTCGGTTCCTTTAACCCCTCGAGATCCTTGCCTAGGATGTAATACGCCTCTCCGTCTTTCGGATTTGCGACGATCGCAGCTCGAAACTGAGCCGCCGCACTCACCATATCGCCACTCAAATAGAGTGCGACCCCGTAATTAAACCTCACGTTTCCGTCGTCAGGCGTCGAATCGGCCGCTTTTTTTAGCAGATCAACACCGTCCGCGAGCAATCCAGCTGCTTTTGCAGGATTTTTCTTTTCTGCACGCGATGCCTGAACCTCGATCGCACCGAGAGCGTTGTAAACGCTGGTCAGCTTCATATCCTCGGCAAGCGGCCGCAAAACGGCCATCGCGCGTTCAAAATTAAACTGCTGCAGATGAACGAGTCCGATATAGAACGACGCCTCGGCAAGGATCTCGTCATTACACTGGCCCGGACGGTTATCAGTCTTTGCCTTGTCGCGGCACTGCTGCTCGGAGTTTATTACCTGCTCGAAATAGTTGATCGCGTCGCTGAATTTACGCTGGCCGAGATAAAGATGGGCGAGTTCGATCGCAGCGTCGGAATACGTGCCGCCCGGCGTCGCCTCGGCGTATAAACGCACTGCGTTCTTGAAATAGTTTTCACGTGCCTCGGGAGCGGTCGATAATAGTCCTTTTGTATACGCTTCGAACGCTCTTGCCGGCACCTTGCTGGCGGCTTCGATCAGTTGGTTCTGCGAAAACGGCAGCGATTTATCCCGTTGATAAAGTATTTGATATGCTATTTGGCCCTGGACAGACTGCAGGTTGCCGAGCGCATCGTTCAAATTGATATCGCGTGTTATCCGGCGTCCGTCGGGCAGTTCTTCGCTGATAAATCGGCCTTCGTTGACGCGGATCGTCTTGACGGTCACGTTGATCGTCGCAGCGACATCAGCCTGCGCGGGAATAATGTTGTATGAGCCCGTGATGAGCAGCGTCGACCCGACTTCGCGTGCCAGTTTGAGCGATGTTGCGAGGCTCGGAAGATTCGTTAGAGGGATATTTAGCTTTTGCTGGACGATCTTACGCTGGTCGTTCGAGACGACATTAAGGTTGGGAACGCGGAGCAATTCGGACAGGGAGCGGGCAAAACTCTCGCCGACCCAGTTAAACTCGGCCTTGTCGGACGTGTTTTGAAACGGCAGCACCAGGACGGTGTCATTCGCCGATTGTGCCGCGGCGTTTATACATGCGCCGAGCACCAGAATGGTAAATATGGCAATTCGTTTCAGCATTTAGCCCCCAAAATAAAAAATTCGCTCTTATGCAAAGCGAATTCGTCTCATCAGGTCTGATGCAAAAATTGTAATAAAAGATGGTAACCGGTACGGGATTTGAACCCGTGTTGCCGCCGTGAAAGGGCGGTGTCCTAACCCCTAGACGAACCGGTCAGAAAACACATTAAAGGTGCCTTGTTAAACTCGCGTCCACCTTTCAAACATCGCTTCGCCTCGGTCAAAAGACGAACGTAAAGAATATCGTACAGCTAAAAATGTGTCAAACTTGGTCTACAGTTGAGGACTGCGAACCATCTTAAGGTAACGATATGTTTCTGTTAACGGCACCAACTCCAGCGGCGGTCGACCGATTTCTTGCGGACCGCGAAGGCGATACTTTCTCGTACGCCGAGATCGGTGCGACGCTTGGGCAACCTCCTGATGGATACAATATTGACCACAATCGCGTACTTATCGGCGAAGGCTGCGAAACCTATGAGCGAGCCCGTATTGCGATACGCCAATGGAAGATGTTCGACATGCCGTGGACCCGACTGCTCCCAGACGACGCCCCGATCGAGGTCGGCACGACGGTCGCTATCGCGGTCAGGCATTTCGGGTTTTATTCGCTCAACGCCGCGCGAATCGTTTACACGATCGACGAGGAATCCGAGATACGGAAATTTGGATTTGCTTACGGCACGCTTACCGAGCACGGCGAGATCGGCGAAGAGCGTTTCACGGTCGAATTTGATTTGGCGACCGGCGAAGTTTGTTATGACCTCTACGCCTTTTCGCAGCCTGGCGCGCTGCTCGCCAGGATCGGATATCCCCTAAGCCGCTACTTGCAAAAGGCATTTGCGCAGGAATCAAAAGTGGCTATGCTTCGTGCCGTTTCGGTCGACGGCGGAGCCTTCGATCCGGGCAAAGTCGTGGTAAAGTAGTCCGAATGAAAAGAGTATTTCTGATCGACTCGATGTCCCACATCTTCCGAGCTTTTTTCGCGCCGATGGGCATGAAACAGGAGCCGATGCACAACAGCAAGGGCCAGGTAACACAAGCGGTTTTCGTGTTTACCAACATGCTGCGCAAGCTGATCAAGGACGAAAAGCCAGATTACGTCGCCGCCGTCTTCGACACGATGGCTCCGACATTTCGACACGAAATGTCCGCAGATTACAAATCCAATCGTCCCGATATGCCCGAGGATCTGGCGTCACAGTTACCGTACATTGTGCGAGTTTGCGAGGCGTTCTGTATACCGATCGTCAAGTACGACGGATTTGAAGCTGATGACGTTATAGGCACGCTCGCTCATAAGGTTAAAGCCCAGGGAATGCAGGCCGTTATAGTTTCGAACGACAAGGACCTCTGCCAGCTTGTATGTGACCCGCACATCATCGGGATGCGGCAAAATTCGCAAAACTTGAAGCGAAAAGTGCCAGTGCCGCCGATCGAATGGTGCGACGAGGCGTGGGTCATTAACAAATTCGGGGTCCCGCCAAACAAGATCGTCGACCTGCTCGGGCTAATGGGGGACGCGGTCGACAATATTCCAGGTGCCCCGGGCATTGGCGAAAAAGGCGCCCTCAAGCTCGTCACCGAGTGGGGCTCGGCTCTCGCCGCAATGGAGAATGCCGACAAGATCAGCCATAAGACATATCGCGAAAGCCTGCAGAATAATCAGGCGATCATTAAACAGTCACTCGAACTCGCAACTGTTCACTGTGAAGTGCCTGTCGATCTCGACCTCAAGGCGCTTGAGATGTGCGAGCCCGACCGAACGCTTGCCTACGAACTTTTTCGCGAACTCGAATTCAAAACGCTCACTGCAGAGTTTGCCGGGGCCGCCGCTCCGCCGGCGACGTCAATGGATCCGGCTGGCGGCTTGTTCGATTCACGCACAGGCGACGCGGTTGTGGAAACCAAATATTCCATCATTAAGGACCGCGAAAGTCTCGATAAATTGATCCGGCGGTTGTTCGAGATCGAGCGCTGGAGCTTTCACGTCAACGACGGCGGATCCGGCGAAAAAGGAGCGTGCTTTGGAAAGGTCGCTCCGGACGGCGTCGGAATCGGGCTCGGGAATGGCGAGGCATTTTACATCGATCTCCAGAACTTTGAGGGCGGCAGGGACGCGGCGGTGCGGCCGTTAAAGGACATCCTCACCAACACGTTTCTCGAAAAGTCCGCTTACGACGAAAAACGCAATCTCGGATCGCTGCTCGCTCTCGGCATTCGCCCCGAATCCGTCAAGGACGACATCCTGATCGCCGCTTACCTGCTCGAATCGACGCGGTCGAGCTATCCGATACCGTTTTTGGCCCAGATCTATGCGGACACGGACGCGGCACATACGGTTCCCGCAGGATTTGACGAGGCAGCATTCCGGACGGCTGAGAACGCCGACTTTGTCGCACGTCTCGCCCCGATCATGAGGGCAAAACTTCACGAGCAGGACCTTGGAAAGGTGTACGCGGATATCGAACTGCCGCTAATACCGGTTCTGGTGGACATCGAGCTTGCCGGAATGAAGGTCGACGATAAGAGCCTCAAGACATTCTCGGAATTTATCGGAAAAGAGCTGGATTCGCTGAAAGACAAGATCTACGGGATTGCGGGACGTGAATTCAACATCGGCTCGCCCAAGCAGGTCGGCGAGGTGCTTGGCGAACTTAATATCGAAACAGGCCGCAAGACAGCTACAGGCCAGATCTCGACCAGCCATGACGTTTTGGTCGAGCTCGCCTCGACCTACGAGATCGCACAGCACATCATCGACTACCGTGAACTGGATAAGCTGCGGGCAACCTACGCCGATGCGTTGCCTAAAATGATCGCGTCCGACGGCCGCATTCACGGATGCCTCAATCAGGCCGTCGCAGCAACCGGCCGTTTAAGCTCGACCGAGCCCAATCTGCAGAATATTCCGGTCCGCACCGAGCTCGGCCAGCGAATTCGACGAGCGTTCATTCCGGAAAAAGGCAATAAGCTCATCTCGGCCGATTATTCGCAGCTCGAACTGCGAATTCTCGCCCACATCACGCAGGACGCGAATATGTTGGCGGCGTTCAAAAATAATGAGGACATTCACGCACAGACTGCGAGGCTCGTGTTCGGCGCGACGACCGATAAAGAGATGAAGGAGAAGCGGCGTCTCGCGAAGATCGTCAATTTCGGCATCGCGTATGCCGTCGAGGCGTTCGGACTCTCGCAGCGTGTCGGCATCTCAAAGGCCGAGGCCCGCAAGGTCATCGACGATTATTTCGCGACCTATAAGGGCATTCGCGAATACATGGACCGAATTCCGCACGAGGCTCGTGAGAAGGGCCACATCACTTCCCTGTTCGGCCGGCGGCGTAATTTTGCATCGATCAACGACCGCAACTTCGCGATCCGTGCCCGCGCCGAACGCGAAGCGATCAACATGCCTATTCAGGGCACCGCTAGCGACATTGTCAAGATCGCCATGATCCGAGTCGCAAACGCCCTTAAAAAAGAAAAGCTCGAAACAAAGATGATCATGCAGGTCCACGATGAACTGCTGTTCGAAGGCCCTGAAACCGAGGTCGATGCAGCCAAGGTCCTCATAAAACGCGAAATGGAGGCTGCCGCAAAGCTGGACGTTCCGCTGATCGTTGAGATCGGCGACGGCGACAACTGGATGGATGCGAAATAGAGATTTTTTCGCCACGAATGACACAAATGGCACAAATAAAGAATTATTTGACTAACG
>JBDTZO010000109.1:0-3014 GCA_040005135.1 Acidobacteriota bacterium | reverse complement strand
TCAGGTCCTGAATATATGTCGTCCCGATCGCGATATTGACCGCCGGTTTATAGAGATCGTCGGGCTGGAGATCTGCGATTCCGGCCCGCTCGTTGTATTTTGCTGCCGTATCGATCACCAGCTGGAGCAGCCCGCGGGCGGCGGACGGCGATTTGATGCCGGGACGAAAAGTACTTTCCTGCTTCATTATCGCCAACACGAACCGCGGATCTATGCCTTTAGGCTTGGCGTATTGCAGCACTTCGGTTCGAAAGGCCGCCGGATAGTCGCTGCCGGACGTTGATGATACTTGAGCGATACGCTTGACGCGGCTGCTCGCATTAATTCGATCCGACGCGAGGCCGCCCCAATACGAGCCGTTTGCGTCCGGGATCGACTGAAAGACTGCCAATGCCTCGGCCTTTTTGCCCGCATTGTCTAGTGCGACGGCCTTTAGATAGCGGATCTCGCCGTCGGTCGTCATCGAGCCCGAAAAGCTCGGAAATTTGAGCAGCTCGTCGGCAGCGGCTACCGCAGCGGGCCAGTCTTTGCGATAGATCTCCAGTCGTACGCGAGCCTGCATTGCGTTGATCGCGGTCGGCTGTCCGGCAAACTTAACCTTCGCTTTGTCGACCCACTGGATCGCGTCGTCATATTTTCCGGCTTCGCGAAGTGCGTCGATGATGTTCAGGTATGCCGAATCGATCCGTTCGCCCGCCGGATACAGCGTCGTGTATTTTTCGTAGATCTTTGCGGCCTCAGCGTTATTGCCGATCCGAACGTGGCACGCTCCCATAAATGCGAGGCCCTCACGGCCGTCTTTGGTAGCGGGGAACTCGTTCGAAACGCGTGCAAAATACGGGATGGCGCTCACATATCGCTTTTCCCACATAAACGCCCGGGCAAGGCCGAACAAGGCCCGCGGCAGCAGCGGATCGTTGGGATAGACATCGATCACGCGTTGAAAATGTTCGCGGGCCTCGGGGAAGTGACGGTTATCGAGATAGACGTAGCCGCGTTTGATATGCTCATCGGCCGGCAGCGTAACTATCTTGCCATCCTTGCCGCGGTCTTGCTCGTCGAGCTGGCTGACACTTCGGAGGCTGCCGTCGCCCGACGTCTGTGTCGAGGCGGTAAAACACAAGATGAACGCTAACAATGTCGCGGCAAAGATCTTTTTCATTATTTTTGAACGGAGAAAACTTTCGTTCACATTTTTCTCCAGCTTGACGATTAGAGGCTCGATGGGAGATGCCGGTTGCTCACCTACATCTTAACAAAGAATATGCTAAAATTACGCTAATTTAGGAGATAAAGCCAACATTTTGCCATGAAGATAGCACTAAACGGGGCGACCACAATGCACGCCGACCTCGCCACCGACATCCAGGCGGCGCATGCCGCGGGTTTTGATCTGATCGAGCTTTGGAAGACAAAGCTGATCGATTTTCTCGAAAATAATTCCACCGCCGATCTCAAACGGCTGCTCGACGAAGCGAGCCTTGAGCCATGGTCGATCAATTCGATCGAGCACATTACGTTCCGTACGCCGGAGGATCATGCCGCGATCAGGGACGAGTGTGAAAAGCTCTGCTCGATAGCAGGCGAATTGGATTGCCCGTACATCGTCGTTGTTCCGGGCAAGCTGCCCGACGATGCGACCAAAGAGCAGATCATCGAGGAATCGGTCCGCGTGCTTAACGAACTCGGCGACATTGCTCACCGCCACGGCGTCGGGCTTGCGTTCGAGTTCCTGGGGCAAGCCGACTGCAGCGTCCAAACGCTCGACCTTGCAAGTGAGATCATCGATATCATTGACCGGCCGAATATCGGCGTCGTGATCGATACATTTCACTTTTACGCGGGCAATTCGACATTCGAGGCGATCGACACGCTTGATCCGGAAAAGCTCTTTATTTTCCACATCAATGACGCTGAGGACCTGCCGAAAGACAAGCTCACGGACGCCCAGCGGCTCTATCCCGGAATGGGCATCCTGCCGATCAAGGAGATCAAGGAGCGTTTCGACCACATCGGCTACGACCGCATGGTCAGTATCGAGATATTCCGCCCCGAGTATTGGGCTCAGGACCCGTTCGACGTCGCTCGACGGGCAAAGGCAGCAACCGAAGAGGTGCTCGGCCTCGGCAAATACGCCGCCGGCGGCAGTTGGTAGGTTTTTTCGCCGAGACGCAGTGATTTGAAGGTAAGGCGTCTCGTTTCGATCGATCTTGATCTCTCTATGCGACTCGGCGGTTCAATTCATCTATGGATAAAGTTAGGATAGGCATTATCGGAACTGGTTACATCGGCAATGTGCACGGCCGGATCTTTTCACGTGAAGAGCGTGCGGACATCGCGGCGCTTTACGACATAATTCCAGAGAGAGCTGAACGCACGTCAAAGACGATCGGCGGCAAGATCTGCACTTCTCGTGAGGAATTGCTCGAAAACTGCGATGCAGTTCTTGTCTGCACTCCGAACAAGACTCACACGGAGATCGCATCGGCGGCCGTTGCCGCGGGGAAACATGTATTTTGTGAAAAGCCTTTTTCGATCGGCATCGAGGATGCAAAAAAGCTGCTCGACATAGCCAATGGCAGCAAAGGCGTTTTCCAAGTCGGCCACAATCGTCGATACGCTCCGGTCTACACCAAGCTTAAGGAATTTCTTGGCGAAGACAATGCCCATTCGGCTCATATCAAGATGAATCGCGGTGAGCTCAAGAATCCTGTCTGGACGGGCGATGTGAACGTTACCGGAGGATTCCTCTACGAAACCACGATCCATCTTTTCGACATGATGCGGTTTCAGTTCGGCGAGATCGACGAGCTGATCGCTTACGGTTCCGAACATGAATATCCCGAGCTCGATGAATTTTCGATCATTTTTAAGTTCAAGAGCGGATTTCACTGCACATTCGCCTCGTCATCGGACGCGAGCTGGCATTTTCCGTTCGAGCGGATCGAGGTCTTTTGCCATCACCGAACCATAATGACCGAGGAGATGGAACGAATACTCGATTCGCGCGGAAT
>JBDTZO010000021.1:0-31999 GCA_040005135.1 Acidobacteriota bacterium | reverse complement strand
TATTAATAGTGAACAGAGCATTAACAAAATGCGGACTGCATTTCGTTCTAATCGAGAGACCCAATTTTTCTTGGATGCACGTGATCGCACTTCAGGTGCTTTCCCACCGCAGAGGATACTATATAACTGTCTGCCGAATAATGTTTGACCGACGAAAATCGCTTATTTGTTAACTTCGTCCCATCTTCCATGACCTGAAAAAACTTGGCTTCATCTAGGAAGTGTTCACTCAAGGCATGCTCAACCCGCCTTCCGCTTCGAGATCAAAGAAACGTGGGGACCACCTTTAATCGTGCAATTCTTCCGTGCGTCTGGTTGATCTATATTCCCTCACGACATTTTCCGCCTCTGCGATCATATCGCTATTGTGTTTGATTTGATGCTTTGCGGCGTCGTGAAGGCGGCTGATAGTTCAAGTTTAAGAGAATACAAATTGCGAAATCATGGCAGGCACGGATGCCTGTGCTCCGACTTGGAATTACGGCGGGCAGGGATGCCTGTGCTCCGACTTTGCGGGCCGGGATTTCCGCGCTTTGTCTGTCCACATTCTTGTGTTTGGGCTGGCGTGGAACTTGTCGCTCGGGGCGTCGGAAAAGTGCCGAAACGACCTGTACCAAATCGCGAGGTTCCCTGTACCAAAGTGGGCGAAATGGTGTCACAGAGGTCGCTATTTTGAGGTCTTTGGAGCGGTTGTCGCGGGTTTGTGGGACGGCAGATCGCGTTGAAATGCCCGTAAAACAGGGCTTTTGAGGCATAATGTGGTACGTACCACAAATGAAACAACCCTCTATTTCTGAAAATAGCTCCCGGACACGATCGGTCGGCGAAAAAGTGCCCTGAAATGCGAACAAGAAGCGGAATGCACATGGTCGCAGCCGCGCCGTGCGATGTTCCGATCGTGTCACCGAACACAGCGGTGTTGATTTTGCGATCTATCGATGGCATATTCGTTCTCAACCCGCACCGACGTCGTTTGGCCGGGAGCCTCCGCAAATCAACATGAAATTAAAGATGAAACACAAAACTCTACGCCTCGCTGCGCTTGGTGCGGCGATCTTGATGATATCGACACTCGCCGCTGCTCAAAAGCGATGCACCGAGGATGGATCGATAAGACGCGTCACCAAGGCTACGTCCGGAAACTACGAGACGGTCACATTCGAATTTGTCGGCAGCAGCCTGCCGTCGACGATCGAGGTGACCAACGAAAAACCGCCGATCACAAATTACGGCGGCGACAACCTTCATATGAAGGGCAGGGCGTTTAAGGGCGTGCACATGAGCATCGTCCCGTGGACATGCAAGATCGCCGAGAATTTCAAGGCAAGCTCCAAAACGATAAAAGATATTCGGAACAGCGAGCAATTCGAGGGATATGTGACCTACGTTATCGGCTACACAGCAAGATCAAAATACGTCGGAAAGACCGAGATCACGGGCCCGAAAAGCTCCAAGATCGTCATCAAATTCAAGCGATAGACGCAACCATCTACCGCGATCCGAAACACGTAAGGCCCCGAGATCCGGGGCCTTACGCCATTTCGAGAGACAAGGGTCGCCAGGGCTACTTCCCCGTCAGTTCGTTGATCAACTCAGGAGCGTCATAGATCTTTCTCAACGCTTCGAGAATGCCGGCAGTGTGGACGCCGACGGCGCGTGAGCCCTCTGCCTCGTCGATATACCAATAGCGGTTCGAGAGCTTCTGATTGTTACTGTCGAAGTTGAGGCCGACGATCTCTCCGTTCCGTGTGATCACGGGCGAGCCGGAATTCCCGCCGATCGTGTCCGCCGTATAAACGAAATTTAGCGGCGTCGAGAGATCGACCTTTTCTCGGCGGTCGACGATGCTTTTGGGCAGGTTAAACGGCGATTTCCAGTCAAAGGACATCGCTCGGTCATACAAACCAAAGAACGTCGTTTTATAGGGTACAAGTGTCGTGTCTTCTTCATAGCCGAGCACCTTTCCATACTCGATCCGCAGCGTCGAATTGGCGTCCGGCGGCATCGTTTTGCCGTAGACCGCAAATCGGGCCTGAGCGATCTTGGTGCCGTTTGCGGTCTCAAGATTCAGAATGTTTTTCTCATTCCAATCGCGAAGCTCGCGGATGATCGGCTCGACGCGGCGGGCAAGCTCGAGCATCGGATCGACCGCGGAGGACGTACCGGAACCATTGCCTTTGACAAACGTGCTACGGAATTCCGGATCGATGAGTTTCGTCTCGCGCACCGCCTTTTTCGCGACGGCCGCTGGCTCCTGACCCTGAAAAGCGGCCTTGACGAACGGGTCGTCAGCCCCGAGCACGCTGCGGGACTCAGTCAGCCACGAGGTAAGCTGAGCTTCCTCCAGATCGAGGTAGATCGGGGCGGGCGACAGCAGCGAGGTCCGAAAAGCGTCGAGCCGCGAATCGCGAAATTCGGGATATCGCTTGTCGTTCGGTCTTGCGATCTCGATCTGGTAAGCGGCGATCTGCGAGGCGATGGTCGAGAGCCGCGAAGCGGTCAGGTTCGAGAAGGCCAAACGCTTTGCCATCGCGGGCAGCGATGCGTAGGCCTTCGCAATGGCGTCCCACGCGGGAGCGTACTGTTTATCGAGCTCGGGCTTTGCCGCAAGTCGCGTTCGCAGGTCCTTTTCCTCGGCCTCTTTGGTAGCGAAGTTACGCGGATTGAGCAGCCCGTCCTGCTGGCCGTTAAGCCGTTTAAGCGAATTGGCAAAGCCGCGCATTCCCGGAAATGCCTGTCGCAGCTGCTCGGCACCGAGCTTCGAATAATCTTCAAGCGCCTTGCGACGGACGGTCCAGATCTGCGCTTGCAGAGGGTTGCCGACATCACGCTGATACGTGAGCTGCGAAACGGTCAGGAGCCGCGCCGTCGAGCCGGGATAACCCGAGACGAGGACGAATTCGCCGTCGGCCGCTCCCTTTTCAGACCACTTGAAAAAGTTCGGAGTCTTGGCCGGCTGGCCGTTCTCGTACGCCCTCAAAAACGTGAAATCGAGATCAAATCGCGGATAGACAAAGTTGTCATAATCGCCGCCAAAGAACGCGGCCTGCTCCTCGGGGCACATGACGAGCCGCACGTCCGTGTAATGTTTAGTGCGGTAAAGCCAGTATTCGCCGCCGCTGTAATACGAAACGACGTCGCATTTGAGACCCGTCGACTTTCCGCAATCCGATTCGAGCGCCGAAATGGCGGACGCTCGCAATTGTGCCGATTCGGCGTCGGTCTTGCCGTTCGCCGCCGCGCCGTTGACACGTTCAGTAACGTTCTCAAACGATTCGAGCACTGAAATGTCGCCGTCGGGGATCTTGAGCTCTTCGCTTTGAGATTTGGCATAAAAGCCAGTCTTCATCAGATCGCGCTCCTTGGTCGAAAGCCGTGCGATATATGCCGACGCGACATGATGATTGGTCGCGAGCAGCCCATTCGGACTGACAAATCCGGCGGACGACCCGTTCACCTTTGGCGAAGCAAGCCGCACTTTATCCAAAAACTCCTTCGACGGCTCAAAATTGTAACGCTCCTTCCACTGCTTCAGCGGCGGATTATCAAACGTCCACATTCCCTCATCGGCAAAGGCAAAGGGCACGCTAAACGCAAATGTAAACAGCAATAGAAATGTGATTATACGCTTCATAGTGGGTCTGTTTCGAGTAAACGCCGATGCTCGCTTCCTTATTGTTATCAGGATAATATTTTTTTCAGCTTATCCATCGCGCCTTCCAAAACAGCGTCTTCGCGGGCGATGCAGATGCGGACGTGGGCGTCCCAGAGGTCGCTGTCGGCGAAGGCAGAGCCGGGCGTCATACCGACACCCGCGTCGCGCATGAGCATTTCGTTGAATGCGATGGCGTCGTCAAAACGTTCGGGAATGCGTGCCCATAAGTAGAACGCAGAGCCCGAGTTGTAAATATCGAATCCGAGGCCGGTGAGAGTCTCGGACGCGGCGATCCGTTTCGCGTCAAACTTGTCGCGGAGCTCGGTGTAATAATTGTCTTTGGCCATCAGGACCCGTGACAGAGCGGCCTGCAGCGGCGTCGCCGGACAGACGTAGATGACGTTCGCGGCGTTGTTGATCGGAGCGATCAGCTCGCCTTTTCCGTAAGCGTAACCGAGACGCCAGCCCGAGATATTCCACGATTTCGAGAACGAATTG
The DNA here is from genome assembly GCA_040005135.1 of Acidobacteriota bacterium. Classification (GTDB taxonomy): domain Bacteria; phylum Acidobacteriota; class Blastocatellia; order Pyrinomonadales; family Pyrinomonadaceae; genus OLB17. The sequence continues at coordinate 27,846 of JBDTZO010000021.1, read as the reverse complement.
ACCGTGATCGTCCGCTCCCACATTCCGGGCAATCTAGCGATCGGCGTGTGCGGATTCTCGCCCGTCACATAGTGCTCATATACCTCGTCCGAGATGACGAGCAGATCGAGCTCTTTCGCAACATCGGCGATGGCTTCGAGTTCGGTTTGGGTCATCACCTTACCGCTGGGGTTAGCGGGCGTGCAAACGATGATCGCCTTGAGCGGAAAATCAGCTCTTTCTTTCAGCTCCTTGCAATGGGCGAGCAGCTCGTCCTTTTCAAAGCCGAGATGGTCGTCCAACTCGAACCGTTCGGTCTTGCTGCCAAATTCCTCGAGAATGCGGCGGTGATAGGGATAGTAAGGCTCGAAAACGAGCGTCGATCTACCTCGCAGATAGCTCTGAGCAATGCCGATCAAGGCCCCGGTTCCGCCGGTCGTTATCATGATCTCGAACGGGCGGGCATCCGCGTCGACCTCGATATTATTGTAACGAGCGATCTTGGCCGCGACTGCCCGGCGAAGGCCTTCGTTGCCTTCGCTGCCGCCGTAATGATTCTGGCTGGCGGCAATGATACTGGCGGCCTCGGCGGCAAGCTGCGGATCGATCGGCAGCTCGGACTGGCCCTGAACAAGGTTTCCACTCGGCGGCACGAGCCGCGTAATTGCCCTGATGTCGGGCTTGGCTTTCATTGGCTTGGGTTCTGACATAAGCTATAAAAGTAACAGTTTTGCACCAATAATTCTAAATGCCCGCTGCTGCATCCAACAAAATTGCAATCCAGCTTCCGCCATCTCTGCCCACGGGTGTAATCGGCGGCCACCTGCGCGCATTTTGGCGCGATCGCACGGGATTTTTGGCGAGGCTAGCCGAGCTCGGCGATGTCAGTTATTACAGGCTCGGGTCGCATCCGGCGTTTTTCATAAATCATCCGGAAATGCTCAGGGACATTTTTGTCGTCCACGCGGAAAAGTTTGTCAAAGGGCGTGCCTTGCAGCGTGCCAAGGTCCTGCTCGGTGACGGCCTGCTCACAAATGAGGGCGCCGCGCACCTGCGTCAGCGGCGGATGATCCAGCCCGCGTTTCATCGGACGCAGATCGCCGAATACGCACGTTCGATGGTCGAATACGGCGATCGAATGGCGGCCGCGTGGTCCGACGGCGAAACGCTCGATATCGACAAAGAGATGATGCACCTGACGCTGCAGATCGTCGGGCGGACGCTCTTTAACGCCGAGGTCGGCAACGAAGCCAACAGCATCGGACGAGCGATGACGACGATGGTCGAATCTTTTAATTTTCTGCTGCTTCCCTTTTCGGAGTGGCTGCAAAAGCTGCCGCTACCCCGTTCGCGCAGGGTCCGGCATGCACGATCGACGCTTGACGCAGTTATATACGGCATCATTAACGAACGTCGCCTTTCGGGCGAGGACAAGGGCGACCTGCTCTCGATGCTGCTGCTCGCACAAGACGAGGACGACGGTTCCGCGATGACGGACGAACAGGTTCGCGACGAGGCATTGACCCTCTTCCTCGCAGGGCACGAGACAACGGCGAACGCGATGACGTGGACGTGGTATCTGCTCTCGCAGAACCCGAACGCGGAGGCAAATCTACACGCGGAGCTCGACGCTGTTCTTGACGGCCGAACTCCCTCGATCGATGACCTGCCGAAACTGAAATACACCGAGGCCGTGCTCGCCGAATCCATGCGGCTGTATCCACCCGCGTGGGCGATCGGCCGAAACGTGGTGAACGAGCACCGATTTGGCGAATTCACGGCAAGGCCCGGCACTCTGATCCTAACAAGCCCATTCATAATGCACCGCGACGCTAGATTTTGGGACGCACCGCTCGAATTTCGACCCGAACGCTGGGAATCGATGAGCGTCAAAGAAGCGACGAACCGTTTCATCTACTTCCCTTTCGGCGGCGGCGTCAGGCGATGCATCGGCGAGAGCTTTGCCTGGACCGAAGGCATCCTACTGATCTCCGCGATCGCTCGAAAATGGAAACTGCGGCTTGACCCCTCGCAGGCGGTTGGGTTGAATCCGCAGATCACTTTGCGGCCGAAGTTTGGGATGAAGATGAGGGTTGAGAAACGATGAAGGTCCGTTATCCATGCAAACATGGGGAATTCAATATAATTACTGACAGTGATTACCATTTGCTGGTACGAGACGGAGAACCAAGTCATTCGCGACTATTTCTGGCTTACGAAATCATTATTAGCGATCCAAAACCGCCACGGATTTAAGGTGTCGTCGCCGGCGTAATCGATGCCGACGCGGGGACCGACGGCGATATTGACGGGCTTGATCGATGCGTATTCTTCGAGCCACACGCGTTCGCCGGTTAGATCGGCGGCGTTAAGATCGCGGTCGATGGCCATCGCGATGCAGAGCTTGCCGGGGCCCGAGGTAAGATTTTTGTCTTTCATCGGGCCTCGTCGTTGGCGCATTATTTCAATGCCTTCGACCGGCTCGATCCCGCGGATGAGTATAGCGGTCGGATGCTCCGCAGGGCCGGTCACGACATTAAACTGATAGTACATCCCGTAAACGAAGAAGACGTAGACCAAGCCGCCTTCGAGATACATGACCTCGTTACGGGCCGTTCGGCGACCGCCAAAGCTGTGTGCGGCGCGGTCGTTTTTGCCGAGATACGCCTCGGTCTCGACGATCATTCCCGAGATGCGGCGGCCTTCGGCGTCGGGCACGACCATCAGCTTGCCGAGCAGCTCGCGGGCAACGGCGATGGTGTCCGTTGAGCGGTAAAATTCGGATGGGAGTCTAGCGGCCATCGTGTATTTACCGATTTTATCAAAAAAACGTGAAACAAGCGGTAGCGTCTCTGCTTTGACCGACATCCAATAGCGGATAGTTTACGCGGCCGATAATTGGTAAAATCCTGAGTTCGGGCCGACGAATTTGTTTATGAAGACCTATTACGTACTATTCGCCATTGTGATATTTGCCGCCGCCGCCTCAGCGCAGCTGCCTGCCGATGTGCTTGCGACGGCCACTGGCCACACGATCAAGCTCAACGACCTCTCGACTGACACGCAAAAGGCTCTCGCCGGCTTTTCTGACACGATCGCAAAAGCACGTTCCCAGGAGCTCGAACAGCTTATCTTCGAACGTGTGCTCGACGCCGAGGCAAACGCGCGAAGCACGACAGCCGAACGCATCATCGCGGACGAAAAGGCAAAGGTCCCGGCTCCGACCGAGGCCGAGATCAAGGCGGTTTACGATGCGAACCAAGCCGCACTCGGCGGACGCACGCTTGTTCAAACGCGAAAGCAGATAGTCGCCTTTCTCCGCGGTGAGCCCGAGCAGAAGCTGCTCGAATCACTATTCAATTCGCTGAAGGCGAAATATAACGTCACAAAAGGCAAGGATGTGAACGCCGCGGGCCTGCAACCCACGGACTCGGTCGTGACCATCGCCGGCAAAGCCGTGACCGCCCGCGAATTTGACGAGAATTCGCGCGATTCGCTTTACGAAGTTCGGGCGCAGTTAGCCGAAATGGTGATCGACGACGTCACCGCGAAACTCGTTGATGCCCTTGTCTTGGATGAGGCCCACTCGCTGAACATGGACGCTCCGGCGTATATCGCCCGCGAGGTGTCAAACAAAATGAAGGAATTCTCGGACGACGAGCGGACATCGCTGTTGGATGCGATGCAGGCAAAGTTATTCGCGAAATACAAGGCTAATATCCTGTACAAAATGCCCGATCCGATCGTTCGAAACGTTTCGGTCGACGACGATCCGGCGACAGGGCCGATCGGTGCTCCCGTGACGATCGTGATGTTCAGCGACTTTCAGTGCCCAGCGTGTTCAGCCGCCCATCCGCTGTTAAAGCAGGCGATGGCGATGTTTCCGGGTAAGATCCGATTTGTCGTTCGCGACTTTCCGCTCGAATCGATCCACGAAAACGCGTTTCGGGCCGCGCTTGCCGCAGGTGCCGCCAACCTGCAGGGCAAATTCTTTGATTACTCCGAGATCCTCTACACTCATCAGGATGCTCTCGACGCGGCTTCGCTAAAGAAGTACGCGGCCGAACTCGGTTTGAATGCGAAACAATTTGAGTTAGACTTTAACTCCGAAAAGGTCGCCGCCGAGGTCCGTAAGGACATAGCGGACGGAAAGGGATACGGCATCAACAGCACGCCGACCATTTATATTAACGGCATCAAAGCACGCGATCTTTCGGTCGCCGGATTTAAGGCCGCGATCGAACGGGCTTTGAAAAAATAGCTGCGGCGCCATCGTAATTTATGCGTTTACTTTTCCTAACAGTTTCACTTGCTCTGGCAACCGCATGCGGCGGCCCGCCGCCGCCGCCGAAAACCAACGTGAATACTGCGAATAAGGCAATTACCGCCCAGAAAGGGCCGTTGCCGGTCTATGGTTATGAGGTCGTCAAGATTTATTCGCACGACCCCAAGGCGTTTACCGAGGGCCTTTATTACAAGGACGGCTTTTTATACGAGAGCACCGGCGGCGACCCCGGCGAATCGTCGCTCAGAAAGGTCGAGCTTGAGACCGGCAAGGTAGTGCAGAAATGGGATCTGCCGCGCGAGGATTTTGGCGAGGGAATCTCACAGATCGGCGACAAGATCTATATGCTCACGTGGCAGCAGGGCCTCGGCCGCGTTTTTGACGCAAAGGACTTTAAGCTTATCAAAGAGTTCAGCTATCAGGGCGAAGGCTGGGGAATGACGACCGACGGTACATTCCTGTATCTCACTCAACGCACTCACATTATTAAGGTGATGGACCCTGAGACGTTTAAGACCGTCCGAACGATCCCCGTAATGCGCGAAGACGGCAAGCCGCTGATGCAGATCAACGAACTCGAATGGATAAAAGGTGAGATCTGGTCGAACGTATGGCATTCCGAAGACCCTGAAATACTCGGTAAACCGAATTATATTGCTCGGATCGACCCGTCGTCCGGACGCCTGCTCGGTTGGATCGACCTCGGCGGCATCTCGCCGGACGATCAGCCAAAGCCGGGCGACGACCCCTATGATCCAAAGTCTAAGGTCGAAAATACGCTCAACGGTATCGCATATGATGCCCAGAACGACCGCATTTTCGTTACGGGGAAAAGGTGGAAAAAGCTGTACGAGATCAAGCTAACGGCACCAAAAAATCAATGACCGAACAGGATAAACATTTTATGATGAGAGCCGTCGAGCTGGCCCGGCAGGGCGTCGACGCCAATGCCGGCGGCCCATTCGGCTGCGTGATCGTCAAAGACGGCAAGATAGTCGGCGAAGGCAGCAACAGTGTCACATCGACAAACGATCCGACCGCCCACGCCGAGATCGTCGCAATTCGCGATGCGTGCAGCAATCTAGGCACCTTTCAGCTTGACGGATGCACCGTTTACACATCATGCGAGCCGTGCCCGATGTGCTTGGGAGCGATCTATTGGTCGCGGCCGGCCGCGATCTTTTACGCCGGAACACAGACCGATGCCGCCGGAGCCGGTTTTGATGACGAAGCGTTTTACAAGGAGATCGGAAAGCCCAATGCCGAACGGCAAATGCCCATGATAAACCTGCTTCGCGAAGAGGCCCAAAAGGTCTTCCAGTATTGGAACGACAAGACCGACAAGACCGAGTACTAGCAACAGATGTCCAATATTTATCTGTACCTGCTGCTCGCGGTAGTCGCGGGAGCGATGATGCCAACCCAGGCCGCCATAAATAATAAGCTGGCGGTCGTTGTCGATAGTCCAATACTGGCGGCGTTCATATCGTTCTTTGTCGGAACGCTCGGACTGCTCGTGTATTTGGTCGTGTCCGGGACGCCGCTCGGCAATATTGCTTCCATCCGGGAAGCTCCGCCGATCACGTGGGTTGGCGGCCTTCTGGGGGCTTTCTTCGTCACGGCGACGGTTGTTCTGGTCCCGCGGATCGGAGTGGCGATGGCGTTCAGCCTGATCATCGCGGGGCAGATGCTTGTAACGCTGGTGATCGACCATTTTGGATTGCTCGGCGTGCCGGTAAAAGAGATCAGTCTCGTCCGGGTCGCCGGAATTTTGTTGATAACCGCGGGCGTTGTGCTGATCAGAAAGTTTTAGCAAGTTTTCCCGCGATCCGCGTGATCCACACGCACATTTTATTTTTCGATGATCAATTTCATTCTCAACGAACAGGACATATCGACCGATCTGCCATCCGGTACGACGGTTCTCGATCTCGTGCGCTATCAGCAAAATCTGAAAGGCACAAAGATCGGCTGCCGTGAGGGCGATTGCGGCGCGTGCACGACAATGGTCGGCGAACTGATCGACGGCGAGGTCCGATATCGCACAATGACATCGTGCCTAATGCCGATCGCCAACGCCGCCGGCAAGCATATCGTGACCGTCGAGGGCATCAACCCATCCGATGGCGGCCTGACACCCGTGCAGCAGGCGATGGTCGATTCGAGCGGAACGCAATGCGGATTTTGCACCGTCGGATTTGTCATGTCCCTGACCGGATTTTGCGTTGATGGAACCGCGAAGACGCCTGATATGGCTGTCTCGGCGATCGACGGCAATATTTGTCGCTGTACCGGATACAAATCGATCGAACGTGCGGCTTGTTCCATAAGTGAGCAGCTGGCCATTAGCGGTCAACCTGAAACGTATACTCCCGCCGCAATTTTGAGCTCGGCGATCGAAAAGAAGATGGTTCCCGCGTATTTCGGCAATATCAAAACGCGGCTCCAGACTATTAAGGGCCAGACGGAGGCCTTCGACTCAGCCGTCAGCGGAGCAGTTTTCGTTGGCGGGGGGACCGATCTATATGTTCAGCGGCACGACGCGATGGCGGAGGCCGCAGCGGCTAATCTCTTTGACAATGGCGAACTTCGAGGCGTTCGCGACAGCGGAACCCACGTCGAGATCGGCGGAAGTGCGACAGTCACCGACCTGCTCGAATCGCCGTTGATGAACGCGATATTCCCCGACCTCTACAAGCATCTGAAACTCGTCTCGTCAACGCCGATCCGTAACATGGCAACGCTCGCGGGCAATTTCATCAATGCCTCGCCGATCGGCGATATGACCGTCTGGTTTCTCGCTCTCGACGCTAAGATCACCCTGGGAACCCAGGCACCTTCGCCTGCACCGTCGCAGAGCGACGGGAATAACGCGAGGACTATTCCACTTCGCGACCTCTACCTCGGTTACAAACAACTCGCGAAATCGCCGGACGAGTATATCTCCTCGATCCGATTCCGCAAGCCCGCGGGAGACTTTCGTTTCAATTTTGAAAAGGTCTGCAAACGCACATATCTAGACATCGCGACGGTGAATACCGCGATCTCACTTACCGTCAAGTCGACGCCCGGCGAAGGGTGGGTGCCGCCTGCACTGTCCGAACCAGGAGCGATATCGACCGGTCCGATGGTCATGCACAAGATCGAATCTGCCCACGTTGCCGCCGGCGGTGTCGGACCGATCCCGCTGTACTTGCTTAAAACTTCTGAATTTCTGGTCGGCAAAACCGTGAGCGAAGATACGATCAGCCAGGCAAATGAGATCATGCATTCCGAAATCTCGCCGATCTCAGATGTACGTGGAACTGAAAGCTACAAGCGTCTGCTTTTGAAGCAGCTTTTCCAAGCGCATTTTGTGGAGATTTTCGGGATATGAGTCTTAAGTCAATTTTCGGTTCCGTTTTGACGATTTGTATCTTTGTTTTTCTGGCGTTCGCGCAAGAGCCATTTCCGTCGGTGCAAAATTACGAATTCCCGAGTTATCCACCTGCCGCCCGCGCGTTGCAAGCCGAGGGTCTCGTTTTGATCTTCGTAGAAGTTTCAAAAGCCGGGAAAATACTAAATGCAACCGCGATTGGGCATCCGCTTTTAAGAGCGGTGAGCGAAGCCGCGGCTCGATCATGGAAGTTTTCCCCAAATCTCTACGAAAGCTATCTCACGCTTCGTTTTGTTTTTAATTCACATCCGGGCAGGTACGACTCCGGGCAGAAAATAGTAACAGGCCCGTATGGTATTCAGATTACCGCCGAAAGGGTGCTGCTGGACTTTTGATGAAGAACATAGATTCCACATCCCACGTTCGCGGCGAGAGCATTTATCTCGACGACATCCCGCTTATTCACGGGACGCTTTTTGCGTGCGTGTACGATTCGCCCGTTGCTCACGGCAACCTCATATCGATCGACACGAGCGAAGCCGAAACGTCGGAAGGCGTATTTCGCGTTATCACCGCTAAAGACATTGTCGGCGAGAACCAGATCGGCGGCATTGTTCCAGATGAGCCGTTGCTTGCGGACGACGAGGTGCATTTCCAGGGAATGCCGGTCGCGATCGTGTTGGCCGCGAGCGAAGAGCTTGCACGAAAGGCCGCGAAGAAGATCACGGCCGAGATCGAGCCGCTCGAGATCGTCACTGATGCCAGAACTGCAGCGGCAAATGGCAGCCTCATCGTTCCGCCAAAGAAATTTGTGATGGGCGATGTTGAGCGGGCATTTGCCGAATGTGAACACGTTTTTGAGGGCCGCACCGAGCAGAACGGACAGGAACATCTGTACATCGAGACTCAAGGTGCTTATGCCGTGCCGATGGAGAACGGCGGGATCAAGATCTATTCCTCGACGCAGGGGCCGACGGCTGTCCAGCGGGCTGTTTGCCACGTCACGGGGCTTGCGATGCATCAGGTCGAGGTCGACGTTCAACGGCTCGGCGGTGGATTTGGCGGAAAAGAGGATCAGGCTAACGCGTGGGCCGCGATCTGCGCGGTCGGAACGCAGTTGACAAAACGCCCGGTCAAATACGCTCTTCATCGTATGGAAGACATGCGTATGACCGGCAAACGCCATCCTTATTCGTCCGATTACAAGATCGGATTCGATAAGGACCTCAAGATCGTCGCTTACGAAGCGAACTTTTATCAGAACGCTGGGGCCTCGTGCGACTTGTCGCCGGCAGTTCTCGAACGCACGCTGTTCCACTGCACTAACGCGTATTTTGTACCGAATGTGACGGCGACGGCGTATTGCTGCCGGACGAATTTGCCGCCAAACACCGCATTTCGCGGCTTTGGCGGGCCGCAGGGAATGTTCGTGATCGAATCGGCGATCGTACACGCCGCAGAAAAACTGGGCATTTCGGCGGCGGAGATCCAGCACCGCAATTTGATCGAGAACGGCGAAGAGTTCCCATACGGCCAGATCGCCGAAAGCGAGGCGTCCGCGTCATGGTCACAGGCCGATTCGAAGTATGATTTCGCCGCGCTTCAAAAAGAGGCCGACGAGTTTAATGCGTCGTCAAAATACCTGAAAAAGGGCGTCGCCCTCATGCCCATCTGTTTCGGTATTTCGTTCACAAAAACGCCGATGAATCAGGCGCGCTCGCTTGTGCATGTTTACACCGACGGCTCGGTCGCGGTCTCGACGGGTGCGGTCGAAATGGGCCAGGGCGTCAATACGAAGATGGCCCAAGTCGCCGCCAAAATGTTTGGCCTCGAGATCGATGCTGTGAGAGTCCACACGACAAACACGCTGCGTATCGCCAACACTTCGCCGACGGCCGCTTCAGCGGCGGCCGACTTAAACGGCAGGGCAACGCAGATCGCTTGCGCGACGATCCGCGACCGGCTGTTGGAAGTTGCGCGGCCGTTTGTCGAGGCCGAAACTATCGAGGGTCTCTCGCTTGAGAACGGATTTGTCTATCGAAACGGCGAGCGGACTAGCCTCGACTGGCACACGCTCGTAATGGAGGCCCACGTTTCGCGCGTAAGCCTCAGTGAACATTCGCATTATGCGACCGAGGGCATTCATTTTGACTGGACGACCGCCAAGGGCCATCCATTCGCATATCATGTTTACGGCACAGCGATCGTCGGCGTGACCGTTGACTGTCTTCGCGGCCGATATGAGGTCGATTATGTTAAATGCTGCCACGATTTCGGCACGTCGATGAACACCGCGGTCGACCTCGGGCAGATCGAAGGCGGCATCGTCCAGGGCCTCGGCTGGATGACGATGGAAGAGGTCGTCTATGACGCCGAAGGCCGTCTACGCTCGAATGCGCTCTCGACCTATAAGGTGCCCGACATTTATTCCATTCCAAAAGACATCTCGGTGCTCGCTCTCGAGACTGACCGCGACAACCTCGCGATCTTTAACTCCAAAGCCGTCGGCGAACCGCCGCTAATGTACGGGATCGGAGCCTATTTTGCGATCAGGAATGCGGTCACAGCGTACACCGTTTGCTCGCCGGCATTTGACTGTCCCTTTACACCCGAAAGGGTTTTGATGAACCTCTATCAAAGCTGAGCTCTGGTGAATTTCGCAAATGTCTAAAGACCTCGAACTGTGGCAATTCGTGCACAAACGCCTGATGCGCGGCGAGCCCGTCATGCTGCTCGCGGTGGCCGCAAGTTCTGGTAGCAGCCCCGGACGCGAGGGTTATAAGATGGCGGTCGCAGCCGACGGTGAATTGTGCGGCAGCATCGGCGGCGGCGTGATGGAGGTCAAGCTCGTCGAGCAGGCTAGAGCGATCTTGTCAGAACCGGGAGAGTTAGCGACGGGGCTCCAACCTGCGCAACTGATCGAGCAAGAGCATCGAAAGAACGCTGAGAACCCGTCTGGAATGATCTGCTCAGGACGGCAGACAGTGATCCGACGCTCGCTAAGCGCGGATGACGCAGCAACGGTGGTTGCGATAATTGAGGCGATCGAAGACAAAAGCCGGGCGTATTTAAGGATCTCGGAAAATCGTTTTGATCTTACTTCGAAAAGCGAGTCGGACGGATCGCCGATCAAATTCGAAAAACAAGGCGACGCCGAATTCCGATACATTGAATCGCTCGGCCCCAAGAACGTGCTGTTTATTGTTGGCGGCGGGCATTGTGCACTCGCCCTCAGCGAGATCGCCGCGAAGCTCGATTTTAGGGTTTCGATCTTTGACGACCGGCCCGAGCTGAACACGATCGGGAAGAACGATTTTGCCGACGAGATCACGATCATTAACGGCTACGAAACGATCGGCGAGCACGTCGCCGGCGGCGAAGGTATATACGTCGTCGTCATGACGCTCGGCTACAAATTTGACGAGATCGTGATCCGCCAGTTGATCGGCCGCAAATTCAAGTATTTCGGCGTCCTCGGCAGCCGTGCAAAAATGAAAACTCTGCTAACGTCTTTAGAAAAGGATGGCTTCCCCGCCGAGACTCTCGCTGCGATTCGCACACCCATCGGCCTACCTATAAACAGCCACACTCCCGAAGAGATCGCCGTCAGCATTGCCGCCGAGATCATCCAGGTCAAGAACGCGTAACGCAAATGGGCGTGTGGGTCGCGTCCTATGTTAGAATCTCGTTTCGAGAACGGACGTCGCCTGATCATGGATACAAAAAGCGTTGCTAAACCAAGCAAAAGAGGATACTTACGCAGCCTGGCCGGCCGCGAATATTACGTGATGAAGCGGCGGCTCGAATGGCTCCGAAAGTCGCGAGGGTTTGCCGTCCCTGACCCGAAAGTAAGTCTCGAACATCCAATTATCGACCACCGCACAATGATGCTTCGGCCTCTGCGTGACGTCGAAATGTATCTGCAGCACAACAAGATCACGAACCTGCGGCTGGCGATCGCGCCGATCAACGGCATCGTGATCCGCCCAGGCCAGACGTTCTCGATATGGCGGCTTGTAGGGCGTCCAACCGCGGCACGGGGATTTCTTGAGGGCCTGGTGCTCGCGAACGGACGGATCGAAAAGGGTGTCGGGGGCGGCCTTTGCCAGCTCGGCAATCTGCTTTACTGGATGGCGCTTCACTCGCCGCTGACGGTGACAGAGCGGTATCGCCACGGATACGACGTCTTTCCGGACATCAACCGTAAGATACCTTTCGCGTGCGGCGCCACGCTCGCTTACAACTATATAGATCTGCAACTTCGAAATGACACCGACGACGATTTTCAGATCGATCTCTGGCTTGACGACGAATATCTCAACGGCCAGATCCGCAGCGACCGTCCGAGTGAATTCAGGTACGAAGTCTACGAGTCCGACCACTTAATGAAAATGCAGCCGTGGGGTCGATACACCCGACACAACCGCATTTGGCGAAAGCGAACGAGCCTCGTCGACGGCATGACCACAGAGGAACTCGTGACCGAAAATCACGCGATCATGATGTACAGCCCGCTCCTTACCGCTTGATCCTACCCGCCTTAGCTTTACCGCCTAGTGCATTTCCAAGAAAGCCTGGGAACAAACTTCCCTTTCCGGTGTCTAACCTAACAGCGGTTGGCACCGGCAGGAGGAAAATATGTTTGATAAATTGATCGAATCTGAACCCACAGGCGCCGATTTCAAAAACAGGCGTGGTTATTTTTTGGCGTCGACCGTGATGGTCGGCATTTTGTTCCTGACGGCCGTAGTGATCAGCATCTACGCTCAGGACTTTGCTTTAGGCAGCGAACGATTCGAGCTCGAGGCACTGCTCGCACCCGTCGAGATGGCAGCCGCGGCCCCCGAACCGGTCCGTCGGCGAGATCTGGCTTCGACACCTTCGGCGTCAACAAGCAACGTGCCCGTCCGAACTGTAAACATGTCGAGGACTGACGAACCGACGATCGTCCCCGATGGGCTATCCGTAGAGCGAAACACCGCGATGGCGCGGCCGCGAGGCGATTTTCAACTCGGAAACGAGAATAGCAACCCGTCGGGAGTCGGACGCGACTCAACTGGTAGCGAAGCATCGGTGGGCCCAAGTACGCTGCAGGCATCGACACGGCCTTCAGAGGTCAGGGAAGCGGAAATAACTCCGCCGCCCGTAAAAGTGGCGGCTGAGAAACCGCACCCAACCAAATCGCTCGGCGTGATCAACGGAATGGCAGAGAGCCTGCCGAAACCGGTGTATTCGGCCGCAGCGATCGCGATGCACGCCGACGGCGCCGTGAGCGTGCAGGTGTTGATCGACGAATCAGGAAAAGTTGTTTCGGCGACCGCGATGAACGGCAATCTTCTGCTTCGCAATGCCGCCGTCGATGCAGCTCGAAAAGCAAAGTTTACTCCGACGCTGTTGTCGAACGTTCCCGTTAAGGTAACTGGGACGATCGTTTATCACTTTAATAGATAATTGACTGGTGGGCGGGACAGCCCGCGGACGAAAGGGTGGGCGTGATCGCCTGCCCTTTTTTATTTCTGACTTGCAGTCACGGACGCCTGTACTGTTAGTAGATCAATGAGGCCGTCGAGATCGAGATCATAAACAGGGACTGGAAACTGAGCGACCATATCGTCGTACGCCATACCGTCGATAAATATTGGCTCATCGGACTTGATCGTGATCTTTGGAATGACCACAAAATCACCGACGATCTGATCGCGAACTGCGAGGAAATCCCGGCCCGACAGCAGCCCGGCTACGGCGACATCGCCGCCGAAGTAAGTGTTCGGGACGGCCAGAACGACGTGCCGCGAGCCTGTCAGACCGTTATATTTCTCGATCTGTTCACGAAGGATCGGAGCGAACATTTCGCCGGTCAGAAAAGTTCCGACCGAGTCCGGCCCGATAGTGCTAAGGGACGGTTGAGTGCCCCGATCTTCGGCATCCGCCGGAACGATCGCCGCGAGGTGAGTTCTCTCGTCAGCGCTCTTCGTGGGACGAATCGAAACTCCTGCCGCCGCCGGCCGCGCCAAAACTTTGCCGAACGCATTCAGGAACGAACGGATCATTCCGACGCCGTCTTCGATCTGCGGATAATTACCGTAGTGACGCCGCGACGGGATCTCGGCACCGGCTTTGAGATATATCTCGTCGCCCATAAACGCGAACGTCACGCCAAGCGTTTTGCGAAACTCCTTCTGCAGCTTTTCGACCTCATTTATCGTCCGGCGGCAAAATTCGGGCGTCACGCGCGTGAGGCGTTCGTCCGTGTTATAACGAGTCAGAGCAACGGGCACGACCGCGGTGCTGACGACCTTTGGGTAATTTGCCGCGAGGTCGCGAAGCGTTTTTTCGAGGATCGCTCCATCATTGATCTCAGGGCAAAGCACGACCTGCGCGTGCAATTCAATGTCGGCGTCGAGCAGTCTTTGCAGCTTATCGGCGATATCGGCACGCGATTCTTCGACGCCGAGCAGATAAGCCCGTGTGGCAAGATCGGTCGCATGCACGGAAACATACTGCGGCGAAAGCCGCTGCTCGATGATCCGCTTCATTTCGTCCTCGGTGATCGAGGAGAGCGTGGTGTAATTGCCGTACAGAAACGAAAGGCGAATGTCTTCGTCACGGACAAAAAGCGACGGCCGTGCATCGTCCGGATTTCCCTTGCAAAAGCAGAAGAGGCATTCGTTAGCACATTGCCGCGGCACGATCTGCTCAAACCCGAGGCCGAAATCCTCGTCCTCGTCGCGGTCAAATTCGATATCGAGCGTTTCGCCGTTAGGTTTTTTTACCTGAAATGTGAGCTCAGTTTCGCCCGCCGTTTGAAATCGAAAATCAAGGTAATCCCGCACCGGACGCCCGTTCACACGCGTAATGCGGTCATTCGGGGCAAGCTCCAGCTCGCAGCCCAAGCTCTCGGGTGCCACCTCGGTTATGATCACGCCCGGACGGCGTAGCTGCGTGACTGCTGGTGTGACTGCAAACTCGTACATATCGAAACTACTTAGTGTATGTTTCCACTCTCTAAGTTGGCAAATATCATGAAAACTTTAAACGCGGATCGGGCGGGTCGAGCAGATCAAGCGGATAAGAAATTTCTGATAGACTCTTATCCGTTTTGATCCGCTTGATCCGCCCGATCCGCGTTAAAAAAAGAGATCAACCTTACCCAGCCGAAGCCGAAGCGAGATCCAATACACTGTCGAGCGGCGTGTACTCGAGGTTTTGCGATGTCGCAACTGCCTCGTACGTGAGCTTGCCGGCGAAAGTATTGACGCCCTCGCGAAGCCCTGCGTCCTCAGCGATCGCACGCTCAAAGCCCTTGTTTGCGAGGTCCAGGGCATAAGGCAGCGTGGCGTTGGTCAACGCAAACGTCGATGTTCTCGGTACAGCACCCGGCATGTTCGCAACGCAATAATGCAGAACACCTTCTTCGTAGTATGTCGGATTCGAGTGCGTGGTCGCGTGTGTTGTCTCGAAACAGCCGCCCTGATCAACGGCCACGTCCACAAGAACCGCTCCTTGCGGAACGAGATGCAGCATGTCGCGCGTGATCAGTTTCGGAGCCGCGGCGCCGACCACAAGAACAGCACCGATAACGAGATCTGCGTGCGAAATGGCCTCTTCGATCGCATATCGCGACGAAGCGAGCGTCTGTACCTTCGAAAGGAAGATGTCATCGAGCTGACGAAGCCGATCGAGATCGCGGTCGATGATAGTGACTTTTGCCCCGAGTCCGACAGCCATTTTCGCTGCTTCGGTACCGACGATACCGCCGCCGATGATGACGACATTCGCCGCCGGAACTCCGGGAACGCCGCCGAGCAGTATGCCGCGGCCGCCGTTCATTTTCTCGAGATACGTCGCCCCGACCTGCACAGACATGCGTCCGGCAACCTCGGACATCGGGATCAGCAGCGGCAGACGTTTGCCGCTCGTGATGGTCTCATAGGCGACGCCCGTGACCTTTCGCTCGAGCATCTGCTTGGTCAATTCAAATTCCGGTGCGAGGTGCAGATATGTAAAAAGCACCTGATTTTCTCGCATTCGCGGATATTCGGGAGAAACAGGCTCCTTGACCTTGACGATCATATCGCCCTCAGCCCAGATCTCGTCTGCCGTATCCAAAAGCTGTCCGCCAGCTTTTAAATACTGGTCGTCGCTAAACCCTGAGCCGTCGCCCGCAGTCTTTTGGACGAAAACGGAATGTCCCGCGCGTGAAAGTGCCTGAACACCGGCCGGCGTTAGGCCGACGCGATATTCGTTATCTTTAATTTCCTTTGGTAAGCCGATCTTCATTACTAATTTCTCCAAATATTTACGATTCTATAAGCGATAACTATAGTGATTCTACGTCTTTTTTCAACTTTTGTTAAAGCGGCAGCGATGGGCTCGTAATTTTTGATCAAACCGGGATCACAACTCGATCGCCGCCATCACCGCACGGATCTCGCCGTAGCTGTAGCCCTCGCCGAGGTAGTGCTTGATCGGCGCAAGTGCCTTGCTTTCAGAAAATTTCGCGATCGCATCGCGGATGTTCTCTATCTTTTCAATTGGCACAAGCTGTTCGAGACTTAGCTCGCCCGAGGCGACAAATCTGGCGAGATGGCCCTCGATAGTGCTGACACCTATGCCGCGTTTGCGGGCGATCGCATCCATCGTCATCCCGTCGCGGAACATGTCGAACGAGATCGTGTGAGTGTCTTTGCCGTGCGTGTCGCGCTTGGTACGCGGCTTGCGATCGCGTTTTGGAGATTTGAGATCGATCCTCGAAACCAAGCTGTTCTTAAGACAATAGCTCTTGATCTCATTCAAAAAATCGGCGCCGTATTTTTCAAATTTGAGGTCGCCAACGCCTGATATTTGCCGCATTTCCCAGTCGTTGTGCGGCAGATAAGTCGACATCTCGACGAGCGTGACGTCCGAAAATACGACGTACGGCGGCACATTTTCGGATCTCGCAAAGCTTGCACGCAGTCGCCTGAGACTGTCGAACAGGTCTTGCAGATACGGCAGGGCGGTGTCACGGACCAGCTTGGGCTTTTTATCATCTTTTACCCGTGCTTTGATGAGTTGGACCGGCATCTTGCCGCTGAGGACATCGAGACTTTTTTCGGTGAGTACCAGCACGGGAAACTGCCCCTCAGCCTGAGCGAGAAGGCCCTGTGAGACGAGATCGCGGAAATACTCGAACCACTCGTCCTTCGAAATGTCCGAACCCACGCCATAGGTTTTAATATTTTTGTGCTCGTCGCGAATCGTCCGTGCCTGCGAGCCACGCAGGAAGTCGATGAGATAGCTCATTCCGAAACGCTGATCGGTCCGATACACTGCGCTTAGGGCCTTTTGGGCAATGACCGTGCCGTCAAATCTTTCGAGCACTGTGCTGCAATTGTCACAATTACCGCAGTCCTCGGCCAGATCCTCGGAAAAGTACTTGAGCAGGAACCGTCGCCGACAGGTTCGAAGATCACCGAATTCGCCCATCTGATTGAGCTTTCGGAGCATTATCTGGGACTGTTCGCGATTTCCCTCGACCTCGGCAAAACCCTTGAGTTTGACCACGTCGGCCCAGCTAAAAAAGAGGAGCGCGTCGCTCTGCAGCCCGTCGCGACCCGCGCGTCCGGTTTCCTGATAGTAGCTCTCAACGTTTTTCGGCAGGTCCATGTGGACGACGAACCGCACATTCGATTTGTCGATGCCCATGCCAAAGGCAATAGTCGCCACCACGATCTTGGTCTCGTCCTTGAGAAACGATTCCTGATGGTGAATGCGTGTCTCGCGATCCAATCCGGCGTGATATGAGAGAGCGCTAAAGCCCTCGTCACGCAGGTCGGCCGCGAGCGAGTCGACCGAGCTCCGACTGAGGCAGTAAATTATTCCGCTTTCGTCCTTTCGTTTGTCGAGATAGTCGAGCAGTTGGCCGTACGAATTGCGTTTGGGCTCGACGGAGTAAAAGATGTTCGGCCGATTAAAGCTCGAGATGAATGTCGCGGCATTCGGCACCCCGAGCCGCTCGAGAATATCTTTTCGGACAAGATCGTCGGCCGTTGCCGTCAGCGCGATGAGCGGCACTTGCGGAAACTGTTTTTTTAGCGTCGATAGCCTCAGGTACTCAGGCCGAAAGTCGTGGCCCCAGCTCGAAATACAGTGAGCCTCGTCGATCGCAAAAAGCGATACTTTGATCTCGTGTAAGAACGCAAGAAACTGATCGCCGCCCTGCAAAAGCCGTTCGGGCGCGACGTATAGGAGCTTGATCTGACCTCCGCGAGCATCTCGAAGCACCTTGGTCTGTTCGGCCGCCGATTGTGTCGAATTGAGAAAAGCCGCTCCGACGCCGTTAGCCCGAAGCGCGTCGACCTGGTCTTTCATCAACGCGATGAGCGGCGAGATCACGACCGTCAAACCATCCAGCATCAAAGCCGGGATCTGGTAGCACAGCGACTTTCCGCCGCCCGTCGGCATCAGCACAACGGCGTCCTTGCCGCTCAGCACAGTCGAGATCGCGCTTTCCTGATTCAACCGGAAAGAATCGAAGCCAAACTGGTGTTTGAGAATAACGCGGGCTTTTTCGATGGTCATGCGGACAACGATTATTTGAGTCTTGCGATCAGATCCGGAATTTTTTTGATGTTGGCGAGCTGCTTCAGTTTTTCACGGGATTCTTCGGCCGGCGTACCGAAATATGTCTTTCCGCCCGGGATCGATTTAGTAACGCCCGTCTGTCCAAGGATCACGGCCTTTTCGCCGATGGTGATTCCGCTCGTCGTGCCGACCTGGCCCCAGATGGTCACTTCGTCCTCGATGACGACCGCACCCGCAATGCCTGTTTGGGCGGCGATCAGGCACCTTTTGCCTATCTGCGTGTCGTGGCCGACGTGGACCTGATCGTCAAGCTTTGTCCCCTCGCCGATCGTCGTGTCGCCGGTAACGCCCTTGTCGATCGTACACAAAGCTCCGATGCCGACATTGTCCGCGATCACCACACGACCGACCGACAGCAGCTGGTCAAAACCTTCGGGCCGTTTTTTGTAATAGAATGCGTCAGCCCCGAGAATCGAGCCCGAGTGGATGATCACGTTGTCACCGATCACCGTATGGTCGTAAAGGACGACATTTGCGTGAATTAGACAATTCTTTCCGATCCGGACCTCATTCCCCACGAAGCAATTCGGCTGAATGATCGTGCCTTCGCCGATCGACGCCGAATCTGCGATCGATTTGACCGCCCTCTCAAACGGCCGAAAATGTCGCGAAAGCAGATTAAAATCGTGAAATGGATCATCCGAAAGTAAGAGAGCTTTGCCTTCGGGACAATCCACCTGCTTGTTAATGAGGATCACGGACGCCTTTGACTGCAGGGCCTTATCGTAATATTTGGGGTGATCTACAAAAACTATCTCGCCCTGCTGCACGACATGGATCTCATTCAGCCCCTCGACCGCGAAGTTGTCGTCGCCGACAAATTCACAGCCAATAAGGGCGGCGATGTCCTTTAGTAAAATTGCGGAGGGAAATCTCATTAAAGGCTATATTTCGACCAGGTCGATCTGGGCCTTCTGCAGTTTGCCGGAATAATCGATGTACAGCGACTTCCACTCGCTAAAGATATCGAGCACCTGTGTGCCCGCTTCGCGATGGCCGTTGCCGGTGCCTTTGGTGCCGCCGAACGGCAAGTGGACCTCAGCTCCGATCGTTGCTGAATTTACGTAGCAAATGCCCGTATAAAGCTCCTGCATCGCGTAGAAAGCGTGATTGACGTCCTGAGTGTAGATCGCGGACGAAAGGCCGTACTGGACGCCATTAACGATGTCGATCGCTTCGTCGAGCGTAGAGAACGGCACAACGCAGGTGACTGGGCCAAAGATCTCTTCCTGTTCGATCCGCATCCCGGGCTTAACGTCGGTGAATACGGTCGGCTCTATAAAATAGCCGTTCTTATAGGCACCTTTGGTGAGCCGGCCGCCGCCGCATGCGAGCGTGGTCTTGTCCTGCGTCCGTCCAATATCGATATAGCCGAGGATCTTGTCCATTGCCTGCTGATTGATCACCGGGCCGACCTCCGTCTTAGCGTCGAGGCCGTTTCCAACCCGCAGACCCCTGACCTTTTCCACCAGCTTTTCACAGAATTTCTTATAGATCTTTTTGTGAACGATGAGCCGTGACGAGGCTGTACAGCGTTGGCCGCTTGTACCAAATGCTCCCCACAGCGACCCTTCGACCGCATTGTCGACGTCCGCGTCGTCCATCACGATGATCGCGTTCTTACCGCCCATCTCGAGGCTGACGATCTTGTTGTCGCGGGCACATTGCTCGGCAATAACGCGGCCGGTCGAGGTCGAACCCGTGAACGAGATCAATCGAACGTCTTTATGGGCGACCAGCGATTCGCCGGGTTCGGCAAAGCCATTCACCAAATTCACGACGCCTGCGGGAATGCCAGCTTCTTCACAGGACTTGACAAGGTTGATCGTAGAAAGTGGAACATCCTCGCCGGATTTGATAACCACGGTATTTCCGCATACGAGAGCCGGGATCAGTTTCCACGACGGGATCGCCATCGGAAAATTGAAAGGCGTGATCAAACCGCAAAGTCCGACCGGCTGGCGGACGCACATCGCAAATTTGTTCGGCATCTCGGCGGGAGTTGTAAAGCCATGAAGCCGTCGCCCTTCGCCGGCCGTGTAATATGTGCAGTCGATCGCCTCTTGAACGTCGCCGCCGGCTTCCTTCAGCACTTTACCCATTTCGCGGGTCATCTGCTGGGTGAACTGCTCCTTGTTCTTGCGAAGGATCTCGCCGAGGGTGAACAGGATTTCCGCTCTTTTCGGAGCGGGCGTTCGGCGCCAGCGCGTTGCGGCGTTCTTAGCCGCTTCGACGGCGGCGTTGACGTCATCTGCGTTGGACGCCGGAAAACGGCCGACGACGTCCGCGGTGTCCGCCGGATTCACATTGTCGAACCACTCACCCGAAGATGATTTGACCCATTCGCCGTTGATGTAATTGTGATATTTCTTGATGTTCTGTTTCGCAGGTGCCTGCTTAGCTTTTGCCATAATCTGGTGTTTATTATTCGTCTCAATTATCTCGCGGTAAACTGCACCACCTTAAACTGCGGAGTTGCCGTTCGTGGATCGAACGACAATATCTGAAAAACGACGGCGTCTCCCGGGTTAATTTTGCTCGCAAGTGCGATAAACGAGGCTAGATCGGTCACGTCTGTGCGGTTAAATCGCTGGATGAGATCGCCCACGCCCAAAGCCGGCTCACCGTTTACGGACCTAAGATCCGCGACGTAGCTCGCAGGGTCGATCTCCTTTATTAACAGGCCCTTTTTGCCATCAAGCTTGTAGGTCGCAGCAGCAGACGCCGTGAGATCCGTCAACGTGATCCCGAACGGCTTCGGGTCCGGCTTTGTCCGGTCCAACGGAAGTTTGCGACTTTCGGAATCAGCCGAACTGCGATCTCTGGACGCACGCTCCTGAAGTTTGATAGCGGCCGTTTTCCGTTCCATGCCCGTGGCGGTTTCGCGATAATATTCGATATTTACGGTCTCATCGGGCGGCGTCGCAGAGACCTTTGCGATCAGGTCGACGGCATTCGCCACTTCTTTACCATTAAAACTGACGATCACGTCGCCCGGCTGCAAGCCTGCCAAGCCCGCCGGAGCCTGCTTATCACGCACGTCGGTAACGATCGCACCCTTTGCAGATGGCAGGCCGTAGACCTTTGCATACTCAGCCCTGACCGAATCGAGTCCGGTTCCCATGTAGCCGCGGCGGACGCGCCCGTTGGCTACGATCTGACGGTAAACGTTTAGCGTCTCGGTCGACGGCAGGGCAAACCCTATACCGCTTGAGCCGCCGTTTGCCGTTGCGATCTGGGAATTGACGCCGATGACCTCGCCCTCCATATTAACGAGCGGGCCGCCAGAGTTTCCCTGATTGATCGCGGCGTCCGTTTGAATAAACCTTTGAAAAGCCGATGCGTTGGGCGTCTGTCGCCCTTTCTGAGAAATGATGCCCGCGGTCACAGTTTTTTCGAGGCCGAACGGCGACCCGAGAGCGAGCACCCAGTCACCTACTTCCATCTTCTCAGAGTCGCCAAGCTTGACGAACGGCAAAGGTTTATCGAACGTGACCTTGAGCACAGCGAGGTCGGTCTCTTCGTCAGTACCGACGAGCCTTGCAGGTAGTTCCTCGCCGGAATCGAGCTTAACGTTGATGCGGGCCGCATTTGCGATGACGTGGTTGTTGGTGATTATATAACCGGCCGGATCAATTATAAATCCGCTGCCGACCGCATAAACGGGCCGGCTGCGAAGTTGATTGCGGAAAATGTCGAGCAGGTCATCGGAATCGCCGGGAGCCGGCGTGCCCTGGGCCGCGAGCTGCGGCGCGTTGCTTTTCGCATCGATGCTGACGACCGCAGGTTCGACGGCTTTTGCAACAGATGCGAACGAGGCCGACAGGCGTTCGGGCAGCGACTGTGGCTGCGGGATGGCCTGAGCATGCGCAGGCGCGGCGGCCAAAAGTGCCGCGGCCGCCAAAAAAATAAAGCTATACAGGAAATTTATCGATCGATCGCGCATAAAAGGCATTGCTGACACTCCATTTCACCCTTCGTCCCGTACGGTTTGTCCGGCACCAGATTATAACAAAACACGGACTCATTTTCCTTTGATGCTAATCGGACGGCTGGAGCAAGATCTTAAGCGAACCATGGACAGCGGCAGCGTCCATCGCCGCAACGCCGCTAGATAGCGGCATTACGCGGTCTATTAGTCCGGAAACGTCGACAGAACCGTTCGCGAGAAGTTCGAGAGCAGGCCCGAAACGGCCGCAACGGGACCCGACGATAGTGATCTCATCGACGACCACACGCGACGCGGGCCACGTCGGCGTCCCGCTGAATGTGGATTTTAGAACGATCTTTCCGCGAGGACGTACGAGGGCCATCGCCGAGGCAAATCCCGTTTCCGAACCGCTTGCCTCGACGACTACGTCAAACCTGGCAAGCAAAGATGGTTCAATCTCGGATGCCAGCATGCCCGAAACACCGCACTGTTCGGCGATCGCCATTTTATTGCGATGCCTGCCGATGAGCGTGAGGTTCGAAGTCTTCAGATGGAGGCTCATCGCGCACAGCAGCCCCAACTTTCCGTCGCCGATCACCGCGACACGCGTATCCTGACTGATCGCGACCTGCTCTGCGATGCCGTACGCCGCCGCAAGCGGTTCGGTAAATACCGCCTGTTCGTTCGTTACGTTGTCCGGCACCACCAAGAGGTTTCGGGCCGGAAGGTCGAGAAATTCGGCGTGGGCTCCGTCGCGGCCCACGATTCCGAGCACAGTTCGCTCGGAGCAATGCCGCGAATCGCCAGCCATGCACAGCCCGCACTTCCCGCAGCCCGCATTGATCTCACCGACGACGCGCTTGCCGACTAGGTGTGGCGATTCGTCGGATCTTTCGACGACACCGACAAATTCATGTCCGATCGTCCCCTCAAAACCGGCGTAGCCGCGCACGATCTCGAGATCGGTATTACAGATCCCGGACAACAGAACACGGACCAAAGCTTCATCGGTGTTGCCCGGCCGCGGTATTTCATCGAGGGACAGTGACCCGTTCCTAAAGCGTAGTGCTTTCATCTTTTCTCGATCAGCGTTTGTAATAGACCTGAAGGTCGCGCTCACCGGTGATCAGCCAACGGCCATTTATTCGCGTGAGATCGAGCTGCGATCTGGTCTTCCCGTCCGATCTCGAACGACCGCTGAAATGCCACTCTTTGTCGAATGTGACTGTCGCTCTGTTGCCGTCAAGACTGCTCGTTGCGACCTCGTTCGAGATATCGACCCGCATGTTGTCATACATCTGAAACGCTCGAGCTTTGTCCGCGCGGATCGAGCCGATATTCACAGCGGGCTTTCTGTAATAGTCGACAGTATCGGCGTAATTGCTCATGTACGCGTTAAAATCCCGAGCTTCGAGCGTTGATTTCCAATCAAACACCTTTCGCATAGCTTCGCTTCGAGCTTGTCCGTTATCGGGCGAAGGCGGGCTCGGCGGAGGCGAAACTATCACGGGCGAGGCACTCGCGGTCGTAGTCGGCTTCGGGGCCGATGGCGACGCCGTTGGTGTCGAAATCCCCGACAAATTTGAAGCGATCGCGTTGGTAACTCGATTTCCGTTATCGGCCGTATTGCTCCGAGTCGCCCGTTCTTTTCGCGAATATAGCCAAACACCGCCTACCGCCAGCGCGATCAGCAAGATCAGGACGACGGCCCCAATTATTCCCCCGGCCGCCAACAGGTTCGTTCCGCGTTTCGCGGCCGCCACGTGGGTCATCTGGCTATCCGGCCCGTAGGCCGACCTCTCACCGTTAAGCGGAACTTGGGTCTTGCCCGCGTGCCGGGCAACCGTCTCGACTTCGCTAATTCTGACGGTTGGCTCGCTGAATTCGTCGGCACCGGCGAGCGGCGTGCCGTCCTGTAAACAGAACAGCAGCGTGTCATCGGTGTATCGGCTGCCGCATTGCGGACAATTCTTCATCGTGTTTGTATTACGCAGCGATCATAGACTCGGCCGATAAATTAGTAAAAGTAGCCGATTTACCGGCAATAAAAATTTACATTTAAGTCAGCGGATCCTATACTTTCAGTCTACATTGAGTTTGTATAGGTATACGAAAAATTATGCAAAGAATAATACTGGCTTTTTTTGGACTTTTACTGATAGCGCTTGCGTTGAATTGCGGCGGTACTTCGACGACCGCTGTCCCGGGAAATGACACGCCGACAGAGGCATACAAACGGCTTTTTGCAGCCGTAAAGGCCAAGGATATCGAAGCGATCAAAAAGCAGATGAGCGCGAAATCGATCGAATTTGCCAGCATGGCAGCTGCCAGAAACAAAACTCCGATCGAAAAAGTGTTTGAGAATGGCTATACGGGGACGACCTTTTCGCCGACCCTGCCCGAGTTACGCGATGAACGCATAGCGGGTGATGAAGCCGGGCTTGAAGTGTGGAACAGCAAAGACAGCCGCTGGGAAGACCTTCCGTTCGTCAAAGAAGATGGCGTCTGGAAGCTCGCGGTCGGGGACCTCTTCGCCGGTACATATAAGCCGGAAGACGTGGGCCACGGACGAGCTTTCCGCGAGGCTGAGGCTGCGAATGCGGCCGGAAAAGGCCCTGTCCAGGCTCCGGGGTCGAACGTGCCCGCGAACTTTAGCTTGCCGCCGTCGGCAGTCGCGAATGCTAACGTACCGCAGCCGCCGCCTGCCGCAAATAAGGGCAAATGATGGCCGCCACATTGCTGGGCGAAATTGCTGCGGTGTATCACAAACACGGCTGGATGCTCCGCCGTGTTTTGGTTTCGCCGAAGAGCAGAGAGTCGTTCAGCATTAGCGCGGATTCGGTCGGCGATGCTCCTGTTCTTACTTCCGATATAGACGCATTGTGGTTCTCGCGGCAGCCAAAACCGGGCGGCGTGCCGTGGGAGATCAGGCATCTTAGTACCGAGCCGTACTCATTGATATTTACTATCGATGAATTTGATGACGGCTTTGAAGATTCTCTCGCGTCCGGCGAGGAACAGTTTCGTTCGCACTTGGCAGCCAGAAAAGAAGCTTGACAAGCAATGCCCGGACACTCAGAATTAAGCAGTTGATATGATGATAAAAGATATAGGAGGAAGGGTTGCAAGTGTTTGGGAAGGGTTGAGGCCCGTCACCCAAAAGATGCTCGTGCGTGCTCTCCAAAAGGACTCGTCGCCGCAGTCACCCTCGCCATCACCCAAATCCTACTACGACGCTCATGCTGACTGGGAAGTCAGCGGACTGCTTTCCGCGCTCGACGAGCGATCAAGGTCAAAGGATGTTCGAAAGGACGCGGCAAAGTTAACTGAGATCGAGCAGCTCGCGAACACCTGCGTACAGGTGCTCGAAGATCAGTCAGCCTCCGCCGAAGTATTTATCCAGCTCGCCAGTCGCGCGATCAAGGTAAACGACTACGACCATCTCGACAAACTTGCCGATCGGCTCGCCGAACGATTCTCCGTTGGTGAGATCGCCGAGATAATCCGGCAGACAGACCTCCCGCAGATCCGTGCGATCGCCTACGAAACCCTGGCGATGATGCCGCTGTCCGCGATCACGCCGCTTTTGGACGATTCACTCTACGCGGGCATCGCAGCAAATTGCCTCGAGCAAAAGGCGTTCGAATTCGATTCGGACGAAGCACGCGATATCCTCGATGAGTTCGATTCTGAAAACGAACTCGCCGGCGAATAAAAAAGCTGCGTTTTCACGCAGCCTTAATTACTCAAAAAAATTGTCTGTCTTAAGTTGCTGAGATCGCCTCTTCGGGCTTCAGCCTGTTCGAATACATCGGAAATCGTGCCGTTAGCTCGGCAACCTCACGCCGGACGCGTGTTATGACCTCTTCCGATTCAGGCTCATGGATGACATCCGCGATGAGTCCGCCGATGAACCTCATATCAGCCTCTTTCATGCCGCGGGTGGTCAGAGCAGGAGTTCCGAGCCGGATGCCGGACGCAATAAATGGTTTGTTGGTGTCGAAGGGGATCGTGTTCTTGTTAACGGTGATGTGGACATCCTCAAGAGCTTTTTCCGCCACCTTGCCCGTGACTCCCTTACCATCCATAAACACGTCGACGAGCAGCAGGTGGTTGTCCGTGCCGCCGGACACGATCCGCAGTCCTGCTTGGGCCAGCGTGTCCGCCAACACCCGAGCGTTGTCGATCACTTGCTGCTGATACGCCTTAAAGTCTCCATTAAGAGCTTCGCCAAAAGCGACTGCCTTGGCCGCGATGATGTGCATTAGCGGTCCGCCCTGGACGCCGGGGAATACGCTCCGATTGATGTCTGCGGCAGATTCTTCGCGGCAAAAGATCATCCCTCCACGCGGCCCGCGAAGCGTTTTATGCGTCGTCGTGGTGACAAATTCGCAGTGCGGAACGGGCGACGGATGCAGGCCGACCGCGACGAGTCCCGCAATGTGAGCGATGTCTGCCATAACCTTGGCACCGACGCCGCGTGCGATCTCGCCGATACGTGCAAAATCGATCGTGCGCGGATACGCCGACGCTCCGCAGATCAAAAGCCTGGGCCGCGATTCCTCGGCCTTTCGCTGCAGTTCGTCGTAGTCGATCTGTTCGGTCTCGCGATTGACGCCGTAATCAGCGACCTTGTAATTGATTCCCGAAAAATTGAGCGGATGCCCGTGCGTCAAGTGTCCGCCGTGCGAGAGTTTCATACCGAGGATCGTATCGCCGTGATCCAGAGCGGTAATAAGCACGGCCATATTTGCTTGGGCTCCCGAGTGCGGCTGGACGTTTGCGTGCTCGGCTCCAAACAACTGCTTAGCGCGGTCGATCGCGAGGTTTTCGACAACGTCGACAAACTCACATCCGCCATAGTACCGCTTGCCCGGATAACCTTCAGCGTACTTGTTTGTAAGGACGGTGCCCATCGTCTCGAGAACCGCTTCGGAAACGAAATTCTCCGACGCGATCAGCTCAAGCCCGTCAGTCTGGCGACGAACTTCAGCATTTATGGCGTCATTAACGATCGGATCGACTTCGGATACTTTTGCCGTAAAAAAATCATTCATAAGAATTTCCTCCGCACCTATTCGATGAGCAAAATTATATTTACTTTTACTTAACAAATCATTCTCTCGAATCAGTTTTCGGGTTTAGACGTCCCGGATCTTTGAACGACCATCGATCGGAATGAATCCGAACGCCCTGAAGTAACGAAATTGGTTCCGTAAGACATTTGTGATCGGTGGAAGGCTTGATTGAAAAATGATGTTAGATCGTTCAGACAAAATTACGTTATTGGCCGCGTTCATTTCATTTCTCTTTTCCGTAAGTATCTGGTTCGGATTACTCGGCCCGGGTAACCATGACACGGCGATCTTCGTCGGATTATGGGTCCCGTCGATACTTTCGCTCGGCTTATATGGCACCAGGGCGAGGAGGGCTAAATGAACGATATTATAGTTTTTTGTGTGGGTCTCTTTGTCAGCATTCTGGTCGTCTACAGTATCTTTTCTCGCGTGATCTCCGAAATGCACGATGCTCAACATTCCTCTGCCGGCCCAAATGATTTGTCGGACTGATGATCGAAATAGCGACGTACTTTTCTCTTCGGCTTAGATACTTTTATACTCACTCCGGAAGTTCAAAGCCGTACAGTTC
>JBDTZO010000258.1:0-10273 GCA_040005135.1 Acidobacteriota bacterium | reverse complement strand
CGAATACGGGATGATCACCGTCTGCGGTCCGTCGGCGTATGATGCGACCTGGTATTGCGGAAACGTGAACAGCAATCCTTTTTTGGTGATATTCCAATTTTTATAATTTTCGGCGATCGGTTTAGCACCGTCAGCAAAAATATCCTGCGCGAGGCCTCTGTTCTCGCCGCTTTCGGGATCTTTGCGTCCTTTCAAGTCCCGCAAAGCGTATGCCGCGATCATCGTAAGGTATTTTGCACCGGGCTTAAAAAGGTCCGCGAGCTTTATCTCGCGGCCGGCTTTGAGGTCGTAGGTGAGCGTAAATGTACCGTGGTTCGGGTGCGCTCCGCCCTCAAATGTGTCTTCGCCAAAATTGATGCTGATCAGATCGTCGTCGGCATATTCAACGTTGTACCCGACATCGACATAGTTGCCCATCTCGCCCATCTGCTTGACATCGGCGGCGGTCAGCGACGCAAGGTCTTTTCTAAATGATGCGATCGAGCGCATCGCCAACGCCTTAGCAAGCTGGTTAAAGCCGGCGGCGTTCGGGTGTCCCGTGAGCTCAGGGTACTCGGCCGAAAGCTCGGCCTTTTTCGCCTTTATCGTCTCCTTAAACTCGCGTGTCGTGATCTTTGTCGACGTAAAAAAGACCATCTGTTCGAACGCGTAAAACCCGAGGCCGTCCGCCTTCTGTCCCGGCTTTAGCCATTCGCCTTCAAGCGCAACCCCCGAATCGTTCGGGTCTTCGATCCATTTTCCGGTAAATTCGCCCGTCTGCTTGCCCGCAGCGTCCGTCTCCTGCATTGTAAAGCTGCCATCGCCCGAGATCGTCCCGCTAAGCATTAATCGATTTCCGCTTCCCGACTTGCGGTAATAATAGCTGCCCGTGAGCGTGCCGCCGTCGCGCTTGATATCCATCTCGACCTTCGCGCTCCCGACAGTTCCGCTAAACAAGCTGCCAGCCCTCTCCTGCGCCGCCACACGCGGCCCAACCGCCGCAAACACCGCCGCCGCACCCAAGAACAACGCCGCCATCCCAATAGATCTGCCCATTATCATCAATATAACCTCACCGCAAAGACTTCGAACCGTTCGAAAATACCACGCCCCAAACCATTGCACAAAAGCCCAACCGCTGTCGCCCCTCGCCCGGAAACGCAGGAGCCCTCACCTGCGGCAAATGAGGACCGATCTTCGGGATACGTGCTATTCGTGTAGTTCGTGGCTGCTTACCCACTTATGCAACGGAAAGGCGGCTGAAGCGGGCCCAATTCGATGGGCTTGGCACGCATCGGAGAGCGGAACCCATTGACACACAAAATTCGTGTTAAAAGATGATTTGTAACGTGGTATAGTACCTCAAACAAAAATAGCGAGATCAGGTCAATTTGTTGTTCTATTTGTTGGCGGGAGTTCGAGAAGGGGAAATCGATGACAAAGATCAGCATTAACAAAAAGGAGTATGAAACGGACGCCGATCCGGATACGCCGCTTTTGTGGGTGATCCGTGATGATACCGGGCTGACCGGCACCAAATTTGGCTGCGGCGTCGCTCAGTGCGGGGCATGCACCATTCACCTCAACGGAGCGGCCCGGCGGTCGTGCGTTACGCCGCTTAAATCCGCGGTCGGCAAAGAGATAACCACCATCGAGGGCCTCTCGCCGGACATCACTCATCCGCTGCAAAAAGCCTGGATAGCCGAGGACGTGCCGCAGTGCGGCTATTGCCAATCGGGCCAGCTGATGTCGGCCGCAATTCTGCTGACCGAGAATAAAAATCCGACCGATAACGATATTGATCTGGCCATGTCAGGCATCATCTGCCGGTGCGGCACATACAATCGAATTCGAAGCGCGATCAAGCTCGCCGCAAAGAACGGAGGTAAATAAAATGGCCGAAACCTCGGGTATTGACCGGCGTTCGTTTCTCAAGGCAACACTGATCTCCGGCGGCGCTTTGCTCGTCGGCCTAAATCTTCCCAACGCATCGCGAGCCGCGGAACGCTTTGGAATTACGCCCGTCGCAGACGCCGCGTTCCAACCGAACGCGTTTATCAGGATCGCTCCGGACGGCCTCGTCACGGTCACGGTCGGCCAGGCTGAAATGGGCCAGGGCGTGCTCACGAGCCTGCCCATGATCGTCGCGGATGAGCTCGAGGTCGATTGGGCAAATGTCGCTTTTGAGCAGGGCCCGGCGGGCAAGGCGTTCGTCAACCCGATGCTCGGCAGCCAGATCACAGGCGGCAGTTCTTCGGTCAAGGCATTCTTCGGACCGCTCCGCAAAAGCGCCGCTTCGGTCCGCGAGATGTTGGTCACAGCCGCCGCTCAAAAGTGGGGCGTCGCCCCGGAAAGCTGTAAGGCTATGAACGGCACCGTCGTCCATTCTGCGTCTGGCCGCACCGCCAAATACGGAGACCTGCTCGCCGCTGCGGCCCTTATTTCGCCGCCTGTCGAACCAAAACTTAAGGACCCCAAGGATTTTCGCTACATCGGGAGATCGATGAAACGGCTCGACACGCCCAGCAAGGTCAACGGCAGCGGCGTCTTCGGGATCGACGTCCGCCTGCCGGGCATGCTCACCGCCGTGATCGCCCGTTCCCCGGTCGTCGGCGGCACCGTGAACACGGTCGATGACAGCGGTGCCCGTGCAATTCGCGGTGTTCGCTCGGTTGAAAATTTAGGGCACGGCGTCGCCGTGGTCGCCGATAATTATTGGGCCGCTCACAAGGGGCTAAATGCCCTAAAAATAACTTGGAACAAGGGTAAAATGGCGTCCGCTTCGAGCGAGGCGATCTATCGCGCTTTCGCCGCGGCGGCCGACGGTCCGAACGCGATCGAGGCAAAAAAGACCGGCGATATCGCCCTTGGCAGGTCAAAAGCGGTGAAGACGATCGACGCCGTATATTGGACGCCTTTTCTCGCCCACGCCACAATGGAGCCAATGAACGCCACCGTCGATGTCCGTGCCGACGGCTGCGACGTCTGGGCCGGAATTCAAGCGCAGCTTTCCGTGCAGGCAAATGTCGCCAAGGCACTCAAAATTGCACCCGAAAAGATCAATGTTCATACGACGCTGCTCGGCGGCGGATTCGGACGGCGTCTGGGCGAGTATGTTATCGACGCCGCCATCCTCTCAAAGGCCGTCGGCAAGCCGGTAAAGGTGATCTGGACCCGTGAGGACGACATGCAGAACGATTTTTACCGTCCTGCCACCTATAACAAGATGTCCGCCGGCCTGGATGTCGCCGGCAAGCCTGTCTTTTGGCAGCATCGCCTGGTCAATGATTCGATCATGGCGTCGCTTGGCCCGTCGATCTTCGGTTTTTCGCCGCCGCCGGACAAGCTTGACGATTCGGCGACCGAGGGAGCCCACACGCTGCCATATGACATGCAAAATCTGCTTGTCGACTGGGTCAAAGGCGAAACTGGAGTTCCCGTGGGATTTTGGCGCTCCGTCGGCAGTTCGCACACGGCATTTTCGACCGAGTGCTTTCTCGACGAATTAGCCCATGCCGCGGGCAAGGACCCGCTCGATTTTCGCCTGTCTCTGCTCGGCAAGGACGAACGGCACGCCGGAGCTTTGCGGCTCGCCGCCGAAAAGGCAGGTTGGCGAACACCGGCGCCGAAAGGCATATTCCGCGGTATCGCCGTCCACGAGAGCTTTGGCAGCTATGTTGCTCAGGTAGCCGAGGTTTCGGTGACGAGCGGTGCCGTTCGCGTTCACCGTGTAGTTTGCGCGGTCGATTGCGGCCAGGTCGTTAACCCGGACACTGTTGCCGCCCAAATGGAGGGCGGAATAATTTACGGCCTCACCGCCGCGCTCTATGGCGAGATCACGCTCAAAGACGGCAGCATCGACCAACATAATTTTTACGATTACAAAATGCTGCGGATGAACGAAACGCCAAAGATCGAGGTGTACATTTTGCCGAGTACCGAAAAACACGGCGGCGTAGGTGAGCCGGGGACACCACCCATCGCCCCAGCCGTTGCCAACGCAATTTTCGCCGCAACCGGAAAGCGGATCCGCAGCCTTCCTATTCGTCCTTCAGACCTCAAGGAGAAAGCCTGACCATGCGCACGAAAACCAGGTCCGTCCGAGTGCCTAAGCTTATCGTCATCCTCGCTGCGATCACCGTGACGGCCGCGATCGCACTATCTAACAGGGCCGGAAACTTTGAACGTGTGGCCGGGTCGACCCTCACGACCGATACCATCGCATCGCAGCCCGACCCGGAAAAGGCAAAGGCAGCATTCACCGACGCGGCCAAGGTGTTCTTTTCAGCCAGATGCGCTAATTGCCATCCAGCTGGCGACATTCCGACCCAGGGCGATGCCATGACGCCGCATACACAAGGGGTTACACGTGGTAAAACGGGCCTCGGTGTTTATGGAATGAAGTGTGCGACGTGCCATCAGCGAGAAAATCTCGACGGAGATCATAAGCCGCCCGGCACCTCGAAAGACTGGAAAATGCCGCCGGCAAGTTCGCCCATGGTCTTTCAGGGCTTAACCGAGGGACAGCTTTGCCGAAACTTTAATGACCCTTCAAAAAACGGCGGCCACCGCACCCTCCGCGAGGCGATGGAACACATCCAGAAAAAAGATCCGCTCGTCATGTGGGGCTGGGAACCCGGCAACGGCAGAACGATTCCGCCAATGAGCTTTGAAGAGTTTTCGGCGAAGGTCGAGGAGTGGGTCGCGAACGGCGGTGCGTGCCCTAAGTGATATTGCTCGGCCAAACTTGTCCCACTTTTGTCTAAAGAGATCCAGGAAATATTAGATGGTGTCGCCGGTCTTGGTTCCGGTGAACGGGCCGTTTTGGCGACCGTGGTGGACCTTCAGGGCTCCGGCTATCGATTGCCCGGCGCCCGAATGCTGATCAGCCCGGACGGCGGCCAACTCGGGACCGTTTCCGGCGGCTGTCTTGAGGCGGATGTTCTCGAACGCGCCAAGCGTGTGGCCGCGAGCGGTAAACCCGAGGTTTTCATCTACGACACGACCGCGGACGAAAACTCGGTTTTCAGCCTCAACATGGGCTGCCGCGGCGTCATTCGCATCCTGCTCGAATCGATCGAAAAAGACGATGTTCTCGTTCGCGTACTGAATATTTCCCAAACTGAACGCGAACGCCAAGTTGTCGCAACATTGATTTCTAAAGACTCCGAATTCGACGTTGGGATCGGATGCCGGCTCTACTATAGTGAGGTCGAACAATTCGATGACAAAGGTCTTCCCCGATTCCTGGTCGATTCGCTGGAACTCTTGGAAAAGTGCCGGGCCTTTTACACGTCGGGCCGCCAGTACGGACTCGAGACGATCGAGACGCCTGAGGGCGCATTTGAATTCGCGTTAGAGAATATCGAGCCGCCTGTTTCGATCCTGCTCTTTGGAGCCGGAGCTGACGCCATTCCACTCGCACGTATCGCCGCCGGGCTCGGTTGGCGTGTCACGATATTTGATCACCGGCCGGCGTTCCTGACGCGCGAACGCTTCCCGGCCGCCAGCGAATTGGTCCCGCTTGGCGGCGCGGACGAGCACGTTCATTTCACATCCGACCCGCGGACCGCTGCGGTGATCATGACGCACAATTACGGCCGCGACAGCGTGGCGTTGCCGGCGTTGCTGCGTTCGCCGGTATTCTACGTCGGGGCACTCGGCCCCAAGCGTCGGACCGAGCTGCTGATCGATGAGCTTTCGTCAGAAGGTGTCGAGTTTACCGAAGCCGAACTTGCACGTCTCTATGCCCCGATCGGCCTCGACATCGGCGCCCAAACGCCCGAATCCATCGCCCTTTCGATCATCGCCGAAATTCAAAGCGTGCTCGGTTCTCGCCTCGGCGGCCACCTTCGTGAACGAAAAGGATCGATCTATGGCCGGTAAAGAAGTAGTAACGATCGGCGGGATCTTGCTAGCCGCCGGCGGATCGAGCCGTCTCGGCCGCCCAAAACAGCTGGTCGAGTTTGAGGGTACGACGCTTTTAAGGCGCGCCGCGGAAGCGTTGTCGGCATCCGGCTGCCGTCCGGCCGTTGCGGTTCTCGGAGCCGAAAGCGAAAGTTCGGTTAGCCAGTTCGAAGGCCTCGCCGTGCTGCCGATCGTCAATCACCAATGGGCAAGCGGCATGAGCTCGTCGATCGTGCTCGGCATCGCCGCACTGCTCGACGCCGAGCCCGCTCTTTCCGCCGTCATGATCACGCTCTGCGACCAGCCTTTTGTCACTACCGAAATAATTTCGAGATTTCTGCTGAAATATCGATCACTCTCGATCTCCGACATTTCCCGCACATCGATCATCGCCGCCAGATACAACGGCGTTCTCGGCGTTCCCTCGCTCTTTTCAAGCCCCGTTTTCGAGGAGCTAAAGCAGTTAACCGGTGACAAAGGCGCCCGCAGCCTCATCCGAAACGCCGACCCTGACACCGTCAAGTTCATCGACGTCCCCGAAGCCGCCCTCGACATCGATTCTCCCGAAGACCTCCGACGCCTCTCCACATATTAGTCCTAAAAGTTAAGTTTTAATCCAAATTGGATCACCCGCGGGTCGCCGGCTGATGTAATGGTGCCAAAGGCGGTCGAGCCAAAGGTTGTGTTCGGATTTCCGAGCGGCGGTGTGTTCGTCAAGTTAAAGATCTCGGTGCGAAATTCAAGATTTGTACTCTCAGTCAGCTTAGTTCGCTTTATGAATGAAAGATCGACATTTTTATAGCTTGGCCCCCGTAATGGATCGCGCGAACTCGTTCCGATCGTAAATTGCGGAGCGATCGTAAATGCTCCGGTGTCGAACCATTTCGCCGTCGTTCGTTGATCGCCCGGCAGAGTTGGGTTATTTATCACGTTTGGCCGCTGCGTGCCAAAACCCGCAAAGGCGTTGAAATTGGTGGCCTGTGTCACCGCCACCGGTATTCCGCTCTGTACATTGACGATGCCGTTTATGCTCCATCCGCTAAACAGACGGCCGAGAGCACCGCGGCCGTTTCTGATCCTGGGAAATTCGTATACCACGCTTGCAACAAAGACATTCGGAATGTCACCGGTTGACACGTCGCGCTCGAGTTTGCGGTTGAAACTGTCCGCAACTGGAAAATTGGCGACCGGCCCGGCCTGCACCGTTGCGTCAAAAACGGAGCTCGCCTCGTCGATCAGCTTTGACCGTGTGTACGCGATCAGGAATGAAAGGCCGCGGGTAAAACGCTGTTCCAGCTTCGCCTGGAGGCTGTTGTAATTGGTATTGCCGACATTGTTGCGATAAAGGGCCACCGTGGTAAAGCAAGGATATGGCTTTAGCGTCTGTGCCAACGAAACGGTTGCACCGCCGATACTCGACGAGATCGGAACCCGGCCAAAGCATGGATTTGGCACGAGCGTCAGCAGCGAAGGCCCAAGTGCGAGCTGCGCGGCGGAGAGCTGGTTGATGTTCACATCTGGGATGCCGACGTGCGTGATCTTGGAACCTGCATAGGCCACGCCAACGACCATATTGTTGGTGATCGATCGCTCGACACCGGCATTCCATTGTTGGACGTATCCGCTGCCGAGCCCACGGTCAACCGCGAAGACGGCTTGGCCGAGACCCGCGTCGGCGCCGATCGGTATCTGCTGTACGGTCGGCCCCGCCGAAAGTTGAAATGCGGGTGCGACATTGTTCAGAGTTCGCTGGGTAACGGTCTGCACAAATGGAAAGAACGGCGTGGTAAAAGGCGTCGTGATGCCCGCCATTTCGATCCAGACAATGCCGAATCCGACCCGGGCCACGGTCTTGTCATTGACACGGTATGCCAGGCCGATACGCGGGCCGAAATCGCCCTTGTGCAGCTCGCGGGCGGCTGACGGATTGCCGTTTTGACCCGCATACTCGAGCTTTTGCGTCGTGAGATCAAAAACGGCCGACTGGTTGTCTTTCTCAGTCGACGGGAAATTTAGCGTGTAGCGAACACCAAGGTTCAGGGCCAGTTTTGAATTTACGCGTATATCGTCCTGCGCAAAAAGTTCAAGAAATTTGGCCCTGGGCCTTAGTTTATTGGGCTGGAGATCGACCGTGTACGTCTGCACCTGTCCCAACAGAAAGCTCGCAAGTGCGTTGCCGGTGAGGCTGGAAAGTCCGCTTGGAGATCCCGTGAGGCCTTGCGAATTGCTCAACACATTGCTAAAAACAAAATTTCCGGTTGGCGACGCTGGCTGGACCACGTCGAGACTCTCTCGACGCAGATCGCCCCCGAATTTGAGTGAGTGCCGTCCCTTTACCCACGAGATCGCATCGTAGAGCTCGACCACATTTGTCGAAAAGTCGGTCACGGTATTCGGAGCCGCACCCAGCTGCTGAAAACCCGCGATGGCAAACGTCGGCAGCGTGTCCTGAAATTGTGCACCCGCCGGCAATCCGCGCAAAACCGCGGTGTCGGAGCCTATTAGAGCCTTAGAGCGGCGGTTCACCGTGCGGGAAGTGTAGCCGAAACGGGCCTCATTGACGACATTAGGATGAAGGGCCTGAGTAAAATTCAAGACAAGTGCGTCGGCTCTCGTGTAGGTTGTGCCGATCGCTCCGTTGGATATTACTCCGCTGCCGTCGGGCAGAGGGGCGACCGGATTTGAAAGGTCTTTTGCGAATGAATACCGGCCGAAAATGTGTCCTGTCCGGCTAATATCGTGGTCGATCCGCAGATCAGCCTGATCTGTGTTTTGCTCCTCATTGGCGATGCGAGTGAAATTATTTGCCGCTCCGCTCGCCGTCGGCAGAGGAAAACGGGCGAGCAGCAGGTTGGCCGTCGCATCGAATTCGGACGCTGGGATCACATTTCCAGCGTACGCACGTTTATCCGACGGACGAAAGATCTGGTTTTGCCGGGCCTGGATCGACGCTCCAGCCGTGTCCAGGACCATGATCGGAGCGTTTCCTGTTGCGACCGTTGTTACCGAACCGTTCGACGTCAGAAACAACGGAGCGCCAAGGCTTGACGCAAAATTGCCGTTGCGATTGGCAAGCGTTGGGACGGTCGAGATCCGAACTCGGCCGATCAGCTGGCGCGTTCCCTGATAGTCAGCAAAAAAGAAGGTCTTGTCTTTCGCGATCGGCCCGCCCGCCACTCCGCCAAACTGGTTTCGGCGATAGACCGGCTTGCCGGGATCTGCCGCCGTCACCGGCGCAAACAGATTCCGAGCGTTCAGCTTTTCGTTGCGAAGAAATTCGAATATCGTGCCATGTAGATGGTTTGTCCCGGATTTCGTCGTCAGATTTACTACGCCGCCGTTAAACCTGCCAAATTCGGCTGATGGATTATTTATCTCGACCTTAAATTCCTGGATCGCGTCTATGACGGGGCTAAATGCGACCTGTCCCGGCTCGGGCTGCAGCACCGAAATGCCGTCAAAAAGATATTCGTTCGTTCGCGGCCTGCCGCCGTTGATGCGCGGCAGGCTCGGTCCTTCGGTCGTTCGCGGCGGTTGGGCGACGCCGGGCGAAAGGCTCACAAGCGAGAAAAAACTGCGGCCATTCAACGGCAAGTCGGTCACTTTTTTATTGTCGATCACCTGGCCGAGACTGCCGGTCTCTGAGCGTAAAAGCGGAGCGTCCGAATTGACGACGACCATATTTCGGTCAAGTTGGGGAGAACCGACCTCTAACCTCGCGTCCAATCGTATACGTTCGCCGGTGCTCAACGTAACATTCGATCTGAAGGGCGAAAAGCCTGAAAAAGAAGCGTCCAAAGTGTAAATGCCCGGCTTTTGGTTTGTAAAGACAAAGAGCCCGTCGGCGGTCGTCGTCGTCGTGCTTGAACGCCCGGTCGCCGCTTCGGTAAGGATAACGGCCGCACCCGGAATTACGTCTCCATTCGGATCGGTAATGTAACCCGACAGCTCCGATTGTGCCGCCTGACCCAACACAGCGTAAGCCGCACAGCACACGATAATCAAAACACGCAAAAATCCACTACAACTCCGGCTCGTCATATTCGTTCCAAATCCCAAAACCCGCTTACTATTCTCGAATGATCATGACCTCGGTCGCTTTGACCAGGGCGTAAACGTCTACCCCTTTTTTCAGTCTCAAATTTCTCGCCGAATCGCTTGTAATGATCGACGTCATTATTTGGCCGCCGACATCGATCGTTATTTGGGCGAGTAGCCCGTCGAAACGAGCCTCGACGATCGTCCCGAATAACTTATTGCGGCCGCTGATCGACGATAGTCCCTTCGGCAGCTCCCGCGCGTCCTTTTTCGAGCTCCCTAAAATACGGTCGATCTCATCCTGCGCATCGAAGAGGGGATCGTGCGGTGGGGCATGCGCGTTCCCCAC
>JBDTZO010000236.1:0-3069 GCA_040005135.1 Acidobacteriota bacterium | reverse complement strand
AACGCTGGTTTAGCGTTGTCGAAACTGAGCAGGTAGAAATCTGCGCGTATTATTGCGTGGAATCACCGTGGGTCAAGTCTTACGAAGGTTGCCAAATTGACACCGCAGCTGGAACGCCGTTTCCTTTAAATCACTATTTGATATACGGAGGAGACAACATCGTAGAGTTTCTTTGTCGATACAAACCGAAGGTTACGCAGTTAAGCAACGCGGATGCGTAAAACTCTTTTCATTATTTCGTTCTTGATTGTCGTTGCAGCGATAATTCTCGCCATTGATATCTATAGCAAGCGAGCTAACCCCGGGCTAATGCACGATGGAATTACCATCGAAAGGAATTATCCCTCCGTCTGGTTCGCGGCGATCAACGATCCAAACAAACCCGACTGGGAGATCCTGCCGCAGGAGGCTCTCTCCGTCGCCGACATGACCCGCGACCTCCCACTCTGGAGAAACTCGGTGAGATGCTGGTGGAGCTAGGAGCTAACGATGAAAATTAGACTTTTGGTAGTAAGCCTTGGGATCTCTTTCGTTGCCTTCTCTTCAACGGCTGCGCAGAAGTGTTTGGAATATGAGCCGACGGCCGTAACGCTTACGGGATCGCTTTATTCCAAGGTGTTTCCAGGACCGCCAAATTATGAATCGATCCGACATGGTGATCGCAAAGAAACTGCGATAATTCTGAAACTTGCGAGGCCGACATGCACAACCGGTGAGACGATGGGTATGGATGGTTCGCATACGGGTCTTCGCCGAATGCAACTCGTGATTTACAATGCTAACGAATCGATTGATAAAAGGTGGTGGAAAAGGTCCACCAACGGATGGCCAAACGCGTTGTGGTTACGGGGACGCTGTTTGGAGCCCATACCGGTCATCACAGAACGAAAGTCCTGATCCAGGTAACCGCCCTTGGCGCAGCTCATCCCCCGCGCCGTCCCGCGGATAAGCTGGGTGAGATGCTTTCGGAGATGGAATCGAATCATGAATACTAATCTCCTATTCACGCTTTTCATTTTAGTCGTGCTACAAATATCCGTTTGTGCGCAAACACTTCGCTGGCCTGAAATGCGAGGAAAGAAGATCCAAACGTTTGATTGGAACTGCGCTCAAACGGGAATGTATCCAAAACACGCTTTGAAGCGGGTCATCGAAAAAGCTATTCCTCTGGAATATCGAGAACGATCGGGAACATGGGGAGACCGCGCGGTGGAGTTGAAGCTCACATCTAAAACTAACGTTTATTTTGTTCCTCTCGTATGCGGAACTGGAGGTTGCTCATGGCACTTGTACTCGTTGAAGCCGACCAGGTACCTGGGCGAGATCTCTGGCGAACACTTCTATACCTACAGGAGCCTGAAGGGCTTGCCAACCATCATCGCATACGGGCACATGAGCGTTGCCGAAGGCGTTCTAACTACCTACCGATTCCGAAGTGGTAAATACAGACAGTCGGGCGTCGAGTATTCGATCGATAATCACGGAGCGACAGAGAGCGAGTTTTTCCCAGGTAGGAAGGTTGAACCTATGCCAAAGGCACTAGAAAAAGCACATATATTGTGTAAAGCCTATGGCGTATGAGTTCGAAGATTGCGTGAAATCCATCTCTCGATGAATAAGTGTTAATGCCGATACAAGGAGGTGAGCACATGAAATCTGCTAAAACAATATTACTCGGGTTCGCCCTTGTAGTTATAGCGAATACCGCCATTCTCGCCTGTTCATGCGGCGAACCGGTGCCAGTGCTTGATCAATTTGAACGATCCGATTTCGTGATGGTCGGCCGATTGACCACGGCTGACAGAACCAAAGCTGTGATCACGGTAGAGCGAACATACAAAGGTAAAT
Source organism: Acidobacteriota bacterium (assembly GCA_040005135.1). Classification (GTDB taxonomy): domain Bacteria; phylum Acidobacteriota; class Blastocatellia; order Pyrinomonadales; family Pyrinomonadaceae; genus OLB17. Next base: position 1,221 of record JBDTZO010000236.1, on the reverse strand, counting down.
TAAAAGCTGGCGAGACATTAGACTTTGTTGACGGTGGTCACGGCGACTGCAGCAGGGGTTATCGCACGGCAGATATTGGCCAAGAATATCTGTTCTATCTTCGTGTACCTCCCGAAGGATCATTATTCAATCCATCGCTTTGCGGTCGATCAACGGCAGTGGAACGGGCATTCGATGATTTGGCCTATTTAGACAGACTGCCAGCTACCGCGGGAAGGACGAGGCTATCAGGGTATTTTATATCTCGCGAAGAAAAACTTCCAAATGTTAGAGGATTAGTTATCACAATTTCAGGAACGAAGAGTGAGCGAGAGTATGAATTGACAACCGATAAAAACGGATTTTTCGAGGTCTACGACGTCGCTCCCGGCGACTACATCGTCACTCCCCAAGTTCCGATTGGCTGGCAAATCGGTTACTCACAGAAATCCGGTGTCGATATTAACAAAACGCTGTCATATGAATTGAACGTGAAGAGCAAACGTCACACGACAACGAGAATACCTATATTTCGACCTCCGATAGCTCATTATCCTCGTATATGGTTCGCGGCGATCAACGATCCAAACAAACCCGACTGGGAGATACTGCCGCAAGAGGCTAAGGCTGGTGAGGTTATTTTGTCTAAGCGGAATGAGCTTGGGATCTTGTCGAACTTTTCGGCGACGCCGTTTGAGCTTTATGGCAAGGGTTACGCGAGCGTCGAGGGGTTTTGGCAGATGATGCTTTATCCGGAAGGGGCGAGTGACGAGAGAACGAGTGGAAAAGGTGTGACCTGGAAGTACACACGCGAACAGGTCTCGCAAATGACGGCATTTGAAGCAAAGGCCGCCGGAATGCTTGCCGAGGAGAACATGAAAACGCTCGGCATCGACTGGTGTACCTTCGAAGGCAAGCGTTTCCCATACCGCTCCGCCACGCCCGGCGAACACTACAAACTCATCGTCGCCGCAATGCGTGCCAAGCTTGAACAAAATCCGGAAGTAAAACGCATCCTTCTCGCCACCGGTGATCTCATTCTAAAACCAGACCACCACGGCGAAGAGAACCCACCGCCGGAGTGGAAATACTGCGACATCTGGATGCAGCTCCGCTCCGATCTGCAAAACGCCGCGCCTAAGCTTAAGCCCTAAAATCATTTTCATTTCGGAAGCAGAATCGTGAAAGTCGAGCCCTTGCCGATCGTTGATTCGGCTGTGACCTCTCCGCCGTGAAGGCGGG
>JBDTZO010000088.1:0-3082 GCA_040005135.1 Acidobacteriota bacterium | reverse complement strand
GCCCGGCAGAACGCAAAACAGTGGATCTATCGCATCTACAACGAACGCGATGACGTCATCACGCTCGAATCGATCAACTGCAAGCTCTCGGTCGCCGAGGTCTATGCCCAGGTCAAGATGAAGGACGCCGAGCTGAGCTCGAAGGCCGTTAACTAAACGCGTCACGTACATCGTCGAAAATTAGCCTCGCTGTGTCCAGCGAGGCTTTCTTTTTGCCGATGGATCACTCGATCTGGATTTGACCAAACGTGTAAAATGACAGTTTTGCAAAAATAGCCCGATGTTTCATATGTGGTACGTACCACATTTTCCTCAAATTGCCGTAGACACGGCACTTGCGGGAAATGTGCAGCAACCGAAGGCATTAGATCCGGTGAAATGTAACAGTAAAATGCCGTGTTTGGAACGGGATAATGCGGAATTTGGTAGAGGGAAACCGGTGATTTGGTACAGTCTTTTCCGGCGGTTTTGCAGCGGTGGGTCCGTCGGCGAGCGAGATCGTCGTCGTTACCGCCGCGACCGACACATTTGATCGAAATCTCTCCGATGTGAACGAGGTTGCGGTAAACCGCGATCTTTATTTCTTGATCATCGTTGCCTGTTCGGTTTTGATCATCCAGCGGCCGTCTTGTTTGACGAAGGAATCGGTGACTCGAGCTTTTCCCGATTGGCCGGTCTTGAGCGTGATGTTCTGGGTATAAACGAGAACGGCGGAATCCTCGCTAAAGCTAAGCAGTTCGCCGTCGGTGATCAAAAAGGCCTTGATATTCTTCTCTTTTTTGACATCCGCGAGAGCCTCGTTCTTATTCTGGATCTTACCGTCCACGCCCACGAGCTTAAAATCATCGGTCGTGTTCTTGGCCAGCAATGTGATATCGCCGTTTAGCGCGGCCTGCGTCATCTCGTCTTCCATTTTCAGGAGCTCGGCCTTTACCGCTTCTTTGTCGGCTTTTGCCGGAGTCGTTTTTGCCGGGGCGGCCGCGTTCGAGGGTGGAGCTTCGGCCTGACGCGTATTATCGCCGATGCCGCAGACATACATTACGAACGCAAGTATCGCGAAAACTGGAACGAGTTTCATATATTTGTGACGGACTCAGATACGTGCGGGAGAACTGTAACGGCATAATATTTTAGAATGGCGTGGGAAGTCAATCGAGCAGTAACTGAGCATGCGTCACTTTGCGGTAAGGCCCCTTTATTAACGCGAAGAACGCAAAGGGCCGCAAAGCTCCTCAGGCAATTGGTTTTCTACATCAAATTCACGGGGTCGATCTCGACGTTTATCGTCCGGAGGTCGCAGCCTTTTGATTCGGCGTCGGCGAGGGCGATGTCGAGGGTTTCGCGAAGCGCCCGGCGGCTGGTGCCTTTGAGGATGATCTGCAGGCGGAATTCGTTCTTGAGGCGCGAGAGCGACGCCGGTGCGGGGCCGAGGACGCGGGCTTGTTTAGAGGTGTTCGCGGCGTCGAGAGCTCGGCGCAAAATATTGGCGTTTTTTGACGCATATGCGTGGTCGCGGTGCTTGATCAGGATAAGAGCTAGCACGAAGAACGGCGGATAGCCGAGCCGCTCGCGAAACTTGATCTCTTCGGCGTAAAATCCCTCGTAATCCTGCTCTTTGGCGTACCGCAGTGCGTAATGCTCGGGATAATACGTCTGGATCAGGACCTTTCCCGCACGCTCTCCGCGGCCCGCACGGCCGGCGACCTGCGTGATGAGCTGAAATGTGCGTTCCGCCGAACGCATGTCCGGCAGCCCCAAACCGATGTCGACCGAGATCACGCCGACGAGCGTCACGTTCGGAAAGTCGTGCCCTTTGGCGATCATCTGCGTTCCGACGAGCATATCGAGGCCGCCTTTTTCGAACTTGAGCAGCACATCTTCCATTTCGCCCTTATGAGCCATCGTGTCGCGATCGACGCGGGCGATCCGCATCGCGGGAAACTTTTTAGTGAGCTGATCGGCGATATTCTCGGTGCCTTCGCCGACGAAATAGAGGTATTCGCTCTGGCAGTGCGGACAGACTTTCGGCGATTTTTCGCGGTGGTTGCAGTAATGGCAAATGAGCTTGTTATCACCGCGATGAAATGTGAGCGTGATATCGCAATTCGGGCATTTGAGCGTCTCGCCGCATGTCCGGCACAGCACGAACTGCGAAAAACCGCGACGGTTGAGCAGGATGATGACCTGTTCGCCTTTGGCAAAGGTCTGTTCGATCGCCTCAAGCAGCTCCGGCGATAGAGCTACATCCTTGCCGAACCGCTTGAACACCTCGCGCATATCGATCAGCTCGGCCGTCGCCAGGCCGCGTCCGCCGATGCGGTCGGGCAGCCGCAGGTACGTGTACTTGCCGGACTGAGCGTTGTAGAACGATTCCATCGCGGGCGTCGCCGAGCCGAGCACGACGACGGCTCCGGCTAGATGGGCCCGCATGACAGCGACATCGCGTGCGTTGTAGAACGGCGATTCGTGCTGTCGGTATGACGGATCGTGCTCTTCGTCGACGATCACGAGGCCGATATTTTCAAGCGGTGCGAATACCGCCGAACGCGTCCCGATCGCGATACGTGCGTCACCGCGGCGAATGCGCCGCCATTCGTCGTAACGCTCGCCGGCCGATAGATTGGAGTGCAGGATCGCAACCTCAGACCCAAAAACGGCTCGCAGACGCCGCGAAAATACCGGCGTCAAAGCGATCTCAGGCACCAGCATCATCGCCGAGCGTCCCGCATCAAGTGCGAACCGCATCGCACGAATATAGACCTCGGTCTTGCCGCTGCCGGTGACGCCGTGAAGCAGAAAGGATCTGAAAACGCCGTCGTCCGTCAATGCCGCTGTGATCGCATCGTGTGCCGCCTGCTGTTCCTCGGTGAGCGTGAAATCGTTGAGAGCAGGGAAGTTGGCTTTGGCAAGAGGATCGCGGTCGACGTCCTGGATGTAGATCTCGACGATCCCTCGTTTCGCCAGTGTGTTAAGCGGTGATGCCCCGACCTTCGCCTCCTCGAGTACATCAGTGAACAACATCTCGCCGCCGTTCGCCTTGAGAAGTTGGATGATACGATCCGACGGAGTGCGGACCGGAGCG
>JBDTZO010000037.1:0-10419 GCA_040005135.1 Acidobacteriota bacterium | reverse complement strand
TCGAGCATCATCAAGTGATTTTCTCGTCCAAAGCCGCTCTTTTTGTATCCGCCGAACGGGGCGTGTGCCGGATAGCTGTGGTAATTGTTTACCCAAACGCGGCCTGCCTGAATTGCCCTGGGTACGCGATAGAGCTCGTGAGCGTCGCGAGTCCAGACGCCGGCACCGAGGCCGTAGAGCGTGTCATTTGCGATCGCGATGGCGTCGGCTTCGTCCTTAAACGTCGTGACGGACGCGACCGGACCGAAGATCTCTTCCTGAAAGACGCGCATCTTGTTGTGGCCCTTGAGCAGCGTCGGCTGGATGTAAAATCCGCCGTCTGCGCCGCCTTCGCCCTTGATCGACTCGCCGCCGCAGAGCACCTCGGCGCCCTCTGCTTTGCCAATACTGATGTAATTGAGGATCTTTTCGTACTGGTCCTCGCTGGCCTGGGCTCCGATCATCGTGGTCGGGTCGAGCGGATGGCCGGTCTTGATCGCCTTGACGCGGTCAACGACGCGGGCGATAAACGCTTCGGCGATCGACTCCTCGACCAAGATCCGCGAGGGGCACGTGCAGATCTCGCCCTGATTGAGTGCGAACATCGCGGCGCCCTCGAGGCATTTGTCCAGGAATTCATCGTCGGCGTCCATCACGCTCTTAAAGAAAACGTTTGGCGATTTGCCGCCGAGCTCGAGCGTTACGGGAATGAGGTTTTGCGACGCGTACTGCATGATAAGGCGGCCGGTCGTCGTTTCGCCGGTGAATGCGACCTTCGCGATACGCGGCGATGTGGCAAGCGGTTTGCCCGCCTCGACGCCAAAGCCGTTCACGATATTGAGCACGCCCTTTGGCAAAATGTCGCCGATCAGCTCCATCAGAACGAGAATGCTCGCGGGTGTCTGTTCGGCCGGTTTGACGACGGTGCAGTTGCCGGCGGCTAGAGCCGGTGCGATCTTCCACGTCGCCATCAGCAGCGGAAAATTCCACGGAATTATCTGTGCGACGACTCCGAGCGGCTCTTTGATGATGATCGAGAGCGTGTTTTCGTCGAGCTCGGACGCACTACCCTCTTCGGCTCGGATGACGCTGGCGAAATAGCGGAAATGATCGATAGCGAGCGGCAGGTCGGCGGCCATGGTTTCGCGGATCGGCTTGCCGTTGTCCCACGTCTCGGCGCGTGCGAGCAGCTCGAGATTCGCCTCCATCACGTCGGCGATCCTGTTCAAAAGACGGCTGCGCTCAGTGACCGATGTCCGGCCCCACGCAGGTGCGGCGGCATGTGCGGCGTCGAGCGCGAGCTCGACGTCCTTTTCATTCGAACGAGCGACCTTGGTAAAGACCTTGCCGTCGACGGGCGAGATATTGTCAAAATACTCACCGTTCACCGGAGCGACCCACTCGCCTCCGATAAAATTTTCGTATTGCTCTTTGAATTTGGGGATGTCGTAAGATTCCTGTGTTGCGTTCATTGTTTACTCCCTGTAAGAAAAGACCTGCCAAAATGTTAGCCGCGGCCCAAAGCATCGCGGCTGTGCCGAGCAGGGCCCGCTGCAGAAAAGCTTCGGGCCCCCTATTTGTGTTAAACGCCGATGTTGTTGGTCACTGGTGTATAGCTCATTTGTAGCGCCAAACGACTCACCTTGGCAACATCTTTTTTCGGCGTTGAGCAGATGATGCTCGTTGTCGGTCAGCGGATAGCGGCTGCGGCGGCCTTGATTCGAGCATCGGCGCCGGCGGCCATGTCGAGCACGATGCGGCCGGTGACCGCTCCACGCTCGAGCCGGCTGAAGATGTCGTTGATCGCGGTCAGCGGCTGGATCTCAACGCTCGGTTTGATGTTATAGTCGGCCGCGATATTCATCGCCTCACGGAGGTCCTGACGCGTTCCGACGATCGAGCCGCGTATGGTCAGGCGTTTCAGTACGACGTCAAAGATCGGCAGCGGAAATTCTCCGGGCGGCAGTCCGACGAGCACGCATGTTCCTCCGCGTCGGAGCATGTTCACCGCCTGACGAAACGCCGGCGGTGAAACGGCGGTTACGAGGACGCCCTGCACGCCATGGAGCTGTTTTTGGATCACATCTGCCGGATCATTATCGGCACTCGCGAGGATCGTCATTTCGGCGCCGACCTTTTTTGCGAGATCGAGCTTGTCCTGGGCGATATCGATCGCCGCCACGTGAAATCCCATTGCCTTGGCATATTCAATTGCCATGTGGCCTAGGCCGCCGACTCCCACGATCGCTACCCATTCGCCGGCCTTGACCTGCGTTTCCTTGAGGCCTTTATACGTAGTAACGCCAGCACACAGCGTCGGTGCAGCCGTCATAAAGTCCATTTTGTCAGGTATGCGGGTGACGTAGCTCGCATTTGCGGCGACGTACTCGGCGAAACATCCGTTGATCGAATAGCCCGTGTTCCTCTGTTTTTCGCAAAGTGTTTCCCAGCCTGTTTGGCAATAGTCGCACTCACCGCATGCGTCGTACAGCCAGGGCACGCCCACGCGGTCGTTTTCCTTGAGCCAGGTCACATCGTTGCCAACGGCAGCGACCGTTCCCGCACCTTCGTGTCCGGGGATGAACGGAAGGGTTGGCTTGAACGGCCAATCGCCGTTGGCCGCATGGAGATCCGTATGGCATACGCCGCTCGCCTCGACCTTGATCAAAACGTCATTTCTCCCGATCGATGGGACGGGCACCTCTTCAATAGTTAGTGGTTTACCAAATTCGTGAACGACAGCGGCCTGCATTGATGTTGTTGACATAGTAAAAACTTCCTTTTTCACTTTAAACATTCATTAGACTTGGGAAGTCTATAGCCTTCGAAAATAGAAGTCTGTGCTTCAAGTCACTTATGAGCGAAATGGCTTGCAGATCACGGAATATGCTCGTGCCAGCGGGCATCTTCTGATCTTTGCGGAAGCTGGTGAGCGGTAATATCAGTGACCCGGCTGCGGATAGAGGAGCCGCATGGCATTGAAGACGGCCTGGTGGAGAATGGTCGCGTGGTCCTCTTGCGGTAGATAGTCGAACTTGACGGTCATGTTCTTGTTCTTGGCCGCGTTGATCTTTTCGGCGAGGAGATTGGCGTCGACCTCCATTACACGTGGCGGGTTGCCCGGCGTGAGACCCTCTTTGCCCACACCGATATAAACATCGGTCTTTTGCAATGCGGCGTTCTGCAACGCGGCGACCGGGAGCGAAAGCAGCGATCCGTTGTTCCACCACAGGCTCGGACTGACGATGATATATCGGTTAAAGAGCGTCGGTTTCGTTAACAATATTTCGGTCGCGAAAAGGCCGCCGAGCGATTGACCGATGATCGTCCGGTCGTTACTCGCGTTAAACTTTTTGACGATGAACGGCTGCAGTTCCTTTTCGATAAACGCCGCAAACTTGTCGGAATGGCCGGCATTCGGAAATCTTTTCTTTTCCGCTTCGACGCTGGATGCAAAAGTGAGATCACGCTGCCGATCGACGGTCGCGATGCCGACGACGATCGATTTCGGCACGCGGTCGATCCATTCAAAGTTATTAAATTGATAAAGTCCGACGATGTGAATAAAGTCCTCGTCCGCCGACCCGTCAAGCAGGTAGACGACCGGATATTTTACCGTGCTTTTCGAGTCATATCCCGCGGGAAGATAGATGTTGAGCGTGCGCTTTTCCCCGAGCTCTGCAGACTGGATCTCTTCGATCGTTCCCAGAATAAAGGGTTTGCTGGATTCGGCGGGCTTTTGGGCAAAGACGGCCGCGGAGAGAGCGGCAAACATTAAAACAGCCGCGGCGATAATCGCGGCCCCGCCGCGTCTAGGTTCGAAACTCAGACGATATTCATCTTGGGGTAGTTGCGGTCGACGGCGGTTTCGGCCGCTGCCGGCAAAGTTTTGATAATGCTCTCGGAATTGTGGAATTTCGTTGGACTTCCTGGTCGATGCCATATTGTGAATTCATTTAGCGCTTAGATGTTCGTTGAGGTAGCGCGTAAGCAGCGTGTAGAGGTGCAGCGTCGTGCCTTTGCCCTCGAAGATGCCGTGCGTGCGGTTCGGGTAAGGCATGATCGTGAACTGTTTATTGCGGGCGATTAGTTCGTTCACAAGGAATTCGGTCGCTTGATAATGCACGTTGTCGTCGCCGGTGCCATGTACGATCAGCAAGTCCCCTTTTAATCCGTCAACGAAGGTGACCGGTGCCGCCTGCTTATACGTGTCACCGTCCTGCGGCATGCCGAGGTAGCGTTCGGTGTAGATCGTGTCGTAAAACCGGTTGTCCGCCATCGGGGCGACCGCCATTCCCATTTTGTATATGTCCGGGTAACGGAACATCGCATTAAGCGTCGCGACTCCGCCGCCACTCCAACCCCACACACCGACTCGCGAAGCGTCAAGATACGGGTATTTGGCAAGCATCGCCTTGACCGACTTCGCCTGGTCCTCTGAATTGAGAATTCCGAGCTTTTTATAGATACTCTTGCGAAACTCGCGGCCGCGCGGGCTGGGCGTGCCGCGGTTGTCGACGCTCGCGACGATGTAACCCTGCTGCGTAAGCATCAAGAACCAGAAATATTGGGCGCCGCTCCATCTGTCCATGACCGTCTGGCCGGCGGGCTCGGTGTAGACGTAGTAAAGCACGGGATATTTCTTGGCGGGATCAAATCCGGGCGGTTTCATCATCCAGCCGTCGAGTGATACGCCGTCGCCGATATTCACACGGAAAAATTCCTGCGGCCCGTGTGCAAGATTGTCCAGTTTTGCCTGCGGGCCGTTATTAGTGACGATCGAACGGACTATCGACTTAGATCTGAGATCGAGAAGATCAGTTTTGGAATACGTTCCGAAAGTCGAAGACGCCTGCGTCGCCCAACGGGAATTCGGTGAAATGTTGTAATCCGTCCATCCGGAAAAACTCGGCGGTGTAACACGTTCGGCAGGTGCGGATCCGTCAAGTTTTGCACGGTAAAGATATCGCTGGGCAGCATTTTCAGGCGATGCGTTGTAATAAAGCCAGCCGCCGGCTTCATCGACGGACTCTGTGCTGATCAGATCGAAATTGCCTGCCGTGACAGGCTTGCTGTTCTTGCCATCGGCCGAAACTGAATACGCGTGACGCCAGCCGGCCCTATCGCTGATCCAGAGGAAACGCGCTCCGCGATCGAGCCAGATCATTTTCGGCATCTCGAGATCGAGCCAGGCCGCGTCCTTTTCAGTAAGGATCGTCTGCTCCTGGCCGGTTTGCGGGTTCGCTGCGAGCAATTGCAGCGTGTTCTGTGCGCGGTTGAGGTACTGAAGGTAAATTTGTTTGCCGTCGGGTGTCCAGTCGACGGAAACGATGTAGTTGTCACGCGGAGCTCCGGGCGTTTCGAGCCAACGGATATCACCGCCCGCGGCACTGACCACGCCGACGCGGACCGCTGCATTCGTCGTGCCGGCTTTCGGATAAGGAATACGCGTCTCGGTCGGATACAGTCCGGCCGTGTTGTTAAGCAGAATAAAGTCTTTGATGCCGGACGCGTCGAATTGCCAAAACGCGATCGATCGACCGTCCGGGCTCCAGCGCCAGCAATCCCGAAGATTGAATTCCTCCTCGTTGACCCAATCCGATGTGCCGTTGATCATCGTTGCCGAGCCGTTGGACGTAAGCCGTGTGATCCTGTTGTCCGCGACGTCCTCAACATATAGGTCGTTCTCGCGGACGTAGCCGACGTGAGCTCCGTCCGAGGAGAATTTCGCGAACATCAGCGTCGACTGCTTGGCATCGCCGCCGAGTTTCGTGAGCGTACCGGTCGCCGTTTCAAGTACCCAATAATCGCCCTTAGTGTTTTGCCGCCAAACCTTTACCGAGTTTGTGTATATCAGGACGCGCTTGTTGTCAGCCGAAAACTCGTAACCCTCGATCTCAAGCGGCTTGGTCTCGCCCCTCGGGATAAGCTTTTCGGCGGGGATGAGAATTTCCTTTTTGTCCGAGTCTATCCGGTAGGCAACGAGATCGTAACCATCCTTGATAGTCGGCGACGGGTCCATACGAGCGTAGCTATTTCCGTCTCTTAACCATTCAAACCCGCGGAACCTTTCGGGCAGAAACTCCGGCGATGCAAATATCCGCTCAACCGTGAGCTTGGACGAGTCCTGAGCAGGTGCTTGGGCTAACGCTGTGAAACTCGCCGCAGCGGCGATAACGACGAATAGAGTTCTAGCGAAAAAAGCTGTTCTTTTCATAGTGCTTGAGTTGAAATGTATTGGCGTTCAACTCATTTACGGAAATACACCGCTGTTGGTTGCAATATGACGACTATTTACAGGATCCCGACCTTTTGATATACGTCGCGAAGCGTTTCAGACGCCGTAGCGCGGGCTTTTTCAGCCCCTTTGGCGAGAATCGCCTTGAGGCTCTCGTCGTCGTAGTTGTGAACGCGTTCCTGAAACGGGCGGAGGAATTCGACGACAGTTTCGGCAAGCTCGCCTTTGAACTGCCCGTAACCTTTGCCGGCGAAATGGGCGATGCATTCGTCGGCCGTTTTGCCGCTGAGCAGCTGATAAATCGTCAAAAGGTTCTTGATCGCCGGCCGGTTCTCGTCGAAATTGATCTCGGTGCCGCTGTCCGTGACGGCACGTTTCACTTTTTTGGTGATCGTGTCGGCGTCATCCATCAGAAAGATCGCTCCGGCGGAGTTTTCGTCGGATTTCGACATCTTTTTCGAAGGGTCCTGCAGCGACTGTATCTTTGCCCCAACGGGCGGAATGAACGCCTCGGGCACGACAAACGTCTCGCCAAAATCGCGATTAAAGCGCTCAGCGAGATCGCGCGTCAATTCAAGATGCTGCTTTTGGTCCTGGCCGATCGGAACGAGATCGGTTTGATAAAGCAAAATGTCGGCGGCCATGAGGATCGGGTAGGTGAAAAGCCCGACGCCGGCACGTTCCGCATTTCCTTTACCTTTGTCCTTGAACTGCGTCATTCGCTCGAGCTCGCCCATTCGCCCCATACAAGAGAGTATCCAGGTGAGCTCGGCGTGCTCGGGAACGTCCGACTGGATAAAAACCGTTGCCTTTTCCGGGTCGACGCCCGCGGCAAGATAGATGCGTGCGAGATCGAGCGTTTTTTGTCGCAGGGTTTTAGGGTCCTGCGGCAGAGTGATCGCGTGAAGGTTGACGATGCAGTAAAAGCTCTCGTATTCGTCCTGGAGCGCGACCCAGTTTTTGAGGGCGCCAAGATAATTGCCGATGTGCAGTTGACCTGTCGGCTGAGCGCCGCTAAAGATGCGTTTTTTCATATGTCAGGCACTGAGGAGATATTTCAGGCCGATGTAAAATGGCGTGATGATGAGGCGAAACACTCCGATGTAGATCATGAACATCAATATCAGAAAACCGTATTGCTCTAACAGAGCAAGTATCGGCTGAGCTCCTTGCGGCAGAAATGTCGATAGTATCTTGCTGCCGTCGAGCGGCGGAAAAGGCAACAGGTTAAACACGAACAAAGCAAGATTCAGCGTCATCAGATAACCGACGAAGATTGCTAACGGATTCAGGCTGTAGCCCAGAAAATCGTCGACTGTAAAGCCCTGCGTCATCATGATCTTTGCACCTATAATGCCGAGGATCATAAGAAACAGATTCGCGAGCACGCCGGCGATCGACACCATGACGTTGCCCCACTTGTAATTGGTCCATTTACGTGGATTGACCGGCGTAGGCTTGCCCCAGCCAATGAGCGGGATCGATCCGAGCGCACCGCCGAGCGAGCCGAGCAGGAACGATATGATCGGGATCAAAAGGGTCCCGATCGGATCGGTATGCGCGACCGGATTTATGGTCACGCGTCCGAGCATAAATGCCGTGTCGTCGCCGAATTTGTAGGACATCCATGCATGGCCGGCCTCGTGGCATGAGATCGCAAGGAGTAGGACGACCATGTAAATGAGCAGATGGCTCACCAGATTGACAATGTCGATATCACCCATAATTAGTCCTGCCCGCTGCCATTGTTATAACCATCCGCGAACGAGTATTTTCGTTGTATTTACCAATAAATTGTGCCATTCTTTTACTACAAAATAAAATCAGTTTTTCGGATACTGTCGAGCACGGGCCGCCTCGAAAATAACGTTTATGGCAAATCATATAGTCGTGATCGCAAGCGATCATAAAGGTGCCGAGTTTATCGAGGAAGCCGCAAATGCGGGTTGGCGGGTAACGCTTGTAACCCGCAAAAAGCTGCTCGAATCGGCATGGCCGTGGAATTTGATCGCCGACGTTAGATCGGTCGACGATGACGCCGGTGTGATGGATTACGTTCGGGCGGTGACGAATGTCGCCGGCTCGCATCCGATCGACCGTATCGTCGGGCTCGACGAATTTGACGTTTTGAACGCCGCCTTAGCACGCGAGCACCTCGATCTGCCCGGAATGAGCCGTTCGTTCGCACTGCGTTTTCGCGATAAATTTACGATGCGCATGCTCGCACATCAGAAGGGAATCCCATGCCCGCAATTCATCGGAGCCTTTAACGCAGAGGAGATCAGCGATTATCTTTCGAACGTGCCGGGTCCGTGGGTGATCAAACCGCGACACGAGGTTTCGGCGTTCGGGATCCGTAAATGCGAGACCGCCGAAGAGGCATGGGCCGTGCTTACCGACCTTGATCAGCGGAACAACTGGCGTGATCATCCGTCCCAATTCCTGATCGAGCAGTTTATTGAGGGTAAGGTATTTCACGTCGATTCGGTCGTTCAGAAAGGCAAGGTTGCCGCTTGCGGAGTGAGCCAATACGGCACGACACCATTCAACGTCTCGCATTACGGCGGAGTTTTTACCTCGTCGATCGTGCCGTACGGAACCAAGGAACGTAAAGTTCTCGAAAAGCTGAACGAAGATCTTTTGACGGCATTCGAATATGACCGCGGCGTTTCGCATGCCGAGTTTTTACAGAGCGACGCGGACGGCAAATTTTATCTGCTCGAGGTCGCTTGCCGAGTCGGCGGTGCCTACATCGCGAATGTGCTCGAGCACGCGTGCAATTTTAATCTCTGGCGCGAATGGGCAAAGCTCGAGATCGAAACGCCCGATAATAAGTATAAGCTGCCCAAAGTGAGAAAGGAGTACGCCGCGGTCGCACTAGCCCTTGCCAAGGTCGACCAGCCGGACACATCGCACTACAATGACGCGGAGATCGTCTATACCGTGAATAAGCCGAAGCATGTCGGGATCATATTTCACTCCAAAGAGCGGGGCCGCATCGACGAACTCGTCGAGATCTACACCGAGCGCATCAGCACCGACTTTCTGGCCGTGGCTCCGGTCAAGGAACGGCACGATGACTGACGTCGTTGTCTTAATAGTGCACCCTGGCGTAAACTACGTCTTTTTATGACCGCAAAAGACGCCAGCTTTACGGGTCCGCCAAGCATACTTGATCACGAGCTCAACAAGCATTTCCCGGAATTGTTAAAGTTTGAATCGACGCCTGAGATGGAGGCATCGGAGCTTTACCTCGAGATCCGTCCTGAGGTCGAGAAGATGCTCGACGCGGTCGTGGTCGAAAACTTTGCATCGGCGGATAAAGCGGTGGAAGGCGTCATACGTGCACTCGCATGGAACATCGAACGCGGCAACGTATTCGAAGGCATACTCGACGCTCTAAAGAACCACGAACGGCTGAAGGACAAGGACGTTCTGCTATTGACCGAGCTCGACTACGGCATGGCTAGGAGCGGGAACCGTTTTGTCGCACATGAACTCGCACGCGAACTCGGGCTCAATTACGCATTCGCTCCGGTTTACATCGCTTTGCAAAAGGGAAGCGGCGTCGAATCCGAAATGGAAGGCGAAAACACCCAGTCGATCCACGGCCTCGCGATGTTTTCGCGATTTCCGATGAAGAACGTCCACGCAGTTCCGCTGCCGAACGGCAAGGACAAGATGTGGGGCAAGGAAAAGCGGCTCGGCTACCTGCGGGCGCTGTTTGCCGATATCGAGCATCCGGCGGGCACTTTCCGTGCGGTGACGATCCATCTCGACGCCCATTGTTCGCGGGCTCATCGTCAGAAGCAGATCAAGATCGTCCTTGACCACATCGACACGCTTCCGGCGATGCCGACGCTGATCGGCGGCGACTGGAATACCACCGGATTTAACTCGCAGAGCGGAACGAGAGCGATATTCGGCTATTTTCGACGTGTGCTGATGGGGCCGAAAAACGTTGCACTGAACCATCTGCCGCATCCGGAACGTTACTTCGAACGGCGCTTATTCGAGGGCCTCGAATCACGCGGCTACAACTTTCGCGATCTCAACAACATCGGCAAAGGAACGCTTCATTACCACGTCGAGAGCATCGAAAAGAACACAAATCTACGCGATTGGGTGCCGGAATGGTGTTTTCCGTTCATTTTCTGGGCAGCGGGCCGAGTCGGCGGCCACGTTTCGGTCAGGCTCGACTG
>JBDTZO010000188.1:0-10514 GCA_040005135.1 Acidobacteriota bacterium | reverse complement strand
CTTCCATCCCGCTCTCGTCTTTGAAAAGCACGTTGTAGTTGCGGTTCGAATTGAATGGCGGGTCGAGATAGATCAAGCCCCTGTACTTGTCCTTGATATACGGCCGCCGGATATCAAGGTCATCGCCGTAGTAGACGGTCTTCATGTGTCGGGGCTCCCGTTTCTACGGACCATCCTGCTAAAGCTATGCGCTCTTTATGATAATGAAGTTTCGATAAAACCAAAGAGATCTCGCGTGATAAGAACAATTTCAAAACTTGCTTTACTAATTACGGTTGTTGCAATTCTGTACTTGTTGTTTTCGGGAAGCCTGATCTCCCCGTCACCATTTATCATAACCGGACAATTGCTGGCTGTTGCACTGAGTATCTGGGCTCGCCGAAGTTTTCAGGGCGGACAATTTAGTATCCACGCAGAACCAAGTGAAGGTCCGTTATTATCATCTGGTCCTTACCGGTTCATTCGACATCCGATGTACGCCGCTGCTTTACTTCTTATTTGGACAAGTATTTTGGGACATTTATCACTTGTCACAGTGGTTATCGGCTTGATCATTACAGCTGTAATTGGCGTTCGCCTCATGACCGAAGATCAGCTTTTACTTTCACGCTTTCCTGAATATGCAGAATACTCACGAACAACCAAGCGAATCATCCCATTTATAATCTAATACTCGCCTTAAAGTGGACGGTGGCAGGGCTTACGTTGTGTCGCTTTGTTTTTTGGGTACGTGCTGCCCTTTCTCTAAAAGCGCGATTATTTTATCTAACTTATTAACATCGATCTTATTGAGGGCTGCCATTAGAGCTTCGATCTCCTTCTTTGCTTCGCGATTGGTCTTGTAATCGGCATCGGCGTGGAATCTGTCCCTTTCAGCCGATCGGTTTTGACTCATCATGATGATCGGTGCTGCGTAAGCCGCCTGCGTCGAAAACACGAGATTGAGGAGGATAAAGGGGTAAACGTCCCATTGAAATCGCCAAGCTAACAGATTGCAGATGATCCATAGAGTCACGATGAAAGACTGGATGATTATGAAGATCCACGACCCCATGCCTCTGGCTACGCTATCGGCCAGTCTTTGTCCGAACGTTCGGGAATTTACAGATTGCTTTTGCCAATGAAATGTCATGGTTATCAGATTACTCCAACATCTGGTCTTTCGCGCAAATTCAGGCGATCCGAGCGCTGGAGCTTCCGGATCTAGTCAGCAGCTATCCAGGCTTTTGCTTCGGATAGTTCGGCATTGTTAAAAAGTCTCACCTCGCCGGGAACGACAATGGCGAATACTTTTAGGCCGAACCGGATCCAATCGACATCCGTAACGACAGCGACCTTTTCAAACGATGTCAGGTGGTTAAGCCCGACCTTTGCGTCGTCCCACATCGCACCAAAGTCGAATTTTTCGAAATCCGATGTTACGTGGTAGAGCATCCGAAGTTTGTGACCGCCGGTGTCCGCCGCGTCGACGGCTGGAATGATGACACTCTCATAGTCGTCGGCTGAAACGGTCCCGCTTGCTTCAAAGCCAAGCACGTTTTAAGGTAAATCTGGGATTACTTTTATCATTGTGTCGCCTCCGGTCCATTGTACTCCGACGCGAGGGCTCTGGCGTTCCCGGGTGACCGTGCCTGAGATCCCAGGACTTGAATATTAACTACGCTCGTCTTCGCGCCTCGCACTCATGCGGACAGGAGTGTCCGCGCTCCGTTAGCTGCAGTTTTTATCGGTGATCAGTCGAAAGTGATAGCCCATGGCGGCGAGGGTTATGCCGTGGGCGAAGTCGCGTGGGTGAAATCGTATGAGTTTGTAAAGGTACGACCAAAACGCACCGCGTGAACGGTCGCGGATGCCAAGCGTCATAATGATCCTGGAAAAGGCTTTCAGGTCCTCAAAGATCGTGCTTGATCGCGGCTCGATCCGACCGTCATGAAAACGAGACAGGCAATCGAGAGCTCGGCGGTAGTATTCCTGCGGGCTATAGATGTTGCGAAGGATCTTTTTAAATCCTTCAAGCAAGACTGCCTCGTCCATTATCGGCACAAAATTGAGCGTACCGTCCGTATTGTTGCCAGTCGTATCACCGATCAGCCGCCCCTCTTTTTCAAGGCGGCGCCAAAGCTGTGTGTCCGGCAATGCCGATAACAATCCGACCATCGCGAGCGGGATCGCACTTTCGCGAATGAAAGCCATCTGAAGTTCGAATATATCCTCAGGGTCGGTATCGAAACCTACAATGAACCCTGCCATGACCTCCATTCCGTAACTCTGTATCTTATGAACGGATTCCAGAAGGTCACCTTTTGTGTTCTGCCCCTTTTGTGCCCCTTTCAGGCTCTCCTCAACCGGTGTCTCGATGCCGAGGAACACCCGTCTAAAACCCGCATCCTTCATCGACTGGAGGAGAGCATCGTCCTCCGCCAGGTTGACACTGGCTTCGGTAATGTACGAAAACGGGTACTCGTTGGAGCGTGACCATTCGATCAGGTCCGGCATTAAGAGACGTACGTTCTTTTTATTTCCTATGAAATTGTCGTCCACAATGAAAACGAGCCCACGCCACCCGGCGACCTTGAGGGCGTCGAGCTCGGCAAGCATCTGCTGATTGGTCTTGGTTCGCGGAACCCGGCCATATATCTCAATAATGTCGCAAAATTCACATTGGAATGGGCATCCGCGTGAATACTGAATGTTCATTGCGCTGTAAGCGCTCTGATCGATCAACGAAAAATCGGGTACCGGAGTAGAGTGCAGCGAGGGACGTTCGTCTGCTTTATAGATCTTGCGGGCAATACCGAGCTCGAGGTCATTAATGAACTCGGGCAGAGTCGTTTCAGCTTCGCCGACGAAAATATGGTCGGCGTCCGGCAGGCTATCGCAACTAGTCGAGACATATGGCCCGCCGACAACGACCCGCTTGCCCATCGAGCGGCAAAGCCCCACAACATATTCGAGAGACTCTTTTTGCACGATCATGGCACTCACAAAAACCATATCGGCCCATTCGAGATCGTCCGGCCAGAGCGACTCGACATTCATGTCCACCAGACGCCGTTCCCATGTCGACGGAAGCATGGCCGACACGGTCATCAGCCCGAGCGGCGGAAACGCGGCGCGTTTTCCTTCAAATGTGATCGCGTGGCGAAAGCTCCAATACGTATCAGGAAACTCGGGGTACACAAGCAGTATTTTCATATTCTGAGTTTACTCCCACAGTCCAATGATTTAGCGTTAAGTTCGCCTTTAGGTCCGTAACTCGGTAATACTATTGTAATTCCGACAAAACCGTCATGGCATCCAGTCGTATTGCTCGCAGGTGCCTCTTTATTTATCACGGGTTCGGCTCTGTTGTCGAGTCATTTTTTTTAGGAGTCCGGCATTGCCGATCTTATTCAGATCGTAAATGCAGCAAAACGGCAGATCCCGCTCGATCGAGCTCAGAGCAATATGCTCAACTCCGCTGGTCGCCAAACTACAAGCAATTTGAAACTTCTGTCTGGATAAAAACCCGTATGGTTTGGCACATTATACGCTGATCCCTTCGCCAAAAAACCCGATCTCATACGGCAAATATGTCATAATTCTCTCTAAATTTATGGAGATATTTGTTTACCGGAAAGATGCAGAAAAGGTCGAGGAGGGTTTTACTCGAGAACAGCTGCCCGACCTGCTGGCGGATCAGACAAACGTCGTTTGGGTTGACCTGCAGGGCGAGACGGCGGACCTGATCGCGGAAGCAAAAGAGGTTCTGCTCAATGTTTTTCAGTTTCACCCGCTTACGGTCGAGGATTGTATCGAAACCCGCAATCAGCCCAAGGTCGAAGGATTTGACGACTATCTATACTTTATCGTTCACGGCATCAAGCCGGGTCAAACGCACGCCTCAAATTTCATAACAAAAGAACTGGACGGCTATCTCGGCTCAAATTATGTTGTCACCTTTCACGCGCTGAAATTTCGAAGCGTAAAGATCGTCAAGCAGCATGTCCGAAGCAGCACCTTCATATGCCAACGCGGCGCCGCCTATTTGCTCCATCACATCCTCGACGAGATGGTAGATCTCTATATGCCGATCGTCGACGATTTTGATCTGGAGATAAACACGATCGAGGAGCGCGTACTCGATATGCGTCATGGCAACAACTCGCTTTTAGGCGAGATCATGGACCTGCGACGCAGCGTGGCACGACTCAAACGAATATCATCGCGGCAGCTCGAGGTCCTGTACCGAATGTCGCACGGCGAGTTTCCGCAAATTCCGCCGCCGGTGATCCCATTCTTTCGCGACGTACACGACCATCTGCTCAGGATCTCAGACCTTGCCGAAGGTTATCGCGACCTCGTTAGCAGCTTGTTCGATATTCACTTTGCGGTCGTCGGCAACCGGACGAACGACGTTATGAAGACCATCGCCGTTCTCTCCGCAATATTGCTGCCGCTGACCCTGATCGCCGGTATTTATGGCATGAATTTTAAGAATATGCCTGAGCTGGATAGTCAGAACGGTTACTATTACACACTCGGGCTGATGGCCGTGTTAACGATCGTTTTGCTGGTGTATTTCTATCGCCGCGGCTGGATCTTTCAGAACGATGGATCTCTAAAGTTCAAGAAGACCGTCCTGCTTCAGGACGACGACGCACGGGATGTCGACGAGGATAACTGATCCAGCAGCCGCTGGACCTGAAGATCGCCGAGGCCATAAACGCCGGCCCGGCGCGTGAATTCCGGAAATATTTCGGTGAGGTCGGCGGCGTTTTCGAGATCAATTTCGGCAAGGATCGCGGCGGGCCGCGTGCTGCGGTCGGCGGCCGCCGCGGCTACCTCGCTCAGATATGGGAAGTCGGGCAAAGCTCGACCAGAAAGTTCAGCCAGACGTTCGAAGTCGCCCTTTCGATAAGCGTTCCAAAGATCGGCGCCGAAGCGAACGTCATCGCGGCTCAATTCCACACGTGCGTCCCAGCACGTTACGAGATCAACAGGTTCGAGCTTGCCAAAACCAAGCCAACGGTCTTCTTCCGAACGCACGATAGGCTGGACACGAAAAACGCGCGCGTCCGTCTCGTTAAGCAGCCACAAACAGAACCATAGATTGGCACTGCAGAACAGTTCGTATTCGAACCACAAACAGACCTCATCATCGGACTCCATGTCGAGCAGACGGCTTAACTCGTCCGCGACCGTCTCGTGATAGACGATCTCGTCCTCACCGTATTCGGCGGCGATAAAACGCGCGCGGCGGTCCCAGAATTCGGGCAGCGAATCCGAATCAACGTCGCCCGCGATGAGCGCTTCGCGGCACACGATCGTATCGCCGTCGATCTTTGTTTTTGCAAGATCAGCGGCAAGTGCATCGCCAGCAAGCACGTGATATCTCATATCGCCAAATATACGGCGTAGCCAATGCTCAGACAAACTCCGGCGTAAACACCCGCGACCAAGTCATCGGCACAAATGCCAAGGCCGCCGGGCAATACCTCGAGATCACGGATGGGAAATGGCTTCCAGATATCAAACAAGCGAAAAAGCAGGAACCCCGCGAGGATAAAGGGCCACGGCAAGATAAATGGAATGAACAAAAAGGTTATTAATTGTCCCATCACCTCGTCCACAACAGCTTCGGACGGATCTTCGCTTCCGAGTAACGGAATAGAGCGGTTAGAAGCCCAAATACCGATCAAACAAAATACTGAGAGTGATAATGCGATGCCGGCGTATACTAATGCCGCACTACGCAAAGGCAGGAGTCGCGTCAGAAAATCAGGTACGTTAGTGGAAAAATCAATAGGGATGATTGGTGAAGATGAAGGTTGGGCTCGACTCGTCCAAAAGTACTCCGCTAAAAACGCGACAAATTTGGCTACCCCGACGTAGATCGCCACGCCGACCATCGAGCCCCATGTTCCCGGAGCGATCGGGCCGTAACCGACGCCAAAAGTCGTCAAAGCTAACGCGAGATAATCAACAATGCCGCTTGCTTTCCGTCGTTCGACTGGTTTTTTCATAACGGTTAGCGTGCAGGCTCTAGCACGTTTCGCCCACGCGGCGTAACGAACTAAAGCTCGCACTCTGAACTAGAACTCGATTCCCTGCTGAGCGAAAATGCCTTTGTGGAAGGGATGCTTGATCTCGGTCATTTCGGTGACGAGGTCGGCCTCTTCGATAATTTTCGAGAGTGCGTTGTCGACATTTCGGCCGGTCAGGATAAGGTGCAAGTGCGGTTGTTTTGAGCGAACGTCGCGGATCTCGGTGATAACGGCGTCGATGTCGAGAAATCCGTAGCTCAGAACATACAACAACTCGTCGAAGACCAGCACGTCGTAGTCGCCGTTACGTAACTTGTCGACGCAGAGTGCCCACGTCTCTTCCGAGGTCTTGATATCTTGCGATTTGTCGTTGGTATCCCACGTGAAGCCATCGCCCATCGTGTGGACCTCAATGCCGAGTTTGTCGAATGACTCGTGCTCACCGTAACGGTCGGTCTTCGACTTCATGAACTGGATCATGCAGCAATGCATTCCGCGCCCGGCCGCGCGCACGAGAACTCCGATCGCCGCCGTGGTCTTCCCCTTACCGTCGCCGGTATTGAGCATCAGCAGGCCTTTGGTATTCTCGCGATAATCATCGCGACGCCATTTATATCGCTTTTCCGCCATTAACCCTGTTTGTCACCCGGCATCCTGAACGCGAATCGGGATGGAAGTTCAGTGATGGCCGTTAAGCGAACGGTCGACCGCCTCGGCAATAACCGAGATCAGTCTCGACTCAACCCCGTCCCAATCACCCTCAAGACTCAATCCCGCGGCATTTTTATGACCGCCGCCGCCAAATTGTTCAGCGACCTTTGCCACGTTTATTTCGCCTTTGGATCGAAGACTGACCCGAAAATTGTTTTTACCCACTTCTCGCATGTAAAGCGAAGCTACAACGTCGCGTGCGGCAAGCGGGATATTGACAAAGCCGTTGTTGTCGCCGTCGACCGCTCCTGACGATCCTTCCATTTCAAGCGTCTGCCGAAGCGAGGCGATACGGCCCGACGCGTCACGTTTTACAGTTGCCAGCACTCGGTGCATCAACTCGATCCGTGACCACGGATAATTATTATATACGGCCTCGCCGATCTCGGCTGGGCGGGCGCCGGCCTTGATGAGTTCAGAAGCCACCTTTAGCGTACGGTCAGAGGTGTTCGGAAAGTGAAAGGAGCCCGTGTCAGTAACAAGCGCCATGTAGACGCATTCAGCGATCTCCTTGGTAATGCGGCCGCCGATCGCCTTGCACAGGTTGTAGATCATTTCGCCCACCGCTGAAGCGGTCGGATCTATCCAATTTATGCTTCCGAATTGCTCGCTCGTCGCATGGTGATCGATGTTGACCGTAAACTCGTCCGCGAGCCCCTCGATGCCGGGACGCTCAATATCCGAACATTCGATCACAAAGATCGCGTCGTAACCCTTGTCGATGCGCCGAATATCGCTGATCGCATCTGCGCCGGGCAGTGTTCGATATGCGAGGGGAACCTCGCCGTGAACTACAACGTCAGCCTGTTTTCCAAGCGAACGGAGCAGCCAGCACAATCCTAACGAAGAGCCCACACCATCGCCATCAGGCTTGATATGCGTGGTTATCGCAAAGGTCCTCTTGGTTTCAATTAATTCTACTACTTGGCTTAACACTGTTTGGCAAAGTGATAACAGCGGCGGGAGACCGGATCGAAACACGAATCAGGTAATTCGACCCTCGCACACTTTATCCTTCACTGGTTTCCTTCCTTTCCTGAAATTCACCGTTTCCTGCCAGGCCATCGAGGATCGTGCTCACACGAGAAGCGTTTTCCTCGGCTGTATCACGCACAAAGTGAAGGTGCGGGGCGTGGCGCAGGTCCAAATTCATGGCAACCTGCTGACGGACAAATGTCGAAGCATGGCGAAGCGTTCTTAAAGCTTCGTGCACCTCCGCATCCGTTCCCAAAATGAAAACATAGACTTTGGCGTCGCGCATGTCGCTCGAGATGATCACTTCTGTGACCGTCGCCGAAACCACACGTGGATCGTCCAACTCAAATCCGACGACCTCCGCGATCTCTTCGCGTAAGGCCTCGGCAAATCTCTCCGGGCGTCGCATATCGTTACAATTCTGTCGCCGCCGTCCTCTCGATTATGTACGCCTCGATCTGGTCGTCTACCTTAAGGTCGTTGTAATTGACCAGACTGATACCGCACTCGAAACCGTTCTTAACTTCGTTCGTATCGTCCTTGAACCGCTTAAGCGAAGCAATATCGCCTTCCCAGACCACGACGCCGTCGCGAATAAGCCTGGCCTTCGCCTGACGTCGGATCACACCCTCGATCACACGGCAGCCGGCGATCGTTCCGATCTTGGACACCTTAAATACTTCCTGAATGAGGGCTTTCCCGAGAATGACCTCTTTCTCGATCGCGTCGAGCATGCCGATCATCGCGGCTGTGATCTCTTCCTCAACCTTGTAAATGATCGAGTGCAGACGAATGTCGACGTCCTCATGCTTGGCAATATCGGCAACGCGAGCTTCAGGTCGGACATTAAATCCGATGATGACGACCGCCGTAGAGGCATCATCCGCCTGCGTAGCCGAAGCAAGGAGCACGTCGGATTCGGCGATCGCTCCGACGCCCGCGCGGATAACGCGAACCTTGACCTTCTCTGTCGAGAGCTTTTCAAGCGTTCCCTTGAGTACCTCGACCGAACCCTGAACGTCGGCCTTGAGAATAACGAGAAGTTCCTTGATCTCCGCCATTCCGAGCGACTCGATACCGCGCTTGGTGGTTTTGAGCATCGCAGCCTGACGAGCGTGCATCTGACGCTGGCCAGCGATCGTTTGAGCACGATCGATGTTTGAAACAACCTGGAACGAATCACCTGCTTGCGGAACGCCCTGCAGTCCGAGTATCTCGACCGGTGTTGCCGGGCCGGCCTCGGTAACCAGGTCGCCGCGATCTGAAAACATCGCGCGGACCTTTCCGTAAAATTGTCCGACGATGAAAGGATCGCCTACCCGCAAAGTTCCCTGCTGGACCAATGCCGTCGCGACAGCTCCGCGGCCCTTGTCCAGCTTTGCCTCGAGCACGACACCCGAAGCTCGACGCGTCGGGCTCGCGGTAAGTGCGAGAATATCGGCCTGCAGTAATACGGTTTCGAGCAGCGTGTCGAGCCCTTCGCGGTTCTTGGCTGAAACGGCGACCATTTCGGTCTCGCCGCCCCAATCCGTCGGCTGAAGGCCGAGTCCGGCAAGTCCCTGCTTCACCTTGTCCGGATTTGCATCCGGGCGATCGATCTTGTTGATCGCGACTATGATCGGCACGCCTGCAGCCTTGGAATGCTCGACCGCCTCGATCGTCTGCGGCATGACGCCATCGTCCGCGGCGACTACAAGGATAACGATATCGGTTGCCTTGGCACCACGGGCACGCATCATCGTAAATGCTTCGTGGCCAGGCGTATCGAGGAATACCACTCGTCGCGGCTCCGATGGATTATCAGGATTCGGAACCATCACGCTGTATGCTCCAATGTGCTGAGTAATGCCGCCTGCCTCACCCTCGGCCACATGCTCGGAGCGGATCGCGTCGAGTAATGAAGTCTTACCGTGGTCGACGTGGCCCATAACCGTTACGACCGGAGCACGCGGCAACTCAACGTCGTCAGCATCAGCTGCGATGAGCTCCTCGAACTCCTGTTCGATAACCATTTCCTCGAAGGGCACGAAGCTAAGGTCGAAGCCATAGTCAATAGCCATTTCGATGGCCATTTTCTCGCCGATCGGCTGATTAAGTGTCGCGAAAATGCCGCGTTTTATAAGCAGTTGTACGATGTCTCGCGGAGTGATGCCCAAGGCCTCCGCAAATTCTCGAACGGTCGCACCTTCGGTAAGACGGACTGCCTTGTGTGCAGATTCACCGCCGCCGACCTGGTCGAGAATGCGCTCCTCGATCGACCGTTGACGCGGCGCGTCCTGATCACGTTCGGCAAATCTGCCGCCCTTATCGTCCTTGCCTTTTCGACCTCCACCGCGGCCGGGCCGGCGCCGATTATCGGCGGGCGGCGTATATGTGAGCTGTGGAGCTGCGGTTTCGCCGGGCGTACCTCGAAACTGCGGGCGACCCGTACGCGGATCGATGGTTCGCTGGTCCCCAAGCAATCTGCCGGTCTTGGTCGGGGCATCGGTAACGAGTTTGTCGCCAGGCTTGATGCCCTTTTCAATTGAAGATCTCGAAAGCGTGAGCGTCTTAACCGTTGTCCCCGCAGGACGCAAGACGCCGGCCGCAGCATCGCCCGATGATGTTTCACCGATCGGCGTTTCCGCGGTTCCCGACTCTTCCGATGCTTGTTCTGCAAGCACGGTCTCCGCCGCTTCCGTCGCGTTGTCGTCAGCGGCCACTTCTCCTGCCGGCGGTTGGTCGGCTGGTTTAACCTTGGAGACCACCAGTTTCTTGACCTTTACCGACTCCTTCGCCGCAATCGCAACCTCCAACTCCTGC
>JBDTZO010000013.1:0-32894 GCA_040005135.1 Acidobacteriota bacterium | reverse complement strand
AACGCTGAATAGCGTCTGTGAGAAATAGTTTGGTGTCGGGCGGTGGAACTGGGCAGGCGGTGAAGAATCCAGAGATCGCAGCGATAACCAGTAAGCGGTAAGCAGATGTGGCGTTTCTCAGCATTGACGAGTTAATTTGAGATATCAGAGTCCAGAAAAAATCAAAGTTAGAGTTTAGATCTATAGTTAGAAGTCTATCGTTTCGCTGTCAGAATCTTCAACCACCCGTCTGTAGAAGGAAGGTTAGGGCGAGACGAGGATTGATGTTTTAAAGGCGATTTCTCCCATCGTTTGGAGTAGTACCAGATTTGACGAACGAAGCTGCTTTAGGAGAAACCGTTATGACATTGTCCATCGGAGTTAATCTCATTAATACCAGTACCGGTCGCTCAAGCCCTGACATTCCCGCTAACATTCTCCCTCGACTGAGGCACAGCCCCCGGACTACTTTCTTTCCATTTCCCGGAAACATAAAGTTTCCCCCGGTTTGGCGAGATTGAGCCGTCGTGGCCGAGATGGTGGTAATAGCCCGAATGCCCGTTGTGGCCGCCGATAATTGACCTTTTGTTAGGAATGCCTCGATCGGGCGGCTGAAGCCGTGACCTTAGGGGCGAAATGATCGGCGAAAACTACTGTACCAAATCAGGAGATTCCCTGTACCAAAATGGGCAAATCCCTGTCACAAATGGTGAAATTGTGACTACGTTGAAACTATCGAAACGGCTATGTGGTACGCCGAACCTAATAATAGCGGCCTAAAACGGGCGTTTCAACAGAAATGTGGTACGTACCACATGCGAAACATGGAGTTATTTATGAAATAGCTCTAAAACACGAACGGTCAGCTATAGTTCACCTAATAGATCACAGAATTCAATTCCCAAACTTCTGATTTGTGACTACTGCCTAGGCGGCTTGTTCGACGATCTCCCAGGCATGTTCAGCTTTTAGAAGCTTGCTCATAAGCGAGGCGTGGACGGCGTGGCCGGACTTTTCCGCTGTGATCTTGCCTTCGATCGGCATTCCAAGCAGGGCGAGATCGCCGATGATGTCGAGGATCTTGTGGCGGACGAATTCGTCGTCGAATCTGAGCGGTGTCTCGTTTAGCATGCCGCTGTCGGTGAGTACGATGGCATTGTCCAGCGAACCGCCTAATGCCAGGTTCGCCTTGCGCAGCATGTCTATTTCGTGCGTAAACCCGAATGTGCGGGCTGATGCGATCTCCCTGCCAAACGATCCATTCTTAAAAACAAAATTAAGCCGCTGCCGCTCGATGAAGGGATGCGGGAAATCGATGACGCAGTCTATTTCGAAATTCTGTGCCGGTTCAATAGACATTTTGCGGTCGCCCGAAACATATTCGACGCGTTCGAGAATTCGAAGCACGTGCCGTGGAGCGTTTTGCTCCAAAATGCCCGCGTCCGTGATCAGCTCGATGAAGTCTTCACTCGACCCGTCCATGATCGGGATCTCGATACTGTCGAGGTCAATGAAGCAATTGTCGACGCCGACTCCGCGTAGCGCCGACAACAGATGCTCGCACGTCGATAAAACAACGCCGCGACGCATCAAAGTGGTCGCGTACGAGCAATGAGAAATATACTCGACAGACGCTGGGATCTCAAAGTTATCAAGGTCCGTACGGACAAAAATATAACCCGTATTTTCAGGCGCCGGCCGCAGCGTCATATTGACGTCGACTCCGGTATGGAGCCCGATGCCGCTGATCTCGATCGGTTTTGCTATCGTAGTTTGTTTCATTTCAGTGGGCGTACTTTCTACATCTAATAAGCAAAGCACGTGCCGTTGGTGCGGTTGACGTGGAATTTCCGTTTTGCAGGGTTTTAATAGAAACGTTGATCAAATATCGCACGAACGTGTTGCATTCGTGCGACATATCTGTGGCAGAATTTACTATTCGCGGAATACCTATTACAATTTAGTCCAGTTATGGCAATAGAAACCGCCGGCCAAAAGGCCGCGAAAGTTACGAAGATTCGTATCGAAAATACGTCGACTATTAAGCTGCCGAAAACGGCAGAATCGACTATTCAAAAGGTCCTTGATTTTGTTCCGATCGAGCAGTATCGGGGCGTAGAGCGCATCAAGCTGGTAGATTTCATCAACGATCCGCGGCTCAAGAATATGGATGTTCCCGTTAAGGGCGACCTGCCGGGCCTGTACCATCCGCGGGCCGGAAATCAGGCTCCTTGGTTCGAACTTTCTATGGGAGCATTACTCCAGCCCACTGAGACTTTCGTTAAAAAGTTTATGGCGAAAAGCTCGTTCAAGGGCAACATCGCCGGTCTCCTATTTTCACTGATCGGCCAACATTATTACCTGACACTAAGGCATTCGGTAAAACGGACCAGTCTCGAGCCTCAGATTCGTCAATATGCGGAAAAGAATCTAAAGGCCTGGAGCGAAAAACAAAACGAAGGAAGCACGCGGGCCAAGCTGTTCAAACCTTTCCGTCCTTACCTCGAACGCTGGGCCAAATGGTTGAATAAGAAAGCTCTGGACGCCCAGAAGAAATAGACCAACTTCGGGTAAATTCGCCGGATTTGATGACCGCAAATTTCGAAGCGGTTGGACAGGGACCGAACAGATCAGCCGTTCGCCTTTTGCAATTTTAAGAGGCCTGCGACCGTTGCATGTGTTGATACTATATGAACTACTGGATGGTAAAACAGGAACCCGAAGCGTATTCCTGGGATGATTTTGTGAAGGATGAAGCCACCGATTGGACGGGCGTTCGAAACTTTCAGGCGCGCAACAACCTCAGGGCGATGAAGAAGGGCGACAAGGTGTTGTTTTATCATTCGATAACCGGAAAGGAGGTTGTGGGCATAGCCGCAGTCTCAAAATCCGAATTTCCAGATCCAACTGATGCCAAGTGGGTTGCGGTGGAGATCAAGCCGCTCAAACCGCTTAAAAAACCGGTGCCGCTCGCGGCGATGAAGGCCAATCTTGCTCTCGCCAATATCGGATTGCTACGCCAGTCGCAGCTGTCCGTCATGCCTTTGACCAAGGATGAATTCGACGAGATCGTAAGCATGTCAAAATGATTAAACAAGCCGTCGAATATTACCATCAACTACTTTCAGACCCCGAGTTGGCCGCCGCATCGCAGCGGATGCTCGACGATCAATTCGAGACATCCAGACTGGTCTTTGGCGGACGTCGACTGTCACCCTATCTCCGGCCGCATTTTGTGATGGAAAGCGACTGGACGATGATCAAGGCTAAGTGCGAGATCATCTTTTGTGCGCTACAAAAGGTAAAGGACGCTGCTATCGCCGACGAGGCCATACTCGACGAGCTCGGATTGACCGATGTCGAACGCGAACTCGTACGCATCGATCCTAAGTACGCACATGTCTCGCCAACCTCGCGGCTGGACTCATTTCTCGTCGGTGAAACATATAGCTTCGTCGAGCTAAACGGAGAGAGTCCGGCCGGCATTGCTTTTGCCGATTCAGCGGCGGAGATCTTTAAAAAGCTTCCCGTAATGCAAAAGTTTGTAGAGCGTTACAACATCCAGACGCTTGAGGGCTCATCAAAACTGTTAGAGGTTCTGATCTCATGTTTTACGGAATTCTGCGGTGGAACGATGGCACCAGATCCTATGATCGCCATAATCGATCTTAAGGGGATGCCGACTATCAAGGAGTTTGAGCTTTTTCAGAACTATTTCGAACAAATGGGTTATCGATCGATCATCTGCTCGCCCGACGAACTGGTATTCGACGGTTCGCGGCTTTCCTGCAACGGCGTCGAGATAGACATCGTATACAAACGTCTGCTCGTAAACGAATATTTGCCTATAATGGCTGATCATCCGGACCTGATCGATGCATATCGAGCCGGGGCGATATGTATGGTCAACAGTTTCCGGGGAAAGCTAGTCCACAAAAAGGCGATCTTTGCGGTGCTGACGAACGAACGTTACCGTCACCTATTTGACGACAGTGAGCGCTCAGCGATAGCCCTACACGTGCCTTGGACCCGCAAATTTCGCCGTGAACAGACTGAGAACAAGGGCGAGTCGATCGATCTAGTTGAATGGACGCGTTCTAATTCGCAAAAGCTGGTGCTCAAACCCAACGACGATTATGGCGGCCACGGCATTTTTATCGGGTGGAATTCGACGCCGGCCGAATGGGATGCGGCAATCAGTGAGGCACTCGAAAATGGCGATTATCTGGTTCAGGAACGGGTCAAAACGGCAAGGGAATTTTTCCCAATGCTAACCGACGACGAGGGCAACTGGGAACTCGTTGAGCAACTCGTTGACCTCGATCCACTGCTATTTCTTGGTAAGGTCGGCTCAGCGTTTACGCGTCTTTCGTCCAATGAGCTCGCGAATGTTACCGCCGGCGGCGGAATGGTCCCAACATTTATCCTTAGCGAAAAATAGAGCGATGGCCCCGTTTTGACCAGGGCACATCAACCGGCACATGAAGCTTTCAGCGAAACCCTCGCGTCTCCGCTCCCTCACCGACGAATACCTGCGCCTTGTTCATAAGCTGAAACTTGGCGGCGGGCCGGATAAGATCGCTAAGATCCATAAACAGGGCAAATTGACGGCCCGTGAACGCGTTGAGCTCCTGCTCGATCCCGATGCGTTTAGCCAGGAGATGGGCCTGCTCGTCGCATATGACCAATATGATGGACAAGCACCTGCAGCTGCCGTCGTTACCATAGTCGGCGAGATCTGCGGCCGCGAATGCGTCATTGTCGCCAACGATGCGACGATCAAGGCCGGTGCCTGGTACCCGGAGACGATAACCAAGATCCTCAGGGCACAGGAGATCGCAATGCGAAATCGCATTCCGATCATCTATCTTGTCGACTCGGCTGGCGTCAACCTGCCCTATCAAGGCGGCGTTTTCCCCGGCCAATACGGTGCGGCAAGGATTTTTTATTATAATTCGATCATGCGCCGCTATCTCAAAGTTCCGCAGATCTCGGCGGTGATGGGAATGTGCGTCGCCGGCGGAGCTTATTTGCCGGCATTGTCAGATGTCATCCTAATGGTCGACGGTACGTCGTTCATGGGCCTCGGCGGAGCAAATCTCGTTAAAGGGGCCACCGGCCAGACGATCGACAACGAATCGCTCGGCGGAGCAATGACCCACAATGCCGTTTCCGGCGTCGCCCATTTTCGAACACCTGACGAAAGATCGTGTCTTGATAAGATCCGTCGCTTCATTGCGGAATTGCCCGCAAAAGAGGTAGCGCGCGTCTCAAGAACGGAGATTCAACCGCCGCTGTCATCGAGCTCAAAGCTCTACGACATTCTTCCCGCTGATCACCGCTCGCCATACGACATGCGGGCCGTTTTGGATACATTTCTAGATGCGGGCGGCGTTGACGAATTTCAGGCTGACTATGCTAAAGAAATGATCTGCGGAACGGCTCGGATAGGGGGCATACTTGTCGGCGTCATCGCAAATTCTCGCGGTATGTCCAAGGGTAAACCGGGCACGCCACCGCGATTTGGCGGCATTGTATATACGGAATCCGCTGAGAAGACGGCTTATTTTATCGAGAACTGCAGTCGTCATTCGACTCCGCTTCTTTTCGTTCAGGACGTTTCCGGATTCATGGTCGGCTCCGATGCCGAGCACTCGGGTATCATTCGAGCGGGAGCTCGGTTCGTTGAGGCAATGGCGACTGCTCCGGTGCCAAAGATCGTTCTCACCATCAACCACGCCAGCGGAGCGGGCTATTACGCGATGGCGGGCCAGGGATTTGACCCCGACTTCATATTTTCGCTGCCCTCCGGGCGAATGGGCGTGATGGAGGGAGAATCAGCGGCACAAGCCATTTATGGCACACAGATCGAAAGGCTAAGAAAGGAAGGTAAACAACCCGACGACAAGACTCTCGCCGAAATGGAGACGGTCCGCGAAACTTATGACCGCGAGCTGGATGCGAAACACGCCGCTGCCCGCGGCTTCGTCGACGCGGTCGTTACGCCGGAAGACATTCGTGATTCGCTGATCCTCGCCCTCGAGACTTGCCTCAATACAAATACGCCGCACATCGGCGCATTCGTCATGTAGAATTATGGAATTCTCGATCCCGAAAACATTGGAGGTCTTGTCTGCAACGACGCTCGCGGTGGAAGCTTTGTTGGGCGGCCTCTCCGGCGAATGGGTCGGGCCGGGAACGCCTGAGGCATGGGGAGCCTTCGAAATAGTCGGACACCTTATCCATTGTGAGCAAGCTGATTGGATGGTGCGGGCTCGTATCATCCTTGACCACGGCGACGCTCGAACGTTCGAGCCGCTGGATCGGCTCGCACAATTCGAACATTCCACAGATGAGCCGCTTGCCGCTTTGCTTTCGCAATTTACAAGGCTTAGGAACGAGAACCTCGAAATGCTTCGTTCGTGGAATTTGACGGACGAAAAGCTCGATCTGATCGGAATGCATCCGGAACTTGGAGTCGTAACTCTTCGCCAACTTCTTGCAGCCTGGGCCGTCCACGACCTAACGCATATTCGCCAGCTCGCAACCGTAGTTGCCAAAAACTATGCATCGGCAGTTGGACCCTTTCGTGAATACCTGTCGATCCTAAACTAAGTGAAGAGTCGGCATAAAGACCGCGCGTATCTGCTGAGGTATCGGCACTTCGGCTATTTGAGCATCCGTCGCATTGTAACCACGGTCGTCGCCTGCGGTCCTGGATTCGTAACGCTGTACGAGACCCAGAATCCCGCTTCCGGATATCGAACCATCTTATAAATGCCGCCATTTGCATTGGGACTCGAGCTCACATCGGCACCAAATACATCGGCGAACGCAGGAGCCGATTTATCACCGCCGGTGAAGATCAGAGCGACTGTGCGAACGTTTGAATCAGCATCAAAGCCGATCTGTGCAGAGTGGGTTTTCGAGAATTCGTAATATAGGCCTGCCTTGTCAGAGACCTTTGCCGAGCCCAGATTCTTTTCCACTTCTTTACGGGGCATCCCGATGGGCACGCCCTGCAGGTCCTTTATAAAGGGCATGAGGCGCGTCGGAGCAGGACTCGGCGTCGCTTGGGGAGTGGACGTTGGCGAGACAGACTCGGAGGGCGTCGGCGTCGGCATAGCGTTCTGGGCCCGAGCAGCAACTCCCGAAAACATTGTCACGATCGCCGCCGCCGCGATAAGTAGAAGTAAGCCAGGTACGGGAAATATCGACCTTTTTGCGTGGATGTTATGTTTCATGTAAACAGTATATCAATGAGGTCAAATAACACCGCGGCTTTTGCCGATCGCGGCCCCTTTTGGCTTAACATCCATCTGAGCAATTTCAATGGAAATCGCTTGATCCTGTTCCTATCGCAGTCGTTTATGCTATAGCGAGAGTTAATATTCGCTTATGAGACCTTACATATATTGGATGTGTTTTATGCTCGGTCTGAGTCTGACGGCGACCGCTCAATCCGGGCCGCCCGATTCTGATCCGGTGCTGCAGGGATCAGCATCATACTCGATGCCGCAACAAGCTATCGACGCCGAGATCGATGGAAAAGTTGTAATGGGGATACACCTCGACGAATCCGGAACTCCTACGAAAGCATGGCTCGCAAGCGGTCCCGCATGGCCTTGCGGATCGACGCCGATGAAGGCTATCGAAGAGCTTTCCTTGTCACTTACGGCTGCAATGATGAAGCTCCGGTTCACGCCGCCCGTGAAAGGCGGCAAGCCTGTTTCGCGTGACATCGGCCTTACACTGACCCTTAAAAATCCGTATCTTGGGAAAAAGATGCCGGCACCTGAGATCGATCCGAAGACCGGAAAACCGAAACCGAGGTTGGTGGTCGGCGGAGTGATCAACGGCAAAGCTACCTCATTACCGGCGCCGGCATATCCGTCAGCCGCCAAGGCAAACCGCGATCATGGAGGAGTTACGGTCGAGGTTCTGATCGACGAACAGGGAAATGTCATTCGCGCGGGAGCTCTCCAAGGTCCGGCCACGCTGCAATTTGCTTCGCGGGATGCGGCGTGCGGGGCAAAATTCTCGCCGACGCGGCTATCCGGAAATCCTGTGAAGGTGTCGGGCGTGATCGTGTACAACTTTAACCTGTGATCTCGAGAACGATCCGAATGCGGGCACCGGTGAAACTGCCGCTTCGGCCTTGTTTCTTCGCCCTAAGCGGCATCGGTCGCGGCTCCGAAATAGTTCGGGCAATGTCTTGAAGACTACTTTAAGGTTGCGGCTCTGGCATCATAATCAGCGTTATTTCTACGATGCCAAAAACTCAACCGATTTTCGACATTGCGAAGGCAAAGGCAGTCGTCAGCAAGGGCCGGCGTGCCAAATGGTGGCAGCGGCGCGGCACTATGAAGCGGGGATTTTATTATCTCGACGCTGCTGGGGCGAAGATAACCCATGGACCTAGCCTCGAGCATCTCAAGTCGCTGGTGATCCCACCAGCGTGGTCCAGCGTTAGGATCAATCCTTCGGCCGGCGGCCGTGTTCAGGCGGTCGGGATCGACACTACCGGGCGAGTTCAATATATTTATCACCCGTCGTTCGTCCAGAAACAGCAGCGTAAAAAGTTTGCGAAGATCGAGACATTTGGCGAATATCTACCTCAGCTGCGTGCGGTCACAAACGAACACATCGTACTCGAGGGCTTTCCCCGTGAGAAGGTGCTCGCCATCATCATTCGCCTGATAAACTCGCTTTATATTCGCGTCGGCAGCGAAAAAAGCGCAAGGCATTTTCGGACATACGGCGTTACCACTCTGAAAAATAACCACCTGACGATCGGAAAAAAAGGCGAGCTGCTATTCGAATTTGTTGGTAAGAGCCACGTTCCGCATCGAAAGGTCCTGGTCGACGCCGAGCTCGCTGCCGTTATGTCCGAACTGAAAAACATCGGGGTGAAACGCAAGCTATTTCACTATATAAATGACGACGGAAAGCCGCGTCCTGTAAAGCCCGGTGATATTAACGCTTATATCAAATCGGCTACGGCGCCGAATTTTTCGGCGAAAGATTTCAGGACCTGGGGAGCTACGCTGCTTGCTGCTGTCGAACTCGCCGAGATCGGCCCTGCAGACGATCTCAAGGCCGCCGAAAAGAATATCGTCAAGGCGGTTAAAAAGGTCGCCGCCGCACTCGGCAATACGCCGACGGTCTGCCGAGGCTCTTACATCCATCCGGCGGTGCTCAAAGCGTATCTGGCGGGCGTTACGGTAGCCGAATTTCGCCCGCGGCGTTCGCGATCCATTAGCCGCGTTCAGGCCGGAGAGGACCTCGAGGAAAAGGCCCTGCTTCGGATGTTCCAAAGCCAGCACCACCACGGCTGAGAGTCGCGATTGCAGCCGTCGTGTCAGCAGCCCTCAGTGTCCGTATCCCGCACGTCAGTATGGGCGTCCGTCCGTATCACGCGTTTAAGACTTCAGTCTCACCGCCAATGTTGCGTTGTCCGTCACCGACCAATCGTGTTTTAAGCCGAGTTGCGGAAATAGCCCCATGTGTCATATGTGGTACGTACCACATCTTTGCCTGAAAATACCGTTTTTACTTAGTATTCATGCGGTTTTGCCGTCTTCAGGATCTAATAAAACTGCGACAATGCCCACAAAATGCCCCTTTCTGAAACAGTATTTCGCCGGTTTTGGTACAGTAAAACCCGCATTTTGGTACAGTCGCTCGGAGCGAAAAAACGTTCGTTCTCAAAGGCGGGGCGCAAGCATCGCTCCCCATGTGTCGTCCTACATTTTCGATCGCCTCGCCGATTTCGAGGTTCCACAGCCGATTAAACGACCGTAGACCTGAAGTCACAAGATCAGATCTTCATCTAGCGAGTAATCGGATCGAACCGGAATCGTTCCAGCACGATCCAAGCAGCTCCGTTGGTCTGTTCGATTATCGCCGCTTCGACGAAAGTGTGCGAAAAGGGGATCGAGCGTCCCTCGATCTCGCCAAATATCGAGTCGGTGCATGTCGCATTCCGTGGATGAATGATCGTGATGTGCGGAGAATGCCTGCGACCATCAGGACCGAGTAGATGGAAGCGCAGCCGGTCGAAATCCTCCGTCGATCCCGCGGCCGGAAGGTAAACGAGATCGCCGTCGCGAACCGGCCTCCCGAAAGCCAACTCGACTGGAGATTCAATCGTCGACAAGTTTCGCGACATTTCGTGCCAGTCGTCAACCTCGTCCTCTCTGCAAAGCGTGACATGCGCTCCGATCAGGCCGGCTTGGGCCGGGTTGAATTGCTGTCTCAGCGCTTCGACAGCGGGATGGCCGCTGAGAAACAGTGTCACTTGTCGGCGTGAGTTTTTCATCAAGTGTTCGTTAAGACTAACTCAACATCTTGGATGGCTGCGATCTCGATCCGAAAAACATGCATCTCGTCGGGCCTTTGTCGTTGCCAACGATAGTTTCTGGCATGGACCTAATATTTGCTGCCGGTGGGAAGACGAAGAGTTCCAAGAGAACTGAGCCGCGGTCCATCGCTAATAAAGATATTATTCCCCGGCGGCGTCTTCCGCGAGCAGACGACGGTAATCCTCGATTGCCGCGTGTATCACGCCGTACGAAGTTTCGCGGCCGTACGAATATGCGATCTCGCAGATGTTGGGCTCGTCGGGCAGTGATTTATAGGTTAGGAAATAGTGTTCGAACCGTTCGAGGATGCCTTTTGGAAGTTGAGCGATCTCGGTGTATTGCTCAAAGACCTTATCGCCCTTGAGCACGGCGATTATCTTATCGTCGGCCTCGCCGCCGTCGATCAGGCAAAATCCGCCGATCGGCCGTGCCTTGAGCAGGATGTCGCCGCGCGGAATGTGGTGTTCACTGAGGACGAGTATATCGAGCGGATCACCGTCGCCATCGCTGATCGCAATGCTGGTCTTCGAGCGTGCAAGTCCGGCGATCACTGAGGAGCAATACGTCCGCGGGATAAAACCGTAATTTGCCGGAACGACATTGGAATACTGCTGCGGCCGGTCGATCTTGAGATAGCCTGTCTCTTTGTCCACCTCGTATTTGACCGTGTCTCGCGGTACGATCTCGATGAAAACATTCACTTCTGCGGGTGCATTCTCGCCGATCGAGATGCCGTGCCACGGGTGGGCTTTGTTTGTCCTGAACATATGTCTATTATTTGACCGAGCGTCCCTAAATGTCGAACGAGATAAATGTCGAGAGTTCCGGCCTGGCCGTCGTCGTCACGTTTGCGCGTCCCGAATCGCGTAATCCGCTATCGGTTTCGGTACTCGAACAGCTCCACCGGCTTGTCGACGACGTCAGCGGCGACGCGGGCGTCGAGAGGCTGGTTTTCACGGGCGCCGGAGATGTTTTTGCGTCCGGGGCCGACCTTCGCGAGATCGCAGTGGTAACGGCCGACGGCGCAAGGGAATTCGCAATTCGCGGCCAGGCCCTAACGTCAAAGTTAGCCACTATGCCGCAACCGGCGATCGCCGCCGTCAATGGAATTTGTTTCGGCGGAGCGCTTGACCTGGCCCTTGCCTGCCGCGTACGCATCGCTTCGGGCGACGCACTCTTTTCACATCCGGGCTCGGGTCTCGGCATCATTACCGGTTGGGGCGGAACACAGCGTCTGCCGCGACTGGTCGGCGAGGCTGCCGCGTTGGAAATGTTCTTTACCGGCAAACGCGTTGGCGCCCGTCAAGCTCTGGCGATCGGCCTCATCGACGCGATCGCGGACGATCCGTTGGCCGCTGCATTAATATTCGAGATCCAAATTACTGTTTGACCTCGTCCGCCTTGACGTCGACGCCGGGCCGCGAAAAGTTGCCGTATTCAAACGTCACCTTTAACTGCTTCACCGCCCGCATATCCCTGGTGCTGACCATATATTGAGTGTGCGTGATCAGCTTTGGTGTAAAGATCCCGAAGGCTCCGTCCTGATAAGCAAAACGGTCTTCGACCACCGTCGCCGGCGACGCGAATCCCGCCGGTTGGACGCTCACATTTCGCGATTCGCTGATGATCTTAAAAGTGGCGGCGTCCACGACGATCGTACCGCTGACACGCGCTGTCATCGGCATTTCCTTATCGATGTCGATGTCATAATTGAGGCCCGCACGGCCCACAGGCCTCGATGTGGTCGAATTTACGGTGATATCGGGCGAGTCTTTTACCTGACGATAGTCGATCGTGATCGTCGACGAACCGGCCGGAGCGGGACGTATGGAAAATTCGAAAAATTCGCGCAATTCCTTATCGACAGCTAATGCCTGATATAGCGTCATTCCCGATATAGCGATGTCCAGGTCGTGCCGCGAACTCTCGTCCCGCAGCCTTTCCAACTCGGCCTCAGACGTCTCCGCTGACGACAGTTTTTCGATCAGATCGTTCGCACGCTTGTCCGAATCGCCGATCTTTTTATCATCGACCGACGTTACATTTCGAAATTCGACGACCTGTCCCTCGGCCTTCATCAGCGGAAAAACGATGAAGCTCGAACGGACGACACGCTTTTTTTTCACCTCGCCGTTCTTGCCGTACATTTCAAAAGTTTTCGTCTCATCGGCGATCAGATTTTTGAATGTCTCAATATAAGTTTTGGCACCGGCATCAACGTCCTCGATGATCTGCTCCTTGGTCGGCGTTGGGGTCGGCGTGGGCATTGGGAGCGGAGTCGGCATTGGTGTCGTCACCGGCACCGGCACCGGCGAAGGCCTTGGCTTTGGCTTGGACTTTTGAGCGGCGGCCGCGCCGCAGAGAGCAGCGGTTAATAATATGAGCCCGATCGCGTATCGATTTATGTAATGCATAGCAGTTATTCCGTCCGACTTGATTTACAAGCTAAACACAATTCTAATAGAAAGTCTGTACGCACAGATACCAATTAATATGGACATCCAACTCGTAGATATCGCCCACGCTCGCTCGGGTGACAAGGGCGACACCGCCAATGTCGGACTGATCGCTCTCCGCGACGAATACTATCCGCTGCTCGTTCGCGAGGTCACGGCCGACCGTGTCAAGGCCCATTTCGGCGACATCGTAAAGGGCGGCGTCGATCGTTTCGAACTGCCAAATCTTAAGTCGCTCAATTTTCTGCTGCATGAGAGTCTCGGCGGTGGCGGAACGCTGAGCCTGATGACCGATGCTCAGGGCAAAACGTTTTCGACGGCACTGCTTCGAATGAAGATAAACGTCGACGACTCAGAAGCCTCGGCGCTCGGTATCGGCTGATCCTGCACCGAGCTGCGGTTCACGATCAGAAGCTGCACGTGCGCGGTCGTCTAAATTCGCGTTTGCTCGATTCCTGAATTAGAATACTCTCACTTTCGGACCAAACAATTTATCAGCGAGAAACTTATGAAAAGAACTCTTTTGCGTACGGTCATCGTGCTCGTCCTGGGCGTGTC
The DNA here is from genome assembly GCA_040005135.1 of Acidobacteriota bacterium. Taxonomy (GTDB): domain Bacteria; phylum Acidobacteriota; class Blastocatellia; order Pyrinomonadales; family Pyrinomonadaceae; genus OLB17. The sequence goes on along the minus strand of JBDTZO010000013.1, from coordinate 19,537 downwards.
AGTGTTTGCTCAGACAATGTCGACGGGCAATGCCACAATGCTGGGTTTCAGCTCCGCCGGTGCCGCCGGGCAGCGTGAGCTCGAGACGCGGTTCGACGCGTTGCTCAGCCCGACGGACCAGCGAGACTGGTTAAAGCGTCTATCCGCCCGGCCGCATCATCTCGGGTCGGCATACGACAAGGAAAACGCGGAATTTATTGCTTCGCTGTATCGTTCGTGGGGATATGACACGCAGATCGAAACGTTTAACGTTCTGTTTCCAACGCCGAAGACGCGACTGGTCGAAATGACGTCGCCGGAGCGCTTTACGATGCGGCTGAACGAGCCGCCGGTAAAGGGTGACCCGTCGACCCTGCAGCAAAAAGAACAGCTTCCGACATACAACGCGTACTCGATCGATGGTGACGTCACCGGCCCGGTCGTTTACGTAAACTATGGCCGGCCATCTGACTTTGAGGAGCTCGAACGCCGCGGCATCTCGCTAAAGGGCAAGATCGCTCTCGCCAGATACGGCGCCACATGGCGCGGGATCAAGCCAAAGGTCGCTGCCGAACACGGAATGATCGGCTGCCTGATCTATTCAGATCCTCGGGACGACGGTTATTTCCGGGGCGACGCCTATCCAAAGGGTGCGTACCGCAGCGAGAACGGCGTCCAGCGTGGTTCGGTGATGGACATGCCGCTTTATCCCGGCGATCCGTTAACCAAGGGGATAGGTGCGACCAAGGATGCAAAGCGCATCGGTTTTAAGGACATCGAAACGCTCACTAAGATACCGGTCCTGCCGATCTCATATTCCGATGCCGAGCCTCTATTGAGAAATCTCGACGGTGCCGTCGTACCCGATGCCTGGCGCGGTGCTCTGCCCATGACATATCACTTCGGCGGATCGACACCGACAGTGCATATGAAGCTCGCGTTTAATTGGGACATCAAACCGATATACGACGTCATCGCTAAGATGAAGGGAAGTGAGCGGCCCGACGAATGGATCATTCGCGGCAACCACCATGATGCGTGGGTCAACGGTGCCGAGGACCCGCTAAGCGGCCAGGTTGCCATGCTCGACGAAGCTCGCGGGATCGCGAAGCTGGCGAAAACGGGTTGGAAACCCAAACGCACGATCGTGTTTTGCAGCTGGGACGCCGAAGAAGAGGGCCTGTTGGGTTCGACCGAGTGGGTCGAGACCCACGCCGATGAACTGAGCAAAAAAGCCGCGGTCTATATCAACACTGACAGCAACGGCCGCGGATTCCTCGGCATGGGCGGCTCGCACACGCTCGAGAAATTTGTAAATGAGGTCGCCCGCGATATTCCCGATCCGCAGACAAAAATGTCGGTTTGGGAGCGCGACCGCGCAGAGCAGCTTGTCAACGGCTCACCGGACGCCCGCAAAGAGGCCGTGGAACGGCCGGACCTCCGGATCGGGGCACTCGGCTCGGGGTCGGACTTTACACCATTTCTACAGCATCTGGGCATAGCGTCGATCGATCTCGGATTTGGCGGCGAAAATGGCGGCGGATCGTACCATTCGATCTACGACACGTTCGAACACTACACGCGATTCGGCGATCCCGGCTTTGTTTATGGTGTCGCTCTCTCGAAGGTCTGCGGCCACTCGGTACTGCGGTTGGCGAATGCCGACACCCTGCCCTTTGAATTTACGAACTTCGCGGATACCATCGGCAACTACGTTAACGAGGTCGGAAAGCTGACCGACAACATGCGCGATGAGACAACACGGCTCAACCGGTTGATCGAGAGCGGCATGCTCAAGGCCGTTCAGGACCCGACCGAAACGTACATCGTCCCGACGCCAAAGGGCGACGTGCCCAAGATCGACTTCGAACCGCTCCAAAAGGCAATCAAAAAGCTCGATAAAAGCGCCGCGGAATATCAAAAAGCGTCTAACGGAAAGACGGCTCCGGCGGGCGTCCAGAAGCAGCTGGACGAGATACTGATCAACACCGAACGCACACTGACGAGCAACGCAGGCCTGCCGCGACGCGATTGGTTCAAGCACCAGATCTATGCTCCCGGATTTTATACGGGCTACGGCGTTAAAACACTGCCGGGCGTCCGCGAAGCGATCGAACAACGTGACTGGAAAGAAGCTCAGGAACAGGTCTCGATCATCGCGGCGACCTTAGAAAGATTTGCGGCAGAGGTCGACCGGGCTAGGAAATTGTTTTGATCACCTTCGATCTTTTGCCGCGGTAAATTGGAAATTGCTAATTTTTAATGAGAAATGAATTGGCGTTGATCGATAGGAATTAAGAATTACGCATTGGTAATTGCTAATTGTTTGACGTGAGTAATTTGTAATTATTAAAGCCAAATGTGAAATTTTATGAAGCCTGATACCGGCAACCCGATCACATCACAAAATGGATAGCGTCATCAACATTTCGGATCTCGGCGCGGTTCGCGTAATCGAGCTAAATCGTCCGGAGAAGCGAAACGCTTTGAACGACGAACTGATCGCGGCATTGAAACAGGCTCTACTTGCGGCGGATGCAGATGAAAGTCTAAGGGCTGTGATCATCCGCGGTGCCGGAAAGGATTTTTGCTCAGGAGCTGATCTTTCGGCATTGCAGAAGATAGCGGCGGCATCGCATGAAGAGAATCTCGAGGACGCGAAAAGCCTCGCTGCAGTGTTTGCCATGATCCGCACGATGGACATTCCGGTGATAGCAGCGGTCCATGGCCGTGCTCTTGCCGGTGGCTGCGGCCTCGCGACCGCGTGCGATCTCGTCGTCGCGACAAGGAGCGCACGATTCGGCTATCCCGAGGTCAAGATCGGCTTCGTGCCGGCCATCGTAATGACATATCTTAGACGAAACGTCTCGGAGAAGCGTGCTTTTGAACTAGCAACTCGCGGAGCCGAGTTTTCGGCTGCGGCTGCGTTTGAAATGGGACTTGTGAATCGGATCTTTGACGAGAATGGCTTCGACGAAGCGGTCGTAGAGTATGCGTCGGCTTACGAAAGCGTCAGCCGCTCGGCAGTCGCAATGTCCAAGGACCTGCTTTACAGGATCGACGGGATGGATTTCGACGCGGCGATCGATGCAGGCTCCGAAGTAAACGCGAAGGCACGCATGTCTGAAGATTGCCGAAAGGGAATTGCGAAATTCCTCGACAAGACTTAGGCGTCGACGATATTTACCTGTGTCTCGACGAGGTGTTTGGGAACGAGCGTCGGGAAGTAGGCCATGATCTCCTCGACCTTTGGACGTCCGCCCGCGAAACCCGTCACCGACGGAGGCCCGGTCAGGATAAGTGGAGCGATCTCCTTGGTAAACCGCTGAACATCCGCTTTGCTCTGGCCACGGACGCCGACACGGAGCTGAACCTCGGGAATATCTTTTGATGGCTCACCGGCGAGGTGGCCATGCGTGGCATTGACGCCCACGAATTCTGTCAGGATGACGTCGAATTTCAGGCCCAGGCGGTCGAGCCGTTCGCGAAGTATTTTGTCGGCGGCTTGGGCCTTTGCGTACGCATCCGGCCACGAATATACGAGCGATCCGACCGCTTTCCACCCGGCGGAATATGCGATCGAGACCTTGTAGAAATCGGTTTTTGGATGGCCGCCAATGCCAAAGACCTTGACTCGGTTATCGCCGTCAGCGGCAAGTTCGATCGACGCAAAATCGGCGACGACGTCGGGCGTGATGTATTCGTGCGGATCACCCATCTCGTAGAGCAACTGCTCTTTGACAGACTGAACGCTAACGCGGCCGCCCGTACCGTCATGCTTGGTAACAATAAACGTTCCATCGGGCGAAGCTTCGACGATCGGAAAGCCCACGTTTGCCATGTTCGGGATGTTCTGCCAATCGTACTGGCAGTTTCCGCCCGATGACTGGGCACCGCATTCGATGATGTGTCCGGCGATCGTGCCCGCGGCGACGCGGTCCCAATCATCAAATTTCCAGCCAAATTCGTACATCAGAGGAGCAAGCGTGAGTCCGGTATCGGTCAGGCGCCCGCCAACAATAACGTGAGCACCGCGCCCGAGTGCCTCGACGAGCGGAGCGGCCCCGAGATAGACGTTGGCTGACTGGACCTTGTCCCGCACGGCTGCGAGCGGCTCGCCCGTGTCCATACTTGTGATCGTTACGCCGTCTTTGATCCATTTGTCGAGATCTGCGAGAACGTCATCGCCAGTCACGACACCGATCTTAAGCTTGTCGCGAAGGCCGAGCTCGACAGCCGTTTCACGAATTGCCTCGGCGCAGCCGGCTACATTTACGCCGCCGGCATTGGAAAGCACCTTGATATTCTTTTCGACGCAGTCAGGCAGGATCTCTCGAAGCAGTTCGACAAAATCTCGTGCGTATCCGCCCTCCGGGTCGCGAGAACGCTGCTTTTGGAGGATCGACATCGTGACCTCGGCAAGATAGTCGAGCATCAAATAATCGATCTGCCCCTTACGCACCTGATCAACGGGAGCGGTCAATAGATCGCCCCAAAAGCCCTGTCCACCTGCTACTCTGACCTTGTCTTTCATACGAGAACAATTAGAGAACAAAAGAAAGAGGCGGTCAACCCACCGTTTAATACAGCGGGCTGAACGCCTCGATATAAATGACCTTCAGGCTATTTAAGCCCAGCATCCGAACAGCTTATTGAACTGATCTGTGTATCTTATGGAAGATCTTTTTCGATGCATTTTTGGTTTTACGAACAACGACCTTACCGCCGTGGTAGGTTTTGACAGTGACCCAACGTCCGCCGCGATAGATCCTGTAACCGACATGCTTTCCGCCGCGATAGACCCGGCGCACGACGCCATGACGACGATGACGTTTAATCGTAACTGTCTGAGCGTTTGCCGACATCGATCCGTTTGATGACAATGCGTCGCCGACAAAAGCGATCGAGAACATCATTACTGCTGCGAAAAACAAAACTGATAGTTTCTTCATATGTATTTTTCCCCTTTTGATCGAAATTCTAGCTTGATACCAGATTAAACAAATTCTAGTTAATTTAATGTACTCTAGGTTACCTGCCGCACATTAGACCGTAAAAAGGTTACGATGTCCTCAGTCGACGTGCCTGGCAGGAAAACCTCGGAAACGCCGTGATCCTTGAGTTTCTGAATATCTTCCTGCGGGACGATCCCGCCCACGACTACAAGAGTATCATCCATACCGTTCGCACGCATCAGGTCGACTATTCGCGGGCAGAGCGTATTGTGCGCTCCGCTGAGGATCGAAATGCCGACTGCATCGACATCTTCCTGCAACGCGGCTGTTGCGATCATCTCAGGTGTTTGCCGAAGTCCGGTATAGATAACCTCCATCCCTGCGTCGCGAAGCGCACGCGCGATGACCTTGGCTCCGCGGTCGTGTCCGTCGAGGCCGGGCTTTGCTACAAGAACCCTGATCTTTCTTTCACTCATAGAGACCCAAGTATATTAATGAGTGTACCTTACTAGCAAATCCCGACCTAATAGACCGACGTTTGGGATCTGGCGTCGATCGAACGTACAAATTCCATATTCGGCGAGCCGAAAATACATCGGAGCTTATTGAAGATGCCGTCGGTCGAACGCATCGCTTCGAACATCTCAAACCAAGCGTGGGTGTTGATCCAAAGGGCATTATGCCCCTCAATAGGCTTTATAATTCCGTATCGCGGCTCTTCGGTCTCGGGGACAAATGTCCCGAATATGCGGTCCCAAAATATAAAGATGCCGCCGTAGTTCTTATCCAAATATGGCTCATTCACGCCGTGATGGACGCGGTGATGGGACGGGCTGTTTAAGATCCATTCGAACCAGCCAATTCGATCTACGAATCGCGTATGGATCCAGAACTGATAGATCAGGTTAAATCCATGCATCGTCGCGAACATCCACGGGGCAAATCCGAGCAGCATCAGCGGCGCGTAAAAGATCCAGTGCATCGAGCCGCTGAACCAGCTTTGACGGACTGCCACGCTCAGGTTGTAATGTTGGCTTGAGTGGTGGACGACATGGAAATTCCAGAACAGGCGCATTTCGTGGCTCGCGCGATGAAATACGTAATATGCGAGATCGTCAACGAATAGCAGCACGGCCCAGGACCACCAAGCGTCGGCAGGAAATTTGAAAGGAGCGATATCGTAAAAGAACACATATATAAATCCAGTGGCAAGGCCGAATATCGCCCCAAACACAACGCTCATAAAGCCCAGAAAAATATTCGTCCATGTATCCCAGCGGTCAGCGTACTCGGCCGAACGTTTCCGATACGCGTAAAACGCCTCTATCGCTATCAATAGGGCGAAAAACGGAATCGCAATTACCGTGGGCCTAAGCATCGCTTTTACAATATATGAGACCGAAAATGCGTAATGCCTCTTTGACGCGAGAACGCCTGAAAGTGAACATTAATTTCGAATAAAAGTTTCAACCAACTGTCATTTATAGTAGCATTAAAGGACAGGAATCGGTGTCGGCTCGAGCCTCGCTTACCGCTGAAACGGCAGGGAGCTATGTCCTGAACTGCTGAGCATATGAAATATTTGATCACGACCGCCAAGATCATCCTCGTCGTGCTCGTTGTCGCACTTATCATCGTCCAGTTTTTCGGAATTGATAAGAGCAACGCGGCGATCGTGCAGGCGGATACACTTGAGGCGGCCGTTACAGTACCTGACAATGTTGAGGCTATTTTGACGCGGTCCTGCAACAACTGTCATACGAACAAGACCGTGTATCCGTGGTACGCGAGCATTCAACCGGTCGGATGGTTTCTCCAGAATCACATTAACGACGGGCGAAAGGACCTTAATTTTAGCCAGTTCAACACTTATACTGGTAAGAAAAAGGTTAAACGGCTGGAGGGTGCATGTGAACTCGTCCAGAAAAAGGAAATGCCTCTGCCGTCGTACTTGTGGATACATCGCGACGCTGTTATGAGCGACGCGGACATACAGACACTGTGCGACTGGGCAAACACGGAAAAGGCGAAGATCAGCGAATGATCCGCCGCGGCGAAGCTGAGATATTTGATTAATGGCACTCCTATCGATCGTACATTATCCCGAACCTGTCCTTTTGACGGTCGGTGAACCAGTTTTGCCGGAGGAATTCGGCCCCGAACTCGAGAAACTGGTTTCGGACATGTTCGAGACCATGCAGCAAGCTCGAGGAGTTGGATTGGCGGCTCCGCAGGTCGGAGTTTCGAAGCGGCTTTTCGTGATGGATGTACCCCGCGAGGGAGTCTCGGAACGGCGGGTTCTCATCAATCCGGAGATCGTTCATTACGAGGGCGAACAGATCGGGGACGAAGGATGTTTGTCATTTCCGGGTCTCTATCAAGTCGTGAAAAGGGAGGCTCGGGTCGTGGTCAAGGCACACGACTTACACGGAAATCGGATCGAGATCGACGAGACCGACCTCGCCGCGAGGTGCATTTTGCACGAAACAGATCATTGCGACGGCATCGTGTTTCTTGATCGAATGACGTCGTTGAAACGGGGCCTCGCAAAGCGTAAAATAAGACAATTACAGAAATCGGGCGAATGGAAATAAGATGAAGATCGAGGATACAAGGATCACCGCTGAGGTTGGTTCCACACGCGAACTGAACCTTTACCTATTGAAAGGCTGGGTTCTACTGCTCAGCTATATCAAACATGCTAGTGATACACAGCAACCTCGATTTGTCGTCGGATGGCAGCAGCAGGATGAGCCACAGGTGCCGGAGCTGCTCGACGAATGGGAATTACACGAAATTGATAAAGAGCGATATCGCTAAAAACAGCTATGCAGACACAAAAAAGTTTAGACGAATTTAGAAACGAGCCATTTACCGACTTTTCGGTCCCAGAGAACGCGGAAGCGATGAAGGCGGCGATCGAAAAGGTTCGCGGTGATCTTGCACGTGAATATCCGGTTATCATCAACGGCGAACGGATCACTCTTGAGAGCAAATTTCGCAGCTATAACCCCGGCAAGAGTACTGAGATCGTCGGGGTATTTTCTGAGGGCGACACGGATCTGACCCTCGTCGAACGCGCCATAACCGCAGCGACCGAGGCCTTCAAATCGTGGCGAAACGTGTCGCCGGCCGATCGTGCGGAATATCTGTTCAAGGTTGCCGACATTATGCGTCAGCGAAAGCATGAGCTGTCGGCTTGGATGATCTTCGAGGTGTCGAAAACGTGGGCCGAGGCTGACGGCGATACCGCCGAGGCGATAGATTTTTGCGAATTTTACGGCCGCGAGATGCTCCGTTGGGGCAGTGAACAGCCGGTGACGCCCTATCCGGGCGAGGCAAATGTGTTCGAGTACATTCCACTCGGAGTCGGCGCGATAATTCCGCCGTGGAACTTTCCGCTGGCGATCATGGCTGGAATGACGATGGCTGCCGTAGTTGCCGGAAATACTGTTGTGCTCAAGCCGTCGTCAGATTCACCGACGATCGCGGCAAAGTTCATCGAGATACTCGAAGAAGTTGGACTGCCCGCCGGCGTCGTTAATTTTATTAGCGGCAGCGCCGCGACGGGCGAAGCGATGGTTACGCATCCGAAGACACGATTTATCTCGTTCACGGGTTCGAAGGGCGTTGGGCTGCACATTAACGAGGAAGCGGCGAAAACGCGGCCAGGCCAAATATGGATCAAGCGGGTCGTCGCCGAAATGGGCGGCAAGGATGCGATCGTGGTAGCGGATGATGCCGACATCGACGCCGCGGCCGCGGGCGTGGTCCAGGCGGCGTTTGGATTTCAAGGCCAAAAGTGTTCGGCTTGCTCTCGACTGATCGTCGATGAAAAGGTCCACGACGAGATCATGGAAAAGATCGTTGCTTTGACCAAGGAGCTTAAGATCGGACTCCCGACCGAAGGAAACCCGAATGTCGCCGCCGTGATCAACAAGCGTTCGTACGATAATACGCTCGATTATATAAGGAAGGGCATAGCTGACGGTGGTAATGTGGTCGCAGGTGGTTCCGGAGATGATTCTGAGGGCTTTTACGTCGAACCGACGATCATCGATAACGTCGCTCCCGGAGCAACGCTTGAGCAGGAGGAAGTATTCGCTCCGGTCCTTGCTGTGATCAAGGCTCGTGATTTCGATCATCTGCTTGAGATAGCTAACGACACGGAATTTGGACTAACGGGAGCTCTTTATTCAGCCTCTCCGGAGCGACTCGAAAGAGCACGGCGTGAGTTTCATGTCGGCAATCTCTATCTCAACCGCAAATGTACGGGAGCACTCGTCGGTGTCCATCCATTTGGCGGTTTTAACATGAGCGGAACCGACTCAAAGGCTGGCGGACGCGAATATTTGCTCCAATTCATGCAGGGCAAATCGATCGCCCAAAAGATCTGATAGGAAAACAAAGATAATCAGTTTATGAAGACATATCATCACAAGCCACTATTTCTGTGCGCCCTCGTGATCGCACTGAGCGTCTCGACGGGATTTGCACAGAAGTCTAAGCCCGCGCAAAAGCCGCGGAAGAGCATTATTTTTGCAGTCCTGAACGACGGACATTCGATAGAACCGATCGCCTACGTAAGCGACGGCAAACTCGAACCTGCGGTCAACGGTAGCGACGACGAAGCCATGATCACGGCGTTTGTGAAATCTTATTATAAGCCCGGGACGTCGTATCCAATGCTCTATGGAGGTGCAGCCGCGGGTACGGTTTCGGTCACGTCTGCCAATAATAAGTCTGAATGCGGCAAGAACACGGCTGATGTCACGACGTCGAGCAAGACACCGCTGAAAGGCTTTGTGATGTCGCTGGCCACCAACGGAACTATCAAGAATACTACGTCTTATCGCCGCCGGCCCACGGCCGCCGAACGGACTGAGATCGAGAGACTCGTCAAGGCCGAATATGCCAAGAATAAGCTCACGCCGACCACTCTGCATTCGCAGAATCTGACTGCACTCGATGTAAATAATGACGGCCGTCCGGAATTCGTAGGTTCCTATTGGGTAGATATCGACAAGCTCACGCGCGGACTTCTTTTCTTTATTGCCGAGAAGGGAGCATCGGGGAAAACGACGATGACGTACTCAGACTATCGCTCTGTCGATCAGGCAAGCACAATGAGCGGTAATATCAAGGATGTCGATGACGGCATTTATCACGAGGTGCTGCTCGAGGCCTACGATTACGATGGTGACGGAAACGCAGAGATCTTTACGTACGAACCTTCGTTCGAGGGAGCCGGATTTACAGCCTATAAGCGGTCCGGGGCCACGTGGGTCAAGGCGATCGAAGTCTCTAACTATCATTGCGGATATTAGCAGCCGCAAGGGCCGCCAATATCAATATGCTGTGCAAGGTGTTAAGTTCTAGGTTTGAGCTTAACGCCTTTTGCGTTGGTCGGCGGCTAATTTACAAATGAGAATTGTTTTTATGGGCACGCCGCTGGCGGCGGTCCCGTCGCTTGAACGGATGATCGCGGCGGGTCACGAGATCGTCGCTGTATACTCGCAGCCTGACCGACCCTCAGGGCGCGGTAATCGGATCACGTTTTCCCCCGTCAAGCAGTTTGCTGTGGATCACGGGCTGCTCGTAATGCAGCCGGCCAAGGTGCGAACGGACGAGGCCGCACACACCTTTCGTTCGCACGCGGCGGACGTAGCCGTGGTCGTTGCGTACGGCCGGATATTACCTGACAGCTTTCTTTCGGCATTCCATTACGGAGCTGTTAACGTTCACTTTTCGCTGCTGCCAAAATACCGCGGAGCCGCCCCTGTTAACTGGGCGATCGTGAACGGCGAAACCGAGACCGGCGTCACGACTATGAAGATGGACAGCGGGCTCGACACAGGCGACATCCTAATGCAGCGTTCAACGCCGATCGGCTCAAACGAGAATGCGGTCGAACTTATGGAAGGCCTTTCGATGATCGGTGCGGACCTGCTCGAAGAGACGCTGGTCCAGATCGACCGGATCGAACCGCAGGTACAGGATCATGCGAAGTCGACACTCGCTCCACTTATGAGCAAAGAAGATGGGCGTGTTGATTGGAAAATGACCGCGTGCGAGATCGCGAATCGAATTCGGGGTTTTCAACCATTTCCTACTGCTTTTACGTCATTTCGCGGTGCGCGGCTGACGCTTTGGCAGGGCTCGGAAGCCGCCGCCGATGAGCTTGAGACGAATAATGTTCCGGGAAGCATTGTTTCGGCAGCCGGCGATGTTCTCGTTGTTCAGTGCGGTGGTCGAACACTGCTTCAAGTAACCGAAGCTCAGCCTGAGGGCAAGCGACGAATGAGCGTTCGCGATCTTATTAACGGAATACGTCCTGTGAATGGAGAAATATTGGGGCAATGAAAGCGACCGCGGGACCTCTACAATATCAGATCATTACGTTCTATGAATTTAAGGACCTTACAGCGGTCGGCCCGCTTGTGGAACTCAAAGCTTTATTACAGAACGTGATGATGGAAAGCGACGTACTCGGAACGATAATTCTCGCGCCCGAAGGTTTCAACTCGACGATCTGCGGCACGCCTGATGCAGTTAGCATGTTTGTGGATCGTGCCGAGATCTTGCTCGTCGCTAAATTTAATTTCAAGTCCTCATTTCACGACGAACTTCCGCATCGCAAGGTCGACGTTAAGATCCGGCCTGAGATCGTAACCCTGAAAAAGCCCGTGGATATCGGTCTTGGAAAAGATACACATGTGGACGCGGCTAAATGGAACGAGATCATATCGGACGGTGACACTCTGATCCTGGATGCCCGAAACGACTACGAATTTCGCAACGGCACATTTCGAGGTGCGATCAATCCTTCGACGGCCAAGTTCAGCGAACTTCCGGAATTTGTCGAGCGGAATCTCGACCCTTTGCGTCATCGGAACATCGCAATGTTCTGCACCGGCGGAATCAGATGTGAGAAATTCGCTCCGTATATGAAGGGGCTCGGGTTCGAGAACATTTATCAGCTCAACGGCGGCATTCTAAGGTACTTAGAAGAAGTTTCGCCCGATGAATCGCTTTGGGAAGGCGAATGTTTTGTTTTCGATGACCGCCGAACGGTCGATCAGAACCTCAAGCGCGGTGTCGGGCCGGATTACTCACTCGAAACCCACGATGTCTCGGATGAAAAGTAAATTATCATAATGGCGATATCACCCGCGCGAATTTCTGCGTATGAAATCCTGATGCAGATCGAGACCGGCCGCGGATTCTCGTCCGAACTGCTCTCTGAAAATGCCGAAAGACTTGAGGAACGCGATCGCTCACTTTGCCACGAACTGACGCTCGGCGTTCTGCGTCGACAGATCTATCTCGATCGTATCGTTGCGGCTTTTTCCGGCGACAAAAAGGCAGATCCGGAGATAACGATCGCTCTCAGAATGGGCCTTTACCAGCTTATCTATCTCGATCGGGTTCCCGCTTACTCGGCTATCGACGACTGTGTTGAGCTCGTTAAGCGGGCCAAAAAGAAATCGGCTAGCGGATTCGTAAATGCTATTCTCCGCAGAGCAACACGCGAAAAGGCAAAGATCGTATTTGCTGACGACATCGACCGGATAAGCGTCGAGACATCGCATCCGAGGTGGCTGATCGAAAAGTGGGCCCGCGATTTTGGATCCGAATTTGCCGGGTACGTCGCCGCGGCCAACAATGATCAGCCCCGTACAGCATTCAGGCTTACCGCGCGGTCTCAAATGAGTCCGTCCGAGGCATTATCAGAATGCATTCGTCAGGAATCCGAACTCTCCGATGTCGCCGTCGGCTGCTATTTGGCTGAGCGGTTTAGTCCGAGACTAAAAGAGTTCGCCGATCACGGAATGATCTATTTCCAGGACGAGGCCTCGCAATTGGTTGCGGGTCTTGTTGATATCAAAGGCGATGGATCGTTCCTGGACGTATGCGCTTCGCCAGGAGGCAAGACGACCCAGATCGCTGCCGGGATGAGTGGCCGCGGGATGATCGCGGCTGGTGATCTAAGCGAAAAGCGAGTCGAATTTCTGCGAACCAACTGCATTGCCCAAGGTGCGTCGAACGTTGAAATTGTCCGGTACGATGCCGAGACCGACCTTCCGTTCGCTCGTTCTGCCTTTGACCAAGTGTTGGTAGATGCCCCGTGTTCGGGAACAGGGACTATACGTCACAACCCGGAGATCAGATATCGATTGGCCCAAAATGATTTTCCCGGCCTCTCGGCGAGACAAGTGAGCATCCTAGGCACTGCGTCGAATGTGGTCGCTCCGGGCGGCAAACTTCTCTACTCGACATGCTCGCTCGAGATCGAGGAAAACGAAACTGTGGTCGAGACATTTCTGGCTGCCAACAGCGACTTTCATTTAGAACGGCCGAACGTGCCGGATGAATTTATCACCGCCGATGGGTTCGCGCGGACATATCCGCCGCGTGATAACATGGATGGATTCTTTGTGGCCGTACTAAGAAAGGCCATCACGGGAGCGGCTTAAATGTCGTGGAAGAGTTTCATAGATCGGTCAAAAGTGCTAACATTTCGGTTTGATTTTGGAGATAAATTAAAGTGAGCATTTTTCAAAGAGGACTTTCGGCTATCGGCAAGCTTGCTGCACTCGCGATCCTTCTCGCTGTCTTTATGGCGGGGATGGTGACGGTCGTAGTTATGTCGATGCAGGGCTCTGAGATCAAAGTGCCGGAGATCACCGGTAAAAATTTTACTGAGTCGGAACATGAACTTGCTGCTCTCGGGCTGAAGATCAAGAAGCGCGCCGACCGCGTTAGCCAGGATCCGCCGAACACCATCATCGAACAACTGCCCAAGCCCGGTGAAACCGTAAAGTCCGGACAAATGATACTCGTCGTCACCAGCAAAGCGGCCGTTGCAGGCGATGATCAGGCTCCCGTGATCAAGAAGACCGAGGAAGACGATTCTTCGAAGATCGAAGAGATGATCTCGGATAAACCAAAGAAACCTAAGGCCAACGCGAACACGAACAAGAAAAAGGCCGATACGACGCGGGACGTGATCGGCGATAATTCCAACTCCGATTCAAATTCGACCTCAAATTCGTCTGAATCGAACTCAAACAAAAAGGAGTCCGGTTCAAACAATAATTCGTCAACGAATTCGAAATCGAGCAATTCAAATAAGAGCAATCCGAATCCCGGACCACGGAACCCGGCAGGCAACACCACTCGTCCCGGTGAAGGACGGCCTCGGCTTTCAAATCGTCAATAGACGTAACAGCTAAGCAACGCAAAAGCCCTTCACGGCTTCAAATAGAGAGAAAATACCGAATGTTTGAAATTGCACCTTCGCTGCTCTCCGCCGATTTTACCCGCTTGGGCGACGAGATCGCAGCGGTCAAAGTCGGTGGCGCAACGGTTCTGCATGTTGACGTGATGGACGGGAAGTTCGTTCCCAACATCACCATCGGATTACCTGTAGTGCGTTCCATCCGAAAGTTTACGGACATGATCATCGATACCCATCTGATGATCGAGGAGCCGGGACGTTACGCTGCCGAATTTGCAAAGGCTGGGGCGAATATGGTCTCAATCCACATTGAGGCCGATCCGCACATTCACCGAACGCTGACGTCGATCCGCGATGCCGGAGCAAGTGCAGGGGTCGCGATCAATCCGGCCACGCCGCTCTCGGCGATCGACGAAGCTCTGCTTTACGCAGACTTTGTTCTGGTCATGTCGGTTAATCCGGGTTTTGGCGGCCAAAGCTTTATTTCGCCGGTATTGGGAAAGATCCGCAGGTTGGCCGATCTGATAAAAGAACGCGGGCTCAAAACGCGAATTGAGGTGGATGGCGGAGTCGATGCTGGAAATATTGCCCAAATAGTGGGTGCCGGCGCCGAGATCATCGTTGCCGGGTCGGCCGTTTTTAATGGCAGGGAACCTGCGGCTGCGGTCAAGAAATTGCTCGACGCTGGAACGGATTGGATCTAGTGTCGTGATCGCAAAAGTTTTTGTAGAATCGAAAAGTTATGTTCAATATTAGTGTCAAAAAACTGATCTTAGCCGTTCTGGCTGCCAGTCTACTGTCATTTCCGTTGCTGGCCCAAAATAAATCCGGCGACGGCAGCGAAATGCAGCGACTATTGGTTATGGGCAGTAAGCTCGATACCATGAAACGCTCGTTGGCCGCTGCTGTGACGGGGCTGAAACAGGAGAAGGCTCCGGATGGCGGTAAAAATGCGGCGAAAGATGATCCGGATTCGCCGCGTGCTCGATTGTTGAGCCTCGAAAAAGACACTAGCCGGCTGCAGTCGGATGTCAACAATCTGCGTGGAAAGGTCGATCGCGGTGAAAAGCATGAAGCCAAGGATCTTGATGCCCTTGAACAGGGAGTGTCCGATCTGCAAACGCGCGTCGATAAGATCCAGATCGAAACCGCCAGCGCTCGGGCAAACCCCGATTCTCGCGAAGGAGCCCCTCGCGAGCTCAAGAAAAAGAAGAAATTCTTAGGCATTTTCGGCGGCGGCGGAACCGATGAGTACGAAACGCTGATCGGAACCGTGACGCCCGGACGTGACCGCGAGCTTTTTATTGTCGCTACGCGTGAAGTGCGACGCCGCAATTTTGACGTTGGGCGTTTGCTCTTCCAGACGATCATTACGACATATCCGGATTCGCCTTATTTGCCGATGTCGAAATTGGCTGTCGCCGATTCATTCTTTCTCGAGGGCTCAACTAGCTCTTTGATACAGGCGATCGCTGCTTACCAGGATTGGCTGACATTCTTTCCGACCCATCCGCTCGCTGACCGTGTAGTGTTAAAGATCGCAGAGTCCGAAATGAGGCAGATCGGCTTGCCAGATCGTGAGGCGACGCGCGCAAAGCGAGCCGAGACTCGGCTCAAAGCACTCTTGCAGCAGTATCCGAATTCTATCCTTAAAGAAGAAGCTCAAAAGCGCCTGAAAGAGGTCCAGGACAATCTCGGTCTGCATAATCTGTACATCGCAAATTATTATTATACTCAGTCGGTTGACCAGAAAAAGGGCGGCTTAAAGGGAGCTCAATCTCGATACCGCGAGATCCTCGACAAATATCCTGATTTTAAGTTTATGGACGAGGTACTTTTCAAAATGGCCGTGACCTACCAGATCGAAGAGGAAACCGATCAGGCGGCGAAATATTATCAGCGTCTCGTTCGCGATTACCCGAACAGTGATTACGTCGCAAAATCGAAGGAACAGCTTGAGTTGATCGGAGCCACGATACCGGCCGCGGATCCGGCCCGAGCAAGTGTGTTGCCGCCGGAGGACGTCTCATTCTTCACGAATTTTAAGAATCAATTCTTTGGCATTTACCCAATGACGATCGACAAGGACGGTGTGTTGATGACGAGGGATTTTGACAAGACAAAGTTCGAATTGATCGATCAGATCATCGAAAATCAGGGCGACATCCAGGTAAACCAAATACCGCAGGCTCTGACGACGGTGATCAGCCAGCGACAGGCCGCCGCGACGCCGAAGCCGACCCCTACCCCGCAGGCCCCGCCGCAAAAGTAACGCAGAGATATTGAATTAGACGACCGGGCGTTAGGGATGATCACTACCCTCGCCCGGTCTTTTTCGGGCTAAAAACCTATGAAAGTACGAAGAATGGCGGCGGCATTTGGATCTTGCATTGCGCTAGCCAGCGTCTGCCTCTCTCAAGCCTCGACATCGACCTCTCAGGATGTTCCCGGAATGGTTTCAACCTCTGAACGATCGAACCGCGAAGTAGCCTATGTGAACCTTTTCGAAGCTCAGAGGCTTCTGAACGCTGCCGAGCGACGACCGGACCGATCTGACATTGACCCGAATACCGAACTTGCACGACAGGCGCTCCTTCGGTCGATCAAGGCCGACCCGAGCATTGCTGAGGCTTACACGCTTCTTGGGGAGATCACTATCTCAACTCCGCCGTTTGATATCGCCGAGGGTATTACGCTCGCACGAAAGTCGATCGCGGCCAATCCCCAAAATTTTGGCGGACGACGGTTACTGGCAAGGCTAGTTACGATAAAAGCGGGGATCAAAAGCTCAAAGGTGAGCGGAGCAGCGGCTGCGTCCGCAATTAGCGAATGGCGAGCGCTCACAGATCTCGATCCTCGAAACGCCGAGGCATGGGCATTTCTCGCCGAACTTTATGATCTGACGGGGCAAACGAACGAGGGCATCGACGCCCTGCGAAAATGGTCGGTGTCCGCTCCTCCGATCGAGTCTCAGTTTTATCGGAATGTAATGGGACAAGCTGCCGACCTTGCTCCTGAGACCGCATCGTTGAAGCTCGGTTCGTCGCTGCTCAACGCGGGGCGTGCCGATGAGGCCGCGGCTCTGCTTTCGAATGTGATCGCAGACGATCCGCAAAATGACGAGGCCGCGGCACTGCTTCGGGACGCCGTGGCGTTGTCGAACGGAGCGGTGAGCGAAACCGTTGCAAAGAGCGTTCGTCAGGCTCTAAATAGTTCGCCGCAAAGCATCGGGCTCATCAGATTACTAGCCGACATTTATATTGGTACCAACCATTTCGCCGATGCCGAAAAGATGCTTCGCGATTCGGCAGCAAGTTCGGCCAAAACTGATCCGGCATTGTCATCGGCGATAGTCGCCGTCCTTGGCGACACCTATGCCGGCGAAATGCGCTTAGAGGAGGCCGTCGGAGCGTACGAGAGGGCGTTGAATGTGCGAGGTGCTCCGGAACGCGACAAGTTCGATGCAGGCGAGCGAATACAGTTACAGGACGTCATCAGCAAGCTTATTAATTCGTATCGGATCTTGAACCGAAACGATGCTGTTTTAAGGCTAATTGAAAGGTCGCGTCGGATGTTTGGAGCGGACGACGTTTTCGCCGATCGGCAGCTTGTCGAATATCTTCGCTCCACAGGTAATGCTCAAGGAGCTTTAAAAGCTCTTCGCGACGTCCGCCTCCGAAAGCCCGCGGACCAGTCACTTGCGCGGCTCGAGGCATCCGTTTTAGCGGAACAGGGAGATGTCGACAAGGCGATCGAGGTTGTTCGGACGGCATCTGCCAAGGCAAGTGAACACGTTGGCTCTGCGGACAGTCGCATTACACCGACCGCGTTCGACGATTTTTCAAACCTCCTGTTCTACGCGAGCCTCTATACGGACGCAGGCCACGGGCCGGAGGCGAGGAATGCTTCTGAGAAAGCGGTTAGACTCGCCGCCGGCGACGACGATAGGACCCAGATCGCCCAGCTAGCATTGGCCGAGGCTATGCGTACCGAAGGAGATTTTGCCGGTGCCGAATCTATGCTTCGCGCGCTTGTAAAAATGACTCCGGGTAATCCGATCGCATTGAATAATCTCGGCTATTTTCTGACTCAGCGTGGCGAACATTTGGACGAAGCCGTGTCACTGATCAGGGCCGCACTGAAAGTCGAACCTGCGAACCCGAGCTATCTCGACAGCCTCGGTTGGGCACTTTTCGGATCAGGCAAATATCCAGAAGCCGAAGCGTATCTCCGCCTCGCCGCACGAATCAACAGTGGATCGGCAGCGATCCAGGAGCATCTCGGCGACGTACAAGCCAAAATGGGAAAAGCGGACGAAGCTCGAGCATCATGGGAGCGAGCATTGATAGTCGTGAGAGGGAAAGCAAATACCCAACGCCTCCGCGAAAAGCTAGGTTTGGGTGCAAACTAAAAGGCAGCCCGTTTGAGCTGCCTTTGTCGTTTCTGAATTACTGGTCGTTAGGTTTGGGCGTCGGCGTGGGTTCTGGTTCGTTTCGCTTTTTCAATTTCGGCGGCCCATCCGATGAACTCGATCCCGCGTCCGGAGTGTCACTCGTATCTGTTGGTTCAGCCTGCCGTTTCTTTAGCGTGGGCTTGGCATCGCCGCCCTCGTCGAGGTCCGCGGTGACGCCGGCCTTTGCGTTGGTAATCTTCATCAGATGAGCCTTGACGCGTTGAAACTCAGAAGTACTAATCACATACTCGTCTTTTTCCGGAAAACGTGCGACCAGTTCGAGGCTGTCGTCGCGACGTTCCAACGACGGAGGATGTGATGAAAAGAGCTTGGAGATGGTGCCAGGCTTTTTCTTATTTTGCGCAGCGAGCTTTTCAAACATCGTCGACATCGCCGTCGGGTCATATCCGGCCGCGTATAGATATTGAACGCCGAGCTTGTCGGCCTCTACTTCGGCACTTCGGCTAAATTTCGAAAACGCGAGAGCTTGTGTGAGACCTGCGGTGTTTTGAAGAACGCTGCCCGCGATCCCGCCCGAAAGGAGAATGCCAGCGAGAATGCCATACTGCATGAAGGTGCCCTTACCCTGATTTTCCATCGCGTGCCTGGCCGCAACGTGAGCGATCTCGTGGGCCATTACGCCGGCAAGTTCCGCTTCGTTATCTGCGGCGAGGATAAGTCCCTTATTAACGAAGAAGAAACCGCCCGGAAGGGCAAACGCATTAACCTCGTCGCTGTCGATCACTTTAATGGTAAACGGTATCTTAGCGTCAGAGTGGAGAACCATATTTTGACCAACGCGGTTAACGTATTCGGTTATCATCGGATCGTCTACAAGCTTGGCCTGCTGTTCGACTTCCATTGCGAGCTGCCGGCCGATCTGCATTTCTTTTTCCTGCGATCCACCGA
>JBDTZO010000071.1:0-10539 GCA_040005135.1 Acidobacteriota bacterium | reverse complement strand
CCGAACGAGCTTAACGAAAGCAAGAAGGCCACGGCACTCAGCGACTCGAACGCCGTTTGGTTGAGTCTACATAACGACTCGACACTTCCGATCCAAGTGCCAACTCAGAGTATGTATTTGCCTAATGCTAAGTGTTTCCATCAATTTCCAAATGGAGAAAAACTGTCTGGACTCTGCAAGGACCGCGAGATCGGGATCTGGTTCGGCGTAAAAGATCGCCTAAACAAATGGATTCCCTATGGTTTCGACTTTGGATCGTCGGCCATCCTTTTACCTCACTCCTCGGTACTATTTCCAGTGCCTCTAAGCGTCTGGAACAAACAATATTCGATCGTATTTGACTACGTATTCCTGAATTCACGAGCGAGCGAGAACGACAAGAAAATGGATTTCGGGGGAAATGTCGAAGTAAGAGTTAACAAATCGACCGTAAGGAAACGTTGACAGCGCCCGCAGCAGATCCAAGTAAACGGGGTCCTGACCGCGAGATCGTGTTCCATTTACTGCAAACGGGGTCAAAATCTGGTATGCCCATCAGTATCCAACGCAACTCAATCGATGACGCGATGGATGAAAGTGCTCTTTAGAGCGAGCGCTTTGAATCCACGCAAGCCGAACATATACTTGAGGTTTTGGCGATGGATTACCAACTCGACATAACTCTCATAATTCTGGTCGCCGCGCTCATTCTTTTTGTTACGGAGCTGGTGCCGGCTGACCTTGTGGCTCTGCTTGTCGTGGTCGCACTTGGTGTAACGGGCGTTTTGACGCCGGCCGAGGCGTTTTCGGGGTTTAGCCGTTCTGCGGTCATCACGATCCTTGCCATTTTCATACTTGCGTCCGCGCTGCAGCGGACGGGCGTGACGGAGCAGGTCGGCAATCTGCTGCTCAAATTCGGCGGCCGAAGCGAGCTCCGCCTGACCGTGCTCGTGATGCTGGCGGGAGCATTCCTCTCGCTTTTCATGAATAATATCGCGGCCGCGGCCGTGCTGCTGCCGGCCGTCTCGGGTGCGGCAAAAAAAGCGTCCGTTCAGACGTCACGCCTAATGATGCCGCTCGCGTTCGGAACGATCCTCGGCGGCACCGCGACATTACTGACCACGACAAACATCGTCATCAACTCTTTGCTCCACGATTCCGACATCGAGGGATTCAGCCTTACTGACTTTGCCCCGATCGGGCTATTGATCGTCGTTGCGGGCATCACGTATATGGCGGTGTTCGGCCGGCACCTGCTACCGGGTGAATCGATCATCGAAAAGTCGGTCGTGCCTAATCGAGACGATGCCGACGACCTTATTTCGGCTTACAATCTCGGTGCAAACCTATTTCGAGCACGCGTCCCGGACAATTCCTTTCTGATCGGTAAGACGCTGCATGACAGCACGCTGCGACCTGATTTCGGCGTAAGCGTCGTCGGCATTGAACGCCGGAAAAAGCGCCTGTTGGCGCTGTCGCCCGAGACCGAGATAAAAAAGGGCGACACTCTCCTGCTCGAGGGCGACGAAGAGGACTTTCGACGGCGCGACGTCGAACCGTATATGGTCCTCGTGCCCAAGGACGAATGGACCGAACACGATCTAGAATCGCAGTCGGTCGAGGTGGTCGAGGCGATGCTCTCACCTCGCTCGCGGCTGATCGGCGAAACGCTGACGTCGACGCGATTTCGCGATAAATACGGCGTCAGCGTGCTCGCGATCTGGCGCGGGACACAGCAGATCGTCACCAACCTCGCCGAAACGCAGCTGCAGTTTGGCGATGCTCTGCTGCTGCAGGGCACACGCGAGCGGCTCGCCGTTCTCGATGGCGATCCGGACATCATCGTGTTCGTCGAGGGCCCGGAACGCGAAATAACCTTTCCGCACAAGGGCCGCGCCGCATTGTTAATATTCGGCGCGACACTGCTATTCGCGATCGTTTTCCCCGACATCATCGGCCCAATTATGCTCGGCGGGGCATTAATGATGATGCTGACGCGCATACTAACGACAGATCAGGCGTATGCGTCTGTTAGTTGGCGAACGATCTTTCTGGTCGCCGGCATGCTGCCGATGGGAATTGCACTAAACAAAACGAACGCCGCCGGACTAATGGCTGATCAGGTGCTGGGAGTGCTCGGCGGATATGGCCCAATGGTCATACTCGCGGGCCTTTTCATCTTAACGGTTGTACTTGTGCAGGCGGTGAACGGAGCCGTCGTTGCGACGATCATCGGGCCGACCGCCATTCACATCGCGCAGCAGATGCACGCCGATCCACGCTCAATGGCGATGGGCGTCGCTCTTGCAACCTCAATGGCATTTATCACGCCGCTCGGCCATCCCGTAAACATCCTCGTGATGAGCCCGGGCGGCTACAGTTTTAAGGATTTCATGAAAGTCGGCCTGCCGCTGACCGCCATCATCTTTGCGGTCGTGATGATCTTTATGCCCATTTTCTGGCCTTTACAATGATATGTTCTGGGTGTGGCCGTGCGGTTGAGGCGGCTTGACCGGAATTCCGAAAGCGATGAGATCGAACGTCACTCGCCTGCCCTGCAAAGTAGTGAACTTCAGCATTCCATTCTCGAAGCTGACGCCCATGTCCGTTTCGACCTTTACCTTGTTGTAAGAGAAAACGACCGGAACGGGCACGTCTTTGCTGTAGGCGAAAAACGGAATGAACGCAAATTGATTGCCATTCGGGATGCCGATCGAGCCGTTGGCCGGGCTAAAGATATAAGCCTCAGGCGAAGCTCCCTCGATCGCGATCAAAAAGTCGCCGCCCTTTGATCTGTAAACCGTCGCCCCGATCTCGCTTCCGTCCTTTTCCGCCGCCGACGTCTTTCCCTCGTTCGACCACATATGCGGGGCCGCGAACCCAAGCAGCAGGATCGAACCTGCAAGGCAGATCACCGCGACGCCGAGAAATAATTTCATCGAATTTGACATCGTTTTACCTTGATCTTTTCGATCCGGTCGAGGCGTACTTCGAATCCTATGCCGGGCGTTTCTGGAGCGGTGATCGTGCCCTGCGAAGAAACCTCGACCGCGGGTTCGATTATGTCCTCGTGCCAATAGCGTTTTGAGGCGGAGACGTCGCCGGGCATGGTGTATCCGGCGAGGGTTGAGATGGCGATGTTGTGGGCACGGCCGATGCCGCTCTCGAGCATGCCGCCGCACCAGACGGGCATGCCGTTCTCGCGGCAGACCTTTTCGACGAGTTTGGATTGAGTGTGGCCGCCGACGCGGCCGTTCTTGAGGTTAATGATCTTTCCGGACTTGAGCTCGATCGCTTTGCGGGCGTCGTCGGGCGATTTGATCGGTTCGTCGAGGCAGATCGGTGTCTGTATCTGCGCCTGAAGCTTGGCGTGATCGACGATGTCGTCAAAGCCGAGCGGCTGTTCGAGCATCATTAGATCAAATTCGTCGAGGCTTTTGAGCTTGTCGATGTCGGCAAGCGTGTATGCCGAGTTCGCGTCGCCCATCAGCAGAATGTCGCCAAATTCCGCTCGCACCGCTTTGATCACGTCGTAGTCCCAACGCGGGCTGATCTTGATCTTGATGCGTTTGTAGCCGGCGTCGAGCTCCGTGCGAATCTTTTCAATAAGCTGCTCGATCGAATCCTGGATCCCGATCGAAACGCCGCACTCGATCTCGCGGTTAACGCCGCCGAGGTGCCGCCATAATGGGACGCCGAGCGTTTTCGCCTCGAGGTCCCAGCACGCCGTCTCGATCGACGCCTTGGCCATCCGATGGCCGCGGGCCCATTTCATGGCGTCCCAAACGTCTGCCGCACGTTCAAACTCTTTTCCGACGACCATCGGAGCGAGAATCTTCTCGATCGTGACCCACGCGGAATCGGTCCATTCGTCGGAATAACCCGGCGATTCGCCGCACGTGGCCTCGCCCCAGCCTTCGTTTCCCTCGGCATCCTCGACGCGGACGATAATTATCCGGCGTTTATATGTGCGGCCAAAACTCGTTTCGAAAAAGTGGACGAGCGGAAGTTCGATCTCAGTTAGTTCGATATGTTTTATCTGCATAGCGTCGGCTCCTGTACAGTCCGAAATTCAACATTTGATTTAGCTTAACGATTGTCTAAGTGTCGCCTATGCATAGCGTTTTCTGCAATTTCGTCTACCTCCAGTGGACACTTGAGGTCGCATCTTCAAACCGGTCGATCCGTTCGTCGAACCGACGATCGTCAACCTCGTTTCCCGGCTAAGGCTAATGATCGTATCGAAAGAACTGCCCTCAATTACGTATTATCGAGGGAGATGACCGAAGAGCGTCTCGTCAAGGATGCGTCCGACCTCCACATACAAACGGCGGCATGAATACTGACAATTTGGTCAAGACTATTTCGGACCCGGCACGGTCAGGATTTGGATTGCAGTTCCCGATCGTGCACTAACGGTATCGCGGATCATGACCCGAAATTGGTATGTTCCGGGCTTCTTGATGGGAAGCTCGAATGGGTAGTCGAATCCCTGGGCGAGGATCTTGTCATATTTCGCCCCGCTCACATTTATCGTGTTCGACTTAGCGATGTGATCCGCCTGTACTCCGTATTGGTCGAATGTTGCGGCGATCAATTCGAATACGGATTTCTTGGAACCGTCCGGATTCGACACAAATGTCAGATCGCTCGCCGCAATATGAATCGTGCCCCGCAGCAGTGTGGTTCCCGTCAGCTCGGAGTTGATCACCGACGCGTTTACGGTGACACCGATGGCATTTGATCCAAATGGCGTAACAAGCGCCGAATTCGCCGCCTGCACAAGGCTCGCTGGGTTGGTCGCAGGGGCTTCGCCGATCGGCACATTGAAAAAACCGCTTCGATACCGTGCCGTCGCTCCGGGACGGCTGATTTTGACCTCGAGATTGTTAAATTTGCGTGTCTTCGAGTCAAAGGTCTCAGCGTCCGGCGAGTAAGACAACAGATAATACCCTTGATCTTCGAGCACTTTGCCGACACCGTAACTTAGGTCATTCGAATTTTTGGTCGCAAATCCACCCGTTTGACGGGCAAGCTGTTCGAGGCCCGCCTGCCTATCCTGAATATCATTTCGCCGGTCGGCGAGGTCTTCCTGAACCGGATCGAGAGCGCCGGCGACATGGACAGTCGTCCGGGGTTTCGTGACGACTACGGAATCCTGGGCTCCAAGCCCGTCGGTCTGCTGGCCGCGGGCATCGATCGTGTAAACAGTCACCGCCGAGCGTGCGGCCTGATCAACCAGTTGTCTTAGCAAATCCGATATGCGACCGCTTTCAGTTAGTCCCTGTTCGTTACGATCGACTAACTTGAATCCATCCGAAAAGAGAATTGCCGATTTGCGCCCCTCGAGGGATCCCATCCCCGCCACGATTGTTTTTAACGACCCGAGGGTGCCGGCGGCGTAGATAGCCGCTCGATAATCGGCGGCCGAGCGGTTTCGATTACGTTCGTCGGCAAGGTCCTGGCCGGTCACAGCGATCATCAGATCGTTGCCCATCGCAAGTCCCTTTTCCAGATCGGTGGGCTTGATCGGCGCGAGCGATCCTTCCTCGCCGCTCGCGTTCCCTTGGAATTTGATTTCATCGATCGCGTTATTTAAAACAGCTTTGTCCGTCGTAAATCGCTGCAAATTATTTACACCGCCAGCCGTGCTGACAATCGCTGCCAGGTCGCCACTCTGCATCTGTTCGGCGACAAATTTCTTTAGTGCACGACGCGTATTTGCGGAGCTCTCAGCCGAGAGCGAAAGGTTATCGACGATCAAAGCGATGGTTCGGCGAGCGGGTCCAAAGCTCACTACCGTGGACGTTTGTGCGGCCGCAGCGCCGATGCCTTTGCGAGCCCCTGAAATATATGTGATCGAAGTTATCCCTTGCCGTCGTCCGTTTTCGTAGATCTCGACTTCATCGGGTTTAAGATCGGGCACGGTCTTACCCGCAGCGTCCACGACCGAAAAGTCGAGCTGGATAAGGTTGGTCGATATCCTGACCACATCGCCCGGGTCTGAGGGTTTCGGGGTGGCTTGCGGTGAAGCATCTTGAGCGTATGCGCCGGCGCAAAGCCCGAACAGGATCAAAAAACTTATCGATATTTTTCGCATCTTTGTGAGCTATTCGACAACCTCGAACTGCACCGACTGTGTTGCGATCCGGTCCTTTGCGAGCGTGTCGGTTACTACGGCCTGCAGTACATAATCGCCCGCGACCAGCTTACCGCCCAGGCTAAGGGCGCCGCTGTATTTGATTCGTTTGAGGTCGGGCTGATCGTTGAGTTCGAGAGGAGAGTTTTTTCCGTCGAGCACCAGCTGGCCGTCGCGGAACACGCGGATCCGCACTTGCAGGCCCGTGGTCTTCGACGCTGCAATGCGAGCGTTAT
The DNA here is from genome assembly GCA_040005135.1 of Acidobacteriota bacterium. Lineage (GTDB taxonomy): Bacteria > Acidobacteriota > Blastocatellia > Pyrinomonadales > Pyrinomonadaceae > OLB17. The sequence goes on along the minus strand of JBDTZO010000071.1, from coordinate 4,185 downwards.
AGACCTCAAATCCATACCTCAGGATCGACCCTACCCGTGCCCGTCGAAGCGCGGTATCGCTGGCCGAATTTGTCGTTCGAGCAGTCGATCCGGGAGCCGTCATTCGGTGCCATTCGTCGACCGATAGATTTTCGATCACGATGCTCGAGACCGTCAAGCGGTTCTTTTTGACGTCCGGCACCTCGATGAACTGGCTAGCCGAGCCAACCCCGTCGCCTTGCTCATCGCGGAGCGCGACGCGATATTGATATGCTCCCGGCTTTTTCACGGGGAAAGTAAATTCGTAGACGAATCCGTCGTCCAGGAACCTCTTAAGGCTGGCCGCCGGGATCGTCAGAGTATACGCCTTGCCGATCTGATCGACGATCTGGCCATTGTCGCCAAAGCTAGCAGCGAGTATGTCGAACGTGGCTTTTTTGACTCCGTCCTTTTCGTCGACGAGCTTTATCCCCTTGGAATCGACATGCAGCAGCGAACGGACGAACGAGCCTTTGACCGGATCATTACCGAACAGCGCGTTCAGCCGCAGCGAAACTCCCGAGACCGCAAACGGCGAGGTGAGCGCGTTCTGAAGCTCCTGAACTCGCGTCAGCTTGACCGGAACGGAAGGCGTTTCGCGATCGGCGACGTTGAAAAATCCGCTGCGGTAGCGGGCCGTGACGCCGGGCCGCGTGATCTTGACGGTAAGCTTGTTAAATTTGCGCTTCGACGGATCAAATGTGTCTGCGTCCGGTTCGTATGCGATCAGGTAATAGCTCTGGTCGTCGAGCACGCGTTTGACGCCGCCGCTGATGTCATTGCTATTGACGATCGCAAATCCGCCTGTCTCGTCGGACAAGTAACGCAGGCCATCTTGCGTGTCAGACAGCTTGGTCTGCCGGTCGGACAATTCGCTCGCGACCTGGTCCGCAGTCCTGCCGCCCGTATTGTCTCCGGCCGACAAGCCCGTGTAGACCAACCCTCGCGGGTCGACCGCATAAATAACTACGGAGGCGCGGTTCGCTATATCGACGAGCTGTTTGAGCGAGTCGAGGATGGTCGAACCCTCGGAAAATCCCTCGGCGTCGGTATTGGTCAGGCTAAAACCGTCCGAGAACAGGATTATCGACTTTCGCCCGGGAAGCTCGGACATACCGCGGATCAGGAAATTTACGGCCCCGAGCGTGCCGCTGGCGAAATAGCTTTCGCGAAAGTCATTAAATTCGCGTGCCGATCCCTCTGCGGTTCGTTCGCCTGCAGCCGACGCATCCGCGGGGTCGGCTGGTTCCGTTGCGTCAACGGACTGCATCGGAGCGAACGCGCTGACGCCGCCGTTGCCCAGCGGATTCCATTTGACACGTTCTATCGCTGCATAAAGGATGCGCTTATCCGATGTAAATTGCTGCAAAGCGCCGATTCCTGCGCCCGTGCGAATGATCGCGACCAGGTCGCCGTCCTGCATTTGTTCGTCGACGAATTTTTTTAGCGCTCGGCGCGTCTGATACGCACTTTCAAAGGATAGCGTCAGGTCATCGACCACGAGAGCGACGGTTCGACGCACCTTGTCCGGCCGCAGCACGGTCGGCGGCAGCGGAACGTCTCCTTTTGCGGTAACAACGGGCTTTTCGACAGTTTCGCGAACGGACGAGATGAACGAAAAGTTTGTAACCTTCTGCTTTTGCCCGTTCTCATATATCTCGACCTCGTCGGGCTTGAGATCGGTTACGACCTTTCCTTTTTTATCTGTCGCCGAAAGGTCGAACTGGATCAGGCTGGTCGAGATCTTTACGACATCTGAATCGTCGGGCGTCGGCGTCGGCGATGGCGCGGTGTTTGTCTGGGCTAGAACAGCGACGGCGGCGGCCAACATGATGGCGAACGTGTGGATCAACTTCTTCATCGTTTAAGTGTCCGAATTCGAACCGAATGTTTGTTATGATATTACGGTTCGAGCCCGATTGGAAAGAATTTGTCTTTATGTTCATGCGTGCGATCAATATAGCTCTGTCGGCCCTGCTTTTTTCTATATTTTTGACCGTCGGCTGCTCAGCCCAACCGACCGAGGAGCAAGCTCTCGCGAGCCTTCGTCAAATGACCAGCACGGGCAAATTGCCGCCGGAAAGCATGGTCTCGGATATCGAAACCAGATTCGCCGGCAAGCGGACCGGAGCACTCGCAAAACTGCTGCACGCACGTATTCGCTTTGAAAATAACGACTTTGCCGGAGCCGCCGCGATCCTCGATACCGACATATTTCGCAAAAAGACCAAGATAGCCGATCAGGCGCTCTGGCTGCGGGGCCGAGCACTTCAATCGGCCGGCGATCATACCGGTGCGATGAAGGTTTTTTCGGAGCTGCTGCACGACTTCCCTGAGTCCGTCCGCATCCGCGACGCCAAGCTCCTTTGGGCCGCCTCCGCGATCCAGGTCGGCCAGGCGGTCGAAGTTCCGGGATTTTTGGTCGATCTGAGCGAAAAGAATGACGCGGACGCCTTGCTTTCGACGGCCAAAGCGTACGAAGCTCAGGGCTCGCAGCCGGAAGCGATCAAATATTACCGCCGCACCTTTTTTTACGCCGCCGGATCACCCGCCGCTAAAGAGGCGGAAACAAAACTTACATCGCTTTCGCAGCCATTAATGCCGCAAACGGGCGACGAGCAGCTTGCCCGAGCCGACCGACTCTTGACGATCAGGAATTACACCGACGCATCGACCGCTTATACGACGCTCGCAAATAGCTTCCCAAGCTCGCTTACATCTCAGGCTGCCGTGCGCCGGATCACGGCTTTCACAAATTCGGGCCGCATGCCCGACGCTCAGGCCGCTTTTAACGCACTTCCGGTTTCGGCTAAGGAACGCGAGGACGCCTACCGACAGCTCGTGCTCGGCTATGCGAAAGCGAGGTCGTGGCCGCAGGCACGCTCGACAGCGGACGAAATGCGTGCAAAATTCCCGAATAGCACACTGCTCGCCAAAACCTTTATCGACGCGGGGCTGGCCGCTCGCGACGCTCGCAACAAGACGGAAGAGGGCTATTTCCTAAACACCGCTGTCGCTGCCTTTCCGAACGCCGTCGAGGTTGCCCAGGCTCAGTTCGAATCCGCGTGGTTTCAGCACGAAAGCGGCAATTTTGGGCTTTCGTCGCAGATGTTCATCGAACATCTGGCCCGTTACGCCGACAGGGACACGACCAATCGCGGCAAGGCCGGCTATTGGGCCGCCCGCGATTCCGAGCGTGCAGGCAACACGGCCGAGGCATGTGCCCTGTATGACGGCACCAACTATCGTTACGGCTCTAACTGGTACGGATATCTCGCACTCGGACGGTTGACAGCGATGAGATCGGCTGGCAATTGCCGCACGACAGCCGCACCTAACCCGACCGTCGCAAAGGCCATCGCAAATCTCAAGTTCGTCACCGTTGCTGCCGAAACCGCGGGCCCGAAAGAACTTGCCCGAGTAGAGAAAAGCGATGAACTCAGCACGATCGGCCTGTTCGACTGGGCGATCGACGAACTTAACGAGGCAAAAAAGACCGCCGGCAACAGCCCCAAGGTCAATCTAGCTCTTGCCCGACATTACCGTTTGAAGGGCGATAACACGTCAGCGTTCGTTGCCCTCCAAAAAAGCTATCCCGATTACGCGCAAATGTTTCCGGAGGAGATGGGACGCGAGGAATGGGGATTTTTCTACCCTTTGACCAATTGGAGCGACATCAAATATTGGGCCGGTGAACGCCGCCTCGACCCTTTTCAGGTTGCCGGGCTCATTCGTCAGGAATCGGTCTTTAACCCATTTGCCAAATCGGGCGCAAATGCCTACGGCCTAATGCAGTTGCTCGTCCCGACCGCACGCTCGATGGCGAAAAAATACGTGTCCAAAACTTCCTTAGTGACGTCAGACACGCTGTTTCAGGCGCCGCTCAATATCGAGCTCGGCACCGCTTTCATGCGTGACCAGCTCGATAAATTCGGCCGTATCGAGTACGTTGCCGTCGCATATAACGCGGGTCCCGGCCGCGTCCCGCAATGGCGAGCGACCCTGCCCGCTGAGATGGACGAGTTTGTCGAGGAGATCCCGTTCAAGGAAACCAAGCAATACGTTCAGGGTGTCATCCGAAACTCGGCGCAGTACCGCCGCCTCTATGACGAAGCCGGTAATTTTCGCTCAAACGTCGGCACACGGCCGCTCAGAGGCGAGATCGAC
>JBDTZO010000133.1:0-3140 GCA_040005135.1 Acidobacteriota bacterium | reverse complement strand
AGCCGGTAATTTTCGCTCAAACGTCGGCACACGGCCGCTCAGAGGCGAGATCGACACGCTCCCAAGAGACCAATTTACCGCCGAGTTTCCTGAGATAGTCGTCGACGACGCCCATAGCGAATAGGATTTGAGAAGGTGATCCTGCGGTGCCTGTTCCTTCACAATTTTCGGCCCGACTGGTGTCCCGGCCTAGCGGCGTTTTGTCAGTCCGAGCGTTTCCATCCAGTTGTCGAGGTCGTCGAGCCAGTGATCGCTGGTCGTTCCCTGCTTTTTCATTCCGAACCCATGGCCGCCCGAGCTATAGATATGCGTTTCGGGATTGTGGCCGGCGGCTAAAAGAGCATCGTAAAACTTGACTATGGGTTCCCTAGCGACGTTGTCGTCCTGGGCCCATGCCATGAACATAGGCGGAAGTTTCGCCGGTATCGCGGGCATTTTTCCCAAAGGGCCGCCGTATATCATCGCCGCAAAAGCCGGCCGAGCCGCGGCATCCGTTTGCATCAGGGCCGAGCTTGCGACCATCGCTCCCGCCGAAAATCCGATAAAACCAACCTTGTCAGGCGAAATGCCGTACTCGGCCGCGTGACGCCGAACGACCTTGAGCGCCTGTATACCGTCGGCGATGCCATATTTACCGACCTCGTCCATATCGATGCCCGCAGGAATTCCGTCGAAGTTCTTTTCGATGGTCCTGTATTTGAGCACAAACGCCGCTATCCCGCGGGCCTGAAGCCGCCGTGCAAGGTCCGTCGCTTCAAGGCTGATCGCAAGCGCGACAAACGCCCCGCCCGGAGCAATGATCACGCACGTTCCGGTCGCTTTACTTTTATCCGGCAAATAGGCCGTGAGCGTCGGCGTCACAACGTTGATGACGATCGTCCCGACCGGCGTATTTTCGAATGTCCGTTCTTTTTGTTTCCAGTTCTCCGAACCCGGAGCCGGTCCTGGCCAGACATTCAATACCTGACCGTTAGCACCAGCCGCAAGCAGGATAAAAATTGACGCCGCGCAAACGACAAATTGGGCGGCTGAAACAATGATCTTTGAAAGCCTCATGCTCCTATCTGAAGCCTGCGTTTCGATGCGGCACGTGACACATCGGAATCTTATTCCGCAAACCACGCCTCGGCTTCGGCGATGGTCTCGAATACTCGAACGGTCATCTCATCGTCGCCGCTTAGGTGGATCTTCAACTCGGTTTGGCCCGACTTCTCGGACTTCGTCTCGACCACGGCGATCTTTATACAGCCTTCGACGTGTCTACCGAGTCGGGGAGCGATCGCGACCGCATCCCAGACCGCGAATGGTTCGCCGATCTGATTTTCAACCAGCATACAGCTGCAATCGTGCCGCACAAAGCGGCGCGCTGCTCCCTCGATGAATGCGAACGGGGCGACGGCAGCGAGGTCGTCCATACTTTCAGTGACGCGTACGTATACATACGAATCACGGATCTCCGAGTGGAGGATGTATGGGGTCAAGTTATGTGTCATGGACCTCTGCTTCTCGTAACCTTTGTATTTTATGGGTTTATCTAAGCATCAGGCTTCGCTCCGGAGATAAGAGTAACATGCTTCATTTACGTCCCAATGTATGACGCAATACCAAGGATGCCATATCCGAATGCGAACGCGTGCGGTCGCTCGCCGCGACTCAAAAACTCGAGCTGGCCCGGGCTTCGTGCTGATTGTGGGGCTGATGTGCCGGCGCGTCATCGACCTCGATCGCTATGACACGGCCATCTTCGCAGTCAAGGGATGTTCTGATCCGTCGTGTCGACATCCTGGCTCGCCATTCGGGCAGCCAATCTAGGCGAAAACTATATGGATATTCGCGACGGGCATTTCCAACGACCTCGCCGCGATAAATGATCGGTACCTGGGAAGGCCAAAAAAGATCTTCTTCTCTCATAAAGAACGCCAAAAAATTCCCCGCAAACTAAGATAAGAACGTGCGGATCCGTATTTTTTGCGGCAGCGGATATTTTCCTATTGAATGACGTTCAAATACGCGTCCCAAACTCCGCTCCGTGATCTCAAATACTGACCCGCTTAGGTCGCAAGCAGTTTCAATACTCATTCAATTCCAAAAATTTTGCCGGGGAACGGCTCGCATCTGAGGTTCTCTCATTTTCGAAAAACAGGCGCGATCCTGCCGCCGTTACCGACCTTACAGATCGGCCGTTCGGGTTGGTGAGCCTATTGTTTAGTGAAATAGTTTCCGCTCGTCGCCGCCGATGAAAAGGCGGTCGAGCTTGGTAAGTCTAATTAGGCGCGGAAAAGGCTTCGGCTGCCTCCTCCCACAAAAGCAGCCAAAGCCTCTTCCAATTGAGGTACGCCTCGGCGGGGAGCGTCAGCGAACCACCGCTATATTAGGCACGAAAAGCTGAAATGCCGCAACGCCCATAATGCGTTTTTAAGGCGACGTCCGATGTAACAGATATTTTGAGTCTGGCAGTCGGCGGTTGTGCTCGACGCGCAACCTATGTCGAGATCGGTCACACTAAACACACGGCAGCATCTGTGCTCTGACCTGCTCCGGAGCTTGGGCTATATCGCTGACCGATATCGGACTGGGGCACTCTCCCAACGGGTATTCTTCGACCGACCGAAACCGCTCCCTGATCAAACCGACGTGATGCGAACAAACGTCGCGATGGATCACGGCGCCCGGCACGAGGTCTTTTTTGCTGAACCCAAACACCACATGCTTCGAAGCATCTGCCTCGCAAAGTGCCCACTTGCAGGCAGCAACAGTTTCAGTATCCGACACGAGATTCTCCGAAAACCGAGAAAAGCATTTGGCTTTAAGCTCTCCAGGAACGTTCACCGGCAGAAATTTGAAGGTGAATGCGGCACGATCAGGGAATAAGCCTGTGTTTTTCAGGCTCTTTGGTCAAGGGACCGCAGCGTGCAGCACAAACTGTTATAACACGATTTCGCTAAGCCATCGCCAAATGAGATTTCGAAACCCTCTCCGCCGACCAATTTCGCGATTGGTGATGTGGCTCCCGTCGATCGCTCGGCGGCGTTTACTTCTTTGTCTTTGCCAGTCCTCCGTCGGGGCGCGCGATGTCTTTTAGGTACGAATACGGGATGATCACCGTCTGCGGTCCGTCGGCGTATGATGCGACCTGGTAT
>JBDTZO010000045.1:0-33159 GCA_040005135.1 Acidobacteriota bacterium | reverse complement strand
GGGACTTTCCGCTATTCCACGTCGCCTCAACTGAAAAAACGCGTGCGTGCGGCGGGCCGTCCGTCTTGATGACGTTATATTCGGGCGCGGCATGCTTTGCAGATTGGAGCGTTTCCTGCAGCAGCGATTTGTAATCGACCGACGAACTAGGTGTCGCGATGCGCATTTCCTCGGCGAATATTCGGCCTACGAAAACTCTTGCAGCGGTGTAGCCGCCGTCGAAGAAGATAGCGCCGATGATGGCTTCGAGTGTGTTGGCGAGCAATGCCTGTTTTTGCCGTCCGCCTGATCTCTCCTCGCCCTTGCCCATTCGCAGATACTCGCCAAGCTTGAGCTGGTCGCCGATCTTCGCGAGCGTGCCGGTGCTGACAAGGCGATGTTTCATCAGCGTCAGATCGCCTTCGCCAAGTTTCGGATTGCCCAGGAACAATTGCTCAGCAATGATCAGGCCAAGCACGGAATCGCCGACAAACTCCAACGATTCGTTTTCCGTTTCGGGTATCGAGTCGCCGGAATCGCTATCGATATTTTCGAACGCCCAGGAGCGATGCGTCACGGCGCGCTCAAGTATCGTAAGGTCCTGAAATTTGTGGCCGATCAGATGTTCAAGTTTCGCGAGCCTAGCAAGCATGGTGGGTAGATTTTAAAAACTTTGTGGAATAAAAGAAAGTCGGACACTTAGAAATAAAGTGTCCGACTGGATTTTTAGATCGAAGGTTGGTTAGCGTGTCGGCTTTTTCTTGACAACCGTTTTAGCAACCGGCTTTGCAGCGGCGGCCGTCGAGTCCGACTCTTTCGCCGTACCTGTGACCGACGACTGCGGCTTGATCGGCGACGGCTTTGCCGTCGTCGCAGGTTTAGCGGCGGGAGCAACAGCCGGCGTCGTCACGGTCGCAGGTGTCGTCGTAGACGTCGTCGTGGTCGTCGGCTCCGGATCGTTTATCGGAGCGATGTCTGTGGTCGGATCGGGCATTGGCCTCGCGGCGACCGCCTTGACCCATGCGTCCAAACCATCAGCCTTTTGGAAACGCACTTTGTAGAGATCGCCGATCGTCTTATAAAGACCGTCGCGATAGGCTTTGCCGGCCGGCGTGCCGGGTGCGAGCGACCATGCACGCGAGTAAGCGTCCAAAGCGCGCTCTGCCGTTCCATTGAGGATCCCGACCTTGGCCTTGATCGCGTCGACCTTCTGCTGCTTGACCTCGGGCGTGTCCTTGTCATTTTGGGCCGCGATCATCGTGTTGACTTCGTCAAACAGCTTTTTGGCGTCGTCGAAATAAAATGAACCAATGGTCTGATACACGACCGGGTTATTCTTAGTGTCTGAGTTTGCCTGAGCCGCCTTGTAAAGGTACGTCGCACCCTCTTTCTTACTATTTTTGTCGAGCGAAAGAATGTAGCCGATCGTGTAATTCATCCACGCGGTCGCGTCGGCCTGGCCCTTATAGGTAAATGCTCCGACTCCGTATGTCTTGAACGTCTTGCCAGCTTCGAGATCGGCAAGCGACATCTTGGCGTAACGCAATGTTTCGTCGTTCCATTTCGTCACCTTGTTGTTTATGTTCTCGTCGAGGCCGATCGAACCCAATACCAGTTCCGCTGCCCGAAATTCGTCGGGGTACTTCGCGAGGAGCTCTTTGCCCGAGGCGTAAACGTCATCCCAATTTTTCGACTTCAGCCCGTTGTCGAAGCGAGTAACGAGTGCTGCCTTTACCACGGCATCCTCCATTTCCTTGACCTTGGCCTCAAGAATGGGAAGCGTTTTCTTCAAGTATGTCGAAAGCTCTTCGGTCGAAGGGCACGAGCCGTACTTCTCGACAAACTGCTTTCCGGTGTCGATCGTGAGCTTGCGGTTGGGGATGTCCTTTAGCGCATACAAACGTCTAAACTCGTCGCCCAGTTTCGTCTGTCCCTCGGCGTCCGCACATGGGTCCTGAGCGAACGTCGCTACAGCTCCAAGTGCAAGGATCGCCGCAAAAATGAGTGTGGCAATTGTTGATCTAAAAATCGTTTTCATTAATCTAATTTCCTCCGCCGGATCTCGTTCCGAGTGCCTATTTTCCGCGTTTCCGATCCAAGGCCGTAGCCTTAGATATGCGTGAATTCAGATGAAGGCTCCCGCAAAATAGTTGCTAGTTTTTGACCGATAACCTGGCCGCTGCAGAGCGCAATACAGTTCGGTGCCGTTCGAGGTAAAGATAAATAATCTGTTACACGTCGCGGATGTGTCAAGCCAAAAATAGCGTAAGGGCGGGAAAACGCTCAATATGACCAAGCGCGGCCCGCCCGAACTATTTTCCAGCCTTTACGGGCTCGTCGCTTATCTGGGTTCAACCACTCGTTCCCGCTTCTGCGTCGACTGGTCTTTAGGAAACGTTATTACGACGGGCGAAAATACCGGCTTTGAATTTACGGTCGTTTTCACGAGCTTTTTCGATGCGGCCTTGTCCGTCGCGGCGACCCGCGGGGCACTAGGAACGACGATCACTCCGCGGCCGTCAATTCGACCTGCAGTGTCCGCGGCGACATCGTCAGCAGCAGCGTCATCCTCGTCTTCGTCGGCGACCGGTCTTGCGGCGACGCCGTTTTTCGGAGCGAGCTTAAATTCGGTCTGGGCGAGATTGCGGTCGGTTCGGACTATATTACCGCTCAAGGCCTGATACACCTTACCAGCCACCGCCGCGGCATATTTGCCGCGTTCACCTTGGCCGCGAGTGATCACAGCGACCGCGTATTTCGGCTTTTCGATCGGAGCGACCGAAGTGAACAGTCCGACCCACGAACCTTTATCGATGCATGAGCCAGTCTTGCCCGCTATCCCGAGCGACGCATCAACGCCGCGATGGGCAGTTCCGTATTCGGCGGTTCCCATCATACCTGGGATCATCCGCCGGATCGTCTGCTGGGGCACTTCGACCTTGGCCTTGTAGAAAGTCTGAAACTTTGCCTGTTCGATCGAATTTCGCGGCAGCCGCGGCAGTACGCGATTCCCGCCATTCGTGATCGCCGCGACCATGACGGCAAGCTGCAGTGTCGACACCTCGGTGTCATCGCCGTGCGAATAGATCCGGGCATTATTGTTGTTGTACGGAAGCCGGCCTGCGGTCTCACCAGCCAGGTTTATGCCTGTTTGCTGCCCGAGGCCGAGCTCGCGGCCGTATTCGACGAGCTTCTCGTTGCCGAGGCTCGCACCGACCCGCTGAAAATACGAATTATCCGAAAATGCTATCGCGTCGTCCAGGTTGCGACGGGTATTAGCATTTCGCACTGAGCCATCTACCTTGCTGATCACGCCTTCGTTCAGGCCGGCAGCCGCGGTGACGAGTTTGATCGTCGAACACGGCCGAATGCTGGTGCGAACGGCCCAGTCTTGATTAACTATCGTCAGCACCTTTCCAGTTTGCGCCTCCATTACCACGACCGAACCGGCGTGGCCTGCCAATGCATCGACCGCCGCTCGGCGGATCGAAAGATCTTCGCCCTCGATCGAATCGCGCGATATATTTGCCAACGTCTCATTCCGCAATCCGCGCTCGAACGCCAATTTGCGTTCGCGGGCCTCGCGGGCGGCTTGTTCGCGTCGACGCTGCTCGGCGAGGATGGCCTGGCGGCGCTCCTCTTCTTTGCGGCGGCGTTCGGCCAACGCTTTCTTGGATTCGGCAAGCTTTTTCGGGTCCTTCCTGGCCTTGGTGTCAGCAACGCGGTCTTTAGCGTGCTTATCGGTCTTTTTAACGTCTCGCTTGGCTTCGTGTTTGCTGTCTTTTTTGGTTTCCCTGACCTGTTTTTCAGTCTTCTTAGCCTGGACTGCTTTTTTCGGGGTCGAAGGCCGCTTCTGGGCGTCGACGCTGCCGACAAAGAAAACAAGGACGGCCGCGATCGCCAGATATGTGGCGACACGGATTTTTTCAGGGAACATTAACCTCATGCTTTACCTCGAGTAAGATTTCTACCGTTGAATTGTATGGAGAGCCGGATAAAAGAGCGCCAGTTTGAATAGCTTATCCGGGAATTTGCGTTCAAACTAACGATGACTATAACATTCAACGGATAGGGTAGCAAGCAGTTTTTGATCACGCGGATGGCAGCCGCGAAAAGCGATAGATGAAGTTCATTAATACATTTCGGGGCCGTCTGCTCTTGATCCTTGCATTGCTGCTCGTCGCCACGCTTGGCGTTCAGTACTACCTGAACCTCCTGACCCAGCAGGAGAATAACGACCTTCGCGAAGCGCAGACGCAAGCCCTCGTTTCGGGCATCGCGATCGGTTCGAACGGTATTACGTCGCAGGAATACATGCAGGACCTGATCAAACGGGACGATCAAACCTTTTTTGACGAGGCGGTTACCGAACGGATCAAAGACGTCATTATTATTAATAATCAGTGGAAGATCACGGACAGCCTCAATCCGGCTTATTTGCCGACGACCGACGAACATAACAATATTGTTTATAAGGACCTTTCGGACCTAACCAACCTGCCGCCGCTTATGGAGGGCTCACGCATTGGAGCCGATATCTCGCATTTTCCGAACAAGCGTCTTTCAAATGACAAAATGAGCGACGATGAGGCTCACGCGATCCCGATCGAGACAAGCCTCGGGCGTTATTACGTGATGGTCCTCTTGAAAAACGACCGCAGCGCCGCCGCACGCCGCGCGGCCCAGCCGCTGATATATACGCTCGCTATTCTCCTCGTCTCGTCTTTTATCACGATCCTACTTGTCTGGCGATTCTCACGTCCGATCGCCGATCTTTCGTATGCCGCACGGCAGGTCGCCGACGGAAATCTCAAGGTCCGCGTCCCCGCATCCAGTAATGATGAGCTCGGCCGCCTCGCGGCCAATTTCAACGACATGACGTCCGAGCTCGAGAAAAAGCGTGATCTCGAGGCGCAGCTCCAACAAGCCGAAAAATCCGCGGTTGTCGGACGACTAGGTTCCGCGATCGCTCACGAGATCCGAAATCCGCTTAATTACATCAATCTCACGCTCGATCATCTGCGTTCCAAATATGCTCCGCCGGAACCCGAACGCCGCGAAACTTTCGAAAAACTGACATCTCAGCTCAAGGCCGAGGTCGCACGGATCAATCAGCAGATCACAGATTTTCTGAATTACTCGCGGCCGGCCACTGCCAATCTCGTACCGGTCAAATTGCGAAGTATCGTCGAAGATTCGCTTCGCATCGTCGAAGCCCAGGCTGCGGAGAACGACGTTAAGATCGCCGTCGTCGAGCATGAGAACGTGGCCGAGATCATGGGCGACCGCGAATTTCTGCGTTCGGTGTTCAATAACCTTTTCATCAACGCCGTCCAATCGATGGGCAGCTCCGGCGGCCACCTGAATGTTAAACTTTCGCCCGCCGGTCAAATGGTCAAGATCGAGATCGCCGACACGGGGAGCGGGATCCCCGAGGAAAATATCGCCAAGATATTTGAGCCGTATTTTTCTACTAAGGAAACCGGCACCGGTCTCGGGCTGGCGATCGCACACAAGATCGTTGAGATCCATAACGGTACGATCGAGGTGGATTCGCGGCAGGATGAGGGAACGACATTTACTATCCTGCTTCCGAAGGCAGAATAGTCATATAGAAGACTGACATACCTCCGAAAACAGTGTTTCATCACAATATTCCGCAGTGTACGAAGTATTGTTTCAACACGCGGCAACGCGGAGGATGAAATGGGACTCACCTACAAAAACTTCTTTAAGCTGCTATGGGTTAAGATGACGGACGATGATATTTTGGGCAACGCCGCCCAGGTCGCGTTCTATTTTACGTTTGCCCTGTTCCCACTACTGCTTTTCCTGATGAGCTTGTTGGGGTTGATCCTAAGCAATAAGGCTGACTTTCAAAAAGAGCTGTTTATAGTACTTGGCCAGGTGATGCCGGCATCGGCCTACCATCTTGTGCAAAGTACGTTGACCGAGGTGACCTCGAGTGCGTCGGGCGGAAAGCTGACAATTGGGATACTCATAACGCTTTGGTCGGCATCAGCGGGCGTCGACAATATGCGGGGAACCCTGAACGACGTGTATGATCTCAAGGAAACGCGGTCCTTCGTCAGGACGAAACTGACGTCGTTATTGCTAACGATCGTCATCGGCATCCTCATTCTCATTGCACTCGGGTTCATCGTATATGGCTCAGAATTCCTCGGGTCGGTCTTACCAATTGCATCTACGTATGTTCTTGAGGTGCTTGAGTGGGTGACGGTGCTCGTTCTTGTTTTGCTTGCGTTTGCGCTCGTCTACAATTTCGCTCCAAACCATGATCCGACCGAGCTGAAATGGATCACACCCGGAGCTCTAGTCGGCGTTGTTCTCTGGGTAATAGTTTCGGCCGGATTTAAGCTGTACCTTCATTATTTCGACTCGTATGCTGCCACCTACGGATCGCTTGGGGCGATGATAATCTTATTGTTCTGGCTATACCTCTCGGCCCTGGTCATTCTTATCGGGGGCGCGATCAATGCCATCTTCGACCAGGAGACCGGCATCAAAAAAGCGGCCGAGAACCGTTCCAAAGAGAGAAAAGAGGACATCGAAACCGCCGGCGCCGAAAAGAGCTGATACAGCGCTATAGTAAATAGCTTATGGCTAGAAAATCGATCCTTGTTGTCGACGACGAGAAGAACCAACGCGAAATACTCGAGACCATCCTGTCCGGCGAGGGTTACGACGTAACCACCGCGAGTTCCGGCGAGGCTGCGATGAAATTTGTCGCGGACCGGCATTTCGATCTCGTCTTAACCGACCTCCAGATGACCGGAATGAGCGGCCTCGACCTGCTCAAGGAGCTCACCGATTTCGACAAATCGATAATCGTGATCCTGCTTACCGCCCACGGCACCATCGATTCGGCAGTGGACGCGTTGCGGCTCGGCGCTTTCGAGTATCTTCAAAAGCCGTACGATAGCGAAAAGCTCCTCGATACCGTCTCGAGGGCGTTGAAAAAGCTAACGAATCTCGATGCCGAGATCATCTCGGTCTCGCCGGAAATGGATAAGGTAAAGAAGCTTATCCTGAAGATCGCAAAGTCCAACTCGACCGTTCTCATCCGCGGCGAGAGCGGTACGGGCAAGGAACTGATAGCGCGTTCGATACACAGCAACTCGCTGCGGTCGAGTGAAACATTTCAGGCAGTAAATTGCGCGGCGATCAACGAAAACCTGCTGGAAAGCGAGCTGTTTGGCCACGAAAAGGGATCGTTCACCGGAGCCATCGCGGAGAAAAAAGGGCTATTCGAGATCGCCCATAACGGCACCTTGTTTCTGGACGAGATCGGCGAACTAGATATCTCACTTCAGGCAAAGATCCTTCGGGCACTGCAGGAGAAGCAGATCAGGCGCGTTGGCGGAATTCGCGACATCGATGTCGATGTCCGTGTCGTCGCGGCGACAAATCGCGACCTGCTCCACATGGTCGAAGAAAAGCGGTTTCGAGAAGACCTTTATTACCGGCTAAACGTTTTATCGATAGAGCTGCCGGCCCTTCGCGAACGCCGGACGGATGTTCCTGTACTGATCGACTATTTTCTTAAAAAACACACGCGCGGGACAAATCGCAAGATCACGTTCACGGCAGACGCCCGCCGGCTGCTGGATGACTATTCATATCCGGGTAATGTCCGCCAGCTTGAATCGGCTCTCGAACGGGCGATCCTGCTCTGCGAGAACGACTCAATAACCATCGACGACCTTCCGCCCGAAATGACCCAGGGCTCAACACCGGCGTCCGGTGATATGTTCAAACTTCCGCCTGAGGGCGTTAATTTCGAGGATGTAGAACGCAGCCTCATCATGCAGGCGATGGACCGCACAGATAACAACATTACGAAATCTGCCAAGCTGCTGGGCCTCACGTTCAGAACATTACAATATCGGCTCGAGAAATTTGGGTTTAAGAAGGACGAAGCTGGCGGAACAGATGAGGATGAGCAAGCGTAATACTTTGTTACAAATAGCTCTTTTGGAGAATATCTATGGAATGGTTCTCTACAATTAGTCTCGCACTCGGATCGGCCTGGACGTCAGGGATCAATCTGTACGCAACGGTCACGGTTCTGGGTTTACTGCAAAAATTCGGAGCGACTAAGCTTCCCGGCGGCTTGGACTCGCTGGACAATTGGTGGATCATCGGCATCGCGGGCGGGTTGTACCTGATCGAGTTTTTCGCTGACAAGATCCCGTACGTCGACAGCGTTTGGGACGTTGTACACACATTTATACGTGTTCCTGCCGGTGCCATCGTCGCATACGCGGCGACAAACCAACTCGATCCGGGCGTCTACATACCCGCAACGCTGATCGGCGGCGGACTCGCACTTAGTTCACACGGAACCAAAGCAGCTTTACGAGTTGGTGCCAATCTTTCACCTGAGCCAATTTCAAACTGGTCGCTGTCTATCGTCGAGGACATAATTGCTTTCGGCGGAACGCTGTTAGCAGTTTTCGCTCCGTTTATCATCGTGGCCGTACTCTTCGTTTTTGTCGTGGTCTTTTTTTGGTTCTTCCCGAAAATTTTGCGAGCCATAAGGCGAATGTTGAGGGCGATAGCGGCCTTTTTTCGCGGCGAAAACCTTGCCGACGTGGCACGCAAGGCAGGCTAGACTGGCGCGTTCTTATTTAGACGCTGTCGAATGAGAAGGAGTAAACGATGACCAGATTAACCTTTGTCGCAATTTTTGTCGGAATATTGGCTTATGCGGGATGTGGCGGAGCCAGATCCAGCCCGGCATCCAACTCAAACACCGCCGGATCCAGCGTTTCCAAATCTCAAATGTCCCCGGACAGTTTAAGAGATTCCGGAAGCATTGATGAAGCTTTGTCAAAACAAAGCTCCAATACTAGTTCAGGCGGCGGAGGCGGCGGTGGTCGAAACCAGGCACTAACTCCGGTCGCTACAAACATCTCGATAGAATCACAACCGAATGCAACTGTTGACACCGCTCCGACCGACCGCAAAATCGTTAGAAATGCTGAATTAAGTCTTGAGGCGGATTCACCCGAGCAAGCTCAACAAACGATCACTTCCATCGCTGAAAGCAAAGGCGGTTTTGTCGTTGAATCGCAACAGAGCAGCAGCGATACGAAGGTCCGGACAAGCGATGTCGTCACAATGACAGTAAGAGTGCCGTCGGCGAAGTTTCTCGAAGCCCTCGACGAGATCCGAAAAACAGGAAGTCGCGTGATCGTAGAGACCATCAAGGGGACGGACGTTACCGAGGAATTTATCGACATCGAAGCCCGGCTCAAAGCACAAATGGCTCTTGAGCAGCAGTTCATTGAGATCATGAAAAAAGCGAACAGTGTCGATGACGCTCTCAATGTTCAGCGTCAACTCGCAGATGTTCGCGGCGAGATTGAAAAGGTCGAGGGCCGAAGACGTTTTCTCGAAAACCAGGCCAGTCTGTCAACGGTCAAGGTCAAGCTGCAGTCACCGGTGGCATTTTCCGCAAATTCATCAGGATTTGGCTACCGGTTGAAGGAGTCGTTCAGCGCGGGATTCGACTTTGCATCGAGTTTTGTTTTGGGGCTAGTCACTCTGGTCGTCGGCATCTTGCCTTTCGCAGTTTTGATAGGGCTGCCCGGCTTTTTTATCGTCCGATATTTTATGCGTCGACGGATTAGTCCAAAGTCGATGAATCAAATCATAAAAGAAGAAATGGACGCCATCTAAACGATGATCGTGGTTTTCGGATCGCCGCCGACCTCCTCGTGTAATGGCGACGCCTGTTTTTCAACAAAATGGAAATTGCATTCAAAATCATAGCGGTGGTCCTCGTCGGGGCCGCTGCTTACTTTTACTCGATCGACGAAAAGGATTGGTTATTTGCCAGCGGTGTTTTGTCAGCCTGCAGTTTTTTTCTTAGCATGAGATTTGCGATCAAGAAAAAGATGTCAGCCCATCAGTCTGAGGAGGACGGCGACGATAACGACCTTATCTCCGGCTGATCCCGCAACGTATGGCAAAAATTGTACTGGCGACAATAGGCTCGCTTGGCGACCTCCATCCCAAGATCGCCCTTGCATTTGAGCTGCGAAAGCGCGGCCATGACCCGGCGATCGCCACGTGGGCCGGTTACGAGGAAAAGGTCCGCGGCCTGGGATTTAATTTTTTTCCGCTCCGGCCTAACATTGATCCCTCAGACCGCGATATCGGAAAGCGGGCGATGGACGCCCGTTCCGGCCCCGAAGTGGTGATAAGAGAGGTGATCTTCCCAAGTCTCCCGGGAATGTATGAGGACCTCGCCGCTGCGTGTGAAGGTGCCGAAGTGCTGCTGTCGGGCGAGATCGTCTACGCCGCAGCTTCCCTCGCGGAAAAGACCCGGATCAAGTGGATCTCGACCAGCCTCGCGCCAATGACGATGTTCTCGGCGTTCGACCCAAATGTCTATCCAACCTTCGAGTGGATCGAATACTTGCGGCCGCTTCCTGCGTTCTTTCACCGCGCTTTGTTTCAAGTAATGCAGTTTACGATCCGCGACTGGTATGCTTCGTACAAGGATTTCAGGCGGGGTCTCGGACTCTCTGAGGACCATGAGCCGATCTTTAAGGATAAGTTCTCAAAGGACCTTCATCTTGCGATGTTCTCCCGTGCTCTCGGCCGAACTCAACCTGATTGGCCGTTCGCAACGCTCCAAACCGGATTTTGCTTTTACGACGAAAGCGGTTCCGATTTACCCGACC
Source organism: Acidobacteriota bacterium (assembly GCA_040005135.1). Classification (GTDB taxonomy): domain Bacteria; phylum Acidobacteriota; class Blastocatellia; order Pyrinomonadales; family Pyrinomonadaceae; genus OLB17. The sequence continues at coordinate 22,465 of JBDTZO010000045.1, read as the reverse complement.
CCAAAATAGACGCGTTCCTGAACGCTGGCGAGGCACCGCTGATCTTTACTCTTGGTTCCGCGGCGGTGATGGACGCCGGCGACTTTTTTGATGAAAGCGTAAAGGCAGCGAAAATGCTTGGGAAGCGGGCGATGCTGCTCTACGGCCGCGAGAACGAGCCTCCGGCAGGACTCACCGATGACATTGTCGCGTTCGATTATGCTCCGTATTCAAAGGTATTTCCGCGTGCGGCCTGTGTCGTGCATCAAGGCGGCGTTGGAACTACGGCACAAGTTCTGCGAGCGGGCATTCCGCACTTAATAATGCCCTACAGCCACGATCAGCCTGATAACGCCACGCGATGCAGACGCGCCGGCGTTGCCGAGATCATTGGCCGAAAAGATTACAACGCCGCGAATGCCGCCGCCGCACTTCGACCGCTTTTGGACCGATCCAGCTATCGAACGAACGCAGCGGTGCTCAGGGACATCGTAAATAGTGAGAACGGCACGGCCACCGCGTGCGACGCGATCGAGTATATATTGCGGAAATAGGTTGGGCGACTTAAGATATTTTAAGAGGAAAAACGATTGAGCGATATTAACGAACTTCTCGAAAACAACCGTCGGTGGTCGCGCGAGGTCACCGAACAGCATCCGCGCTTCTTTTCTGACCTGGCAGACCAGCAAAATCCCAAATACCTCTGGATCGGATGCTCGGACAGCCGCGTCTCCGCGAACACGATCGTGGGGCTTATGCCCGGCGAGATCTTTGTCCATCGCAACGTGGCAAATCTCGTCGTACATACCGATATGAACTGTTTGTCGGTCATTCAGTTCGCCGTCGAGGTGTTGCAAGTCGAACACGTCATAGTGTGCGGACATTACGGCTGCGGCGGCGTTGTCGCCACGTTGGACAATAAGCGCCACGGCCTGATCGACAATTGGCTGCGGCATATAGAGGACACTTCAAACCTCTATCGCAGCGAGCTCGACGCGATCGCCGACCCTGTCAAAAAGGTCAACCGCCTATGCGAACTAAATGTTTACCGGCAGGTCCTAAATGTCAGTGCGACCACGTTGATCCTCGATGCTTGGAATCGAGGCCAAAGGTTAACTATCCACGGATGGATCTACGGACTCAAGGACGGCCTCGTGCGCGATCAGGGCATCTCGATATCTGATGAGGCCGGGCTACAGCGGCTCCGATCGGAATTCTTAAACAATAATCAGCAAGCCTCGGCGGCCGATCCGGCTTAACCAGGCCGCAACTATATGCTCATCCGAAAGTCAACAAGTTTTACAATGGCCGCGGCCATTCTATGCATGATCGCGACGTTTGCACACGGGCAAATGTCCAGAAAGCCCACGGCGACCCGCGAGCCGGCCGGGGCGATGGACAAAAAGCCCGATTCGACAAAAAACTCGCTTGGGCGCGTCGCGTCGCAGCAAGAATTCGATTCGATCGCCCGCGTATATCACCAGGGCACGCCCTACGCGATGCCGCATACGATGTTCGTTATCGATCGGCGGGACAAGAACAAGATCTATTATGTGAACTCACAGAAATATAGATATCACAAAGATTTTTTGCTCGCCACGTACCTGGTTCCTCGCGGTGCCGACATATTCAAGCCGATCTACATCGATACGGACAGGCGATTTATCGTCGGTATGGTGGCGTGGCAAAAAACGGTCGACAGGTTCACATGGGAACTCTGGGAGGGCGATCTCGCGACTCCTGAATTGATCAAGTCGGCCAACGAGATCATCAATAAGTCCTTTTTTCAAAAGGTCGCGTTCAAGCCAAATTCTGTCCGTCAGGAAGACGCGTCGGCCGACCTCGGCATCGACCGCATCTCGCAGGATGAACTGAATAAGAACCAGGAATATCTTGCCTTGAATGTCGGCAAGGCCGTCGGGCGGATCCACATTATCGACAAGCTCGATGACACCGTCGAGATCGGCGACAACGAGATCATCGTGCTCAAGGAGTTGCCGATCTCGCTTCCGCCCGTCCGGGGTGTGATCGTCGCTAAACCATCTTCGCCGCTCTCGCACATAAACATCCTCGCCAAGGGCTGGAACATTCCAAACGTATACATAAAGGACGCTGATAAGCTCTTTAAGGAGCTCAATACCTATTGGATCGAGCTGGACGCCACCCTGACCGACTACAAATTCAAACGAGTCACCAAAGGCGACGAGATCATAAGGAGCCCTGACGACCAGATCCCGCCGGCGGACATAAACGTTACCAAGCTGCTCGGGCTGCATCAGATGCGCAAAAAGGACAGCATCGCTTACGGCTCGAAATCGGCAAATCTTGGCGAAATGCTCAATGCGAAGATTCCGGGATTGAGCGTACCCGATGGCTTTTCGATCCCATACTATTGGTACAACAAGTTCATGAAGGATAACGGCATCGACAAAGTGGTGCTCGACCTCATAGACGATAATGATTTCGTCCACAATCCACGCATCCGCCGGCAGAAGCTCGATGACCTGAGGAGATCGATCCAAAACGGCAAGTTCGACGACGCTCTCAGAGCAGATGTCATCACAAAATGGAAGACGCAGCTCGGTGGACGGCCAGTTTTTGTCCGCAGCTCGTCTAACTCCGAGGACCTGCCCAATTTCAGCGGTGCAGGACTATATTCAAGCGTTCCGAATGTTCGCGACGAGGACAAACTGATCGAGGCCGTTAAGAAGGTCTGGGCCTCATTGTGGAATTTTCAGGGGTACGAGGCTCGGGTTCGAAACTATGTCAGCCAGACCGACGTTTATATGTCGGCCCTCGTCCAACTCGGCATCGATATGGATCGCGGCGGCGTAATGATCACCAAGGACCCGTTCGACGATCGTAACCGTAACGCCGTTTACATAAGCGCGGTTTGCGGCCACAATTCAAAGGTTGTCGACAACGTCGGCATACCGGAACAGGTGCTGTGGAACCCAAAATCTAACTCGGTTGTCGTCATGACGCTGTCCGATCAAAAGAGCGCTCTCAGATTTGACGAGAATGGCGACCTCAAAACGGTGGACAGCTGCGCGGGCCCGCGAAAAAGGGTTTTGTCGGACGTTCAGGTCCGCGGTCTCGCAAGGGCCGCGGCGAACATCAAACGCGTTTTCGGCGGCAAGAATCAACAGGACATAGAATGGGGTATAATGAACGGACGGATATACATCGTTCAGGCACGTCCGTACATCGATAAGAAGAGTCCAATATGAGATCAATAATTGTTTTTGTTTTCGCAGCAGCAGCATTTGGCTGTGCCAACGGCCCACAGCCGATATCGTCAAATTCAACTGCTGTAAACACGTCGACAAGCAACGAGCGTCCGCAGACCACGATCGCTCACTCGTCTGAGAACCAGCCTGCCGCGTCGGTCAAGACCGGCGAAAAGACCAAGTGGACGCAGAGCGGTGAGCCCATCGATACGAAAGAGTTCGACGACGCGATAAAGTCCGCGGAAAAGGCCCCTGATAAAAAGGCTCTTGGGGCTGCCTACTACAAACGTGCGACTGCTTTGACCGAAGCACGCCAGTACGCGTCCGCACTCGGAGACTATCGAAAGGCCCTTAAAAATGACCCCTCAAATACTGAGGCTAAGGACTGGATCGATAAGATAATTGCGATCTACGACGGCATGAATAAGGAGTCGCCGAAGGAAGGCGAAGAGCCGCCCGCGCTTCCATTTACAAAATAAATATTATGAAGACGTTCATCCTGGCTACGTTGGCATTTTTGGTGCTTTCGGCAGGTGCCGTTTCCGTCTCGGCGCAAAAAGCAACGCGGATCTCGTTCAAACGAGGATCGACGACAGCCATTGTCACCGGCACGCTGAGCAGTTATAGGTCCCATCGAGTTTTTGTTATCCGCGTCCGCCGCGGCCAAACATTGACGACCAAAAACGCGGGCAATAGTTATATTACTGTAAGCGTCGAGCCGCCGCCCGGATCTACATACGAACAGGACATGGCAGCCGATTGCCACGACCGTAACGAAGTATCGCCGACCGCTGCCGGCGACTACCTGATCAGTGTCACCGAGTGTCTGAAGGCCGACGCCTGGAAAGGGTCGTTCAAACTGCGGGTCAAGGTCCGCTAGACAAAAACGCATCTGGGAAACTAAACTGTCTCCTTTGCGCAGGCACCAAATAATTTACTTAACGGAGATACGTTTACGTTCTTATGGCTATTTCAGCAAATGATATCAGAAAGGGAATGGTGATCCTTCATGAAGGCTCGCCGGTTAAGGTGATGGAGTTTCACCATCATACGCCGGGCAATCTGAGGGCGATGGTGCAGGCCCGGCTTCGCAATCTGAAGACCGGAAACTCGTTCGAATATCGCTTTCGCTCGAACGATACGCTCGATAAGATCACGCTCGAACAGCACAAGATGGAATACTTGTATTCCGACGGTTCGCATCATCATTTCATGAATTCCGAGACCTATGAGCAGGTCGCGCTTACCGAAGCGGAACTCCTGGACGCCGCTGAGTGGCTGATGCCGGGACTGATCATCGAGGTCGAGTTCTATGACGGTACGCCAATCGGTGTTGCATTGCCCTCGACGATGGAACTGACCGTCACTCGAACTGATCCGCCGCTTAAAGGAGCTACGGCATCGAACTCAAACAAACCCGCAACGCTCGAAAACGGCGTTACGCTTTCCGTCCCGCCATTCATAATCGAGGGCGAAAAGATCCGTGTTAACCCGACCGAGTCCCGTTATATGGAACGAGTGAAATAAAGTTCGGAATTTCGGGATGGCCGGCAAATTTGCAGTGAGTGCCGTCCTCCCGAGCGTCCCTCCGAGGACACGTCTTTCCGGCTCACAATGTTTTTTCTATACGGCATAGTTCTAACCCTGGCTTTTCTGCTCCTGCTGCCGCGGTTCATATACGACGCCATCTTTAACGGCAAATATGCTTCGGGCTTCACCCAGAGGCTTGGATATCTCCCGCCTTTCGACCGTACAGGCGGCCCGGTAATTTGGGTCCACGGCGTTTCAGTAGGCGAAATAAATGCTGCGCGTCCGCTAGTCGCAGGCCTGATCAGGGAATTTCCCGGCCACCGTTTGATCGTTTCGACCACTACCAGAACCGGACAGGATCTCGCTCGGCAGGTCTTTGCGGGTTCCGTTGCTGCGGTCTTTTACTTTCCTTTTGACTGGAAATTCAGTGTTCGACGTGCGCTTCGGCATTTTCGGCCTTCGGTTGTGCTACTGATGGAAACCGAAATATGGTTTAACTTTCTACGCGAGGCGAACAAGAGCGGAGCGCGGGTTGCGATCGTAAACGGGCGGCTGTCTGAACGGTCGGCGAAACGCTATGCGTATTTGAAGCAATTTATGCAGCGCGTCCTGTCATATCCTGATCTCGCGCTTATGCAAACCAATGCCGACGCCGGGCGGATAATGGGATTGGGGATGCGAGCCAACAAGGTCAAGGTGACGGGCAATCTCAAGTTTGATCAGCGGTCAGCAGATACGAACGGATCTGTGTCCGATGACCTTCTCGAACGGTTCGCCTTCTCGCCGGACGCTCCGCTCATCATTGCCGCGAGCACGCATGCTCCCGAGGAAAAGCAGATCATCGAGGCATTTCGCTCAGTCTGGAAAAATTCGAACAGCTCGCTCCCGCGGCTGATGATCGCACCGCGGCACCCGGAACGTTTTCAAGCCGTGGCTGACGAGATCCGGAAAAGCGGATTCGCGTGGGCGCGTCGTTCCGAGATGGCGTCCGCACGCGACCAGACGGCCGAGATCATTCTCCTCGACAGCGTCGGTGAGCTGCGGGCCGCTTATCCGCATGCTGAGATCGTCTTCGTTGGCGGCAGCCTGATCCCGCACGGCGGCCAAAGCATTCTCGAACCAGCCATCGAGGGAAAAGCCATGATCACCGGTCCATTCACCGCCAACTTCGCGGCCGCTGTCGATGAGTTCTTGAAGCATGACGCTGTCATTCAGCTCAGCCAGACGTCGTCGGAAAATACTCCGAAAATGCTGGCCGATGCATTTACAAAACTGCTGAGTGATCAGGCCTATAGACTTACGCTAGGCGAAAATGCCCGCCGGGTGATGACTCGAAACGCCGGTGCTGCCGCCAAGACGATCGAACTTTTAAGGCCGCTGATCGCCGGCGAGGCCGCCCAATGATATTCGCTTTTTACGGCTTGGCCTGCATCCTCGTGTATTTCAGCATTCGATCGGCGCTCGGCGGCATTAAATACATAGCGTATTTTCGGCAGGAGATCGAAAAGCGGCTGCCCCTATTCACCCCTTTCGTCACGATGATCGTTCCGTGTCGCGGAGTCGACCCCGGAATGGACCTCAACCTCGCCGCCTTTCTCGGTCAGGAGTATCCCGCGTACGAGGTTATCTTTGTTGTGGACCATATTGCCGACCCGGCAGTACCGATTATCGAAGATATTTCACAAAATAAGAGCGTTTCATCGAGACTCGTTGTCGCTCCGGATGCGATCGGCTGCGGCCAAAAGGTCGAAAATCTGCGCGAGGCTGTGCTGCACGCTGACGTTCGATCAGAAGCACTGGTCTTCGTCGATTCGGACACTCGTCCCGCCAAAATGTGGCTGCGGCATATCGTCGCGCCGCTCGAAGACACGACTGTTGGTGCCTCCACCGGTTACCGATGGTTCATTTCGAAGGATCCTACTTTTTCATCCGAGTTACGCTCTGTTTGGAACGCTTCGATCGCCTCGACGCTCGGCCCGAAAACGAGGTCCAATTTTTGTTGGGGCGGCGCAATGGCAATACGGCGGGATACGTTCGACCGGCTGGGCATTCGCTCAAAATGGGCGGGAACGCTCTCCGACGATCTCGCTCTGACGCGGGCACTTAATGCCGCCGGACTGCCGATCGTCTTCGTCCCACAGGCTCTCACCGCGTCGATCGAAAATTGCAGCTTCAGCCAAATGCTCGAGTTCACGACGCGGCAGATCAAGATCACGCGCGTTTATGCCCAGCCGCTCTGGATCCTTTCGTTCATGGGCTCCGGACTGTTTTTGGCAGTTATGCTGTCGGCCTGTTTGATCATTGCGACAAACGGGGCCAAGACATTCGCATTTTGGTTTAGTGTGGCGGTAATCGTCGTTGTCACGGTCGCGAGCTTCGTGAAATCATGGCTTCGTCTGAGCGCCGTCGCATTGGTCCTGACCCAACACTCGGACGCCCTTCGTCGTCAGCGTTGGAGCCAGAACACATTGTGGGCAATCACGCCCGCTCTATTCTTTTACAACTGCGCTGCGGCCCTGATATCAAGGCGAATGACCTGGCGCGGGATCAGCTATGAATTGAAATCCCCAACCGAAACTGTCATCATAAGCGGCGAAGCGGCCCGGAGATAATGACAATGGTTTACAACCTGTTTGACGACGAGAAACCGGAAAGTGAGCGATCGAGCGAGTCTCCTGTCGAGGATCCGGCCGAAATGGGTTTTATCACATTGCCGTTCGACCCTCCCTCAACCGATGAATCCGTTCGGCGGAGCGGCCTCGCGTGGTCCGCAGGCATTGTATTCTTTGGATCGACCGCATTCATGCTCGGCCTCGGGTGGATCGCCGATCTGATCCTGGGCATTTCGCCGTGGGGAATTGTGGCCGGCATCATTCTCGGGGCCATCATTGGATTTATCCAATTTTTTCGCATCACTTCGCAGATCTTTGGTAATAAGCATCGTTCCGATGAGATCCGTCCATTGCTGTCCCGGCAGGACGACGACGACCGCTAGACCGGGCCGCATCGCGTTTTTACGCCCACGCCTTTGAACTTTCGGCTATTTCTCTGTAAAATTTAAGTTTTGTAATGGACGACGACCTCGATCCTTTGACAGACGAACAACATTTACCGCCGGCGATATCGCACCGACGGCTTCTGGTCAAAATGGTCGTGGTTATTGCAGCCGGGGCAATTCTCGGAACGCTCTTTGCGAATCTTAGTTTCGGGATCGGCGTGATCGTCGGAGGAGCAGCTTCGTTCGCCAATTATTTTTGGCAGCGAAACTCGACCCGAGCGATCTTTGATGCAGCGGTTTCGGGACGCCAACCGATATTTCTGGGTGCTCGTTACCTGCTGCGGTATGTCGCGATCGGTTTATTTGTAGCTTTTTTTTATTATTCGTCCCTGTTGCCGGTAACGGCGATCATTCTCGGCCTCGCGTCATTTGCACTAGCCGTGGTTATCGAGGGGATCACAGGTATTTTTACAACTTCTAATCGTCAGGAATTTTAGAGATGTTTTTATTAGCAGAAGGCGGCGAAGCGGAACCACTGATCGTTCAGTTCGTTAACCATTATTTTGGCGAACCGGTCCATCATTTCCAAGTGACCGTGACGGAGCCGATGTGGAACAAATACGTATTCTCGCACCTCGGCACGACAGCCGAAAAGGCGTTCGGAGCCTACACAGTCGAGAATGCGATCCCGTGGTACACGATCATGTTCGTGATCGCGTGTCTGCTGACCGTTGCGATCGTCTGGCTCCTAAAGGGCAAATTGTCCCAGGAAGATCCTAATCATGGCCAGCTAACTCTCGAGGCCGGATTTCTCGCTATCAAAGGAATGGTCGTCAGCATTATCGGCGAGCAGGGATTCAAGTATTTTCCGGTCGTGGCGACATTTGCGATCCTCATCTTGGTCTCGAATCTGATGGGCCAGTTCCCTCTGTTCAAGTCCCCGACGGCATCGGTCAATGTCACGTTCGCACTCGGAATAGCGTCGTTCATCTATTACAACTTCGTCGGTATTCGCGAGAACGGCTTTTTTAGGCATATGGGCCATTTGGCCGGCCCGCGACTTCCGTTATTGATGGCGTTAATAATCACGCCGCTTATCTTCGTGATCGAGCTCATCAGTAATCTGATCCGGCCTTTCACGCTCGGCGTCCGACTCTTCGCCAATATGTTTTCGGACGAACAGGTCTTTACTCAGATCACGAACCTGTATCCGCCGTACACGCATTTTTTGCTGCCGTTGGTGCTGACGCTATTAGGCGTATTTGTCGCGTTCGTTCAGACGTTCGTGTTTACGCTGCTATCGATGATCTATTTGAGCGAGGTTTCGCATCCTCATCACGACGACGATGAGCATGCCCATGACGCGCACGGCGAGGCCGTCGTCGCACATGCATAAGTATTAGAATTTGGGCAGTTTTTGGGTCCATTTATTGAAGACGATCGTTACTGTTAATTTGAAATCTGCGTTTTATAGCAACTATGCCCGCACGCTACAGGAGCCACGGACTCTACGGAGTATAAAATCCGCGTGCATACCGGAAGTGAGGCGAACTTATACCCCGCAGGCAGGTTTTTGAGTAAACGGAACGGCGTCTTCTACATAACAAAAAGGAGATAAAAATGAATAAATTGAAATATATGTTTTTCGCCACGCTGGCATTGGCGCTTGCCGCGGCCCCGACGTTTGCTCAGGCCGGAGCGGCTGCTAACCAGTTCACCGTCGATTCGAACAAGGCTCTCGCGGCCGGTCTCGGATTCGGCCTCGCGGCCGGTTTGGCTGCTATCGGCCAGGGACTCGTGGGTTCGCGAGCCGCTGAGGGTGCTGCCCGCAATCCGGGTGCCGCCAGCACGGTCCAGACGCTGATGATCATCGCACTCGCACTGATCGAGTCACTCGTTCTGTTCGCACTGCTTATCGTGTTCGTCGTCCTCAAGCCGACAACCTAATTCGCAGGTCACCTAACGCAATACGGACGAGGTTCTATCGGGCCTCGTCCGTATTTTAATTGGCACCGCTCTGTGATAAAACATATTTGAGTCGGGCGGCTGCAAGAAATTTGCAACTTGAGCTAGCGATAACCGTTCTAATAATTAATGATAAACGATCTGTTGGGAAAGAATATTGCTGGCAAATATCGCATCGATTCGCTGATACGCGAAACGGAGCTTGGCGATTTTTATCGCGGCACTAACACCTCGACCGGCGTGCCGGTGACGATCAAGATCCTTGCTCCGGCGATGGCAATAGACGTGCGTTACGTTGACCGCTTTTTATTCGAAGCAAATGCCGCCGCGCGGGTATCGCACCGAAATATTCTAAATTCTATCGATATCGGAACGGACAGCCAGGGCCTTCCGTATGCTGTTTACGAGGGCATCGAAGGTGAAACTCTAGAAGAAACGATCAAGCTTTATGGCCCGATGGCCGAGGCCCGTGCGATCGGAGTCGCAAAGCAGGTCGCGTCGGCCGTGGCGGCTATCCACAGCGGTGGGCTCATCCATGGCGGGCTAAACCCGTACAAGGTCCTGATCAGCACGGTCGATGGCGTCGATTCTGTTAAGATCTACGATCTCGGTGTCAGGTCGCACGCAAAAAACTCGATGACGGCGGTTCCGTACATCGCACCCGAGCAGTGCATTGACAGCTCTAGAGCAGATCAACGTTCCGACGTGTATTCGCTCGGCGCGATCCTTTACGAAATGATCGCGGGTGCGGCCGCGTTTCGCGGAGCTACACCGTCAGCGGTCATCCAAAAGAAGGCCGCTGAGCCGCCTGCACCTCTTTCGGCTTATCGCGACGATCTTCATAGCCAGCTTGAGCCCATTATTCTGACCGCTATTGCTCCGGACCCCGATCGCCGGTATCAGACGATGGCGGCATTTGAAGGAGATCTCGACAAGCTCGCCGCGGATACGGGAGCAAAGTTACCCGGCGACGAAGTTCTCGCCGCCGCCCCGGTTGCGAACCCCGCCCGCAGCATGTGGAAGACTGCGGCGATCGTTCTGGTTGGAATAGCGGTCCTGAGCGCAGGGCTTATCTACGCGACATATACTCGACAGACCAATCCGACGACGACAGCCGAGGCCGACGTTAACAGTTCGCCGGTGCAGCCGATCAACGCCGCAACTGGCGCGCAAGAAGAGGCAATGCTTAGAATGGGCGACCTCGGCGATGCGTCGATATTACCTGGATCGGGAGCCGAGACTTCGCCCGGAGCTCTCCCGGGCGGCGACGGCTACAACGCATGGGCTGCCGGCGGCGTGCCGCCAGCCGGAGCTCCTCTGAATTCGAGTCCAGGCTCGGGTTCGGTCACGCCTATCGGAGCACCGATGCCGGCATACGTGCCGCCTCCGGGACAGACCGTAACCATCGATCCAAACGGCGGCAGCCAGTTTATGCCCAATGAGGGCGGCGTTATTTTGGTTCCTATTCCGAAAAATCCCGAGCCGAAGGCTTCGCCAACGCCGAAGTCTCCGGCGGCCGGCACGACCGCAAAGCCGACTCCGGACCCGAAAGCTCCGTCCACGACGAATCCCGCGGGGACTCAGCCGGACAGTTCCAAGACATCTGGCAAGCCCGCGAACGGAACTTCGACAAAGAAACCGGCAACGACAAAGCCCGGTAAAACCGCTAACGGTCCATCAGACGATCCGCCGCCTTCCCGTTAGTTCTGATCTCGTCCAATTGTGGGGATACTAGCGCGGAACCTCTACTGACTTTACGATATCGGCGATCGCGGCGTCCGTTGTAGCCCCGTCCAGTTCGGCCTCGGCACGCAGCGCAAGCCGGTGCCTGAGCACAGGCAGTGCGACGTCGCGCACGTCGTCCGGCGTTGGAAAGTCGCGGCCGCGGATCGCAGCGAGCGCCTTTGAGCACAATAGCAGAGCGACCGATGCTCGCGGGCTGGCTCCGTAGAGTATCGAGACATGGTTTCGGGTTTTTCGAACGATATCGACAATATACTTTTGAACGCCCGGTTCAGTCCGCATATTTCGGACCTCCATCCGGCAATGCTGCAATGCCGACGGATCGCCAAGCGGCAGTATCTCGACGCTTTCGAAATGGCGTGAATTGAACCCGGCGTCCCATCGCGCAACGATCTCTGCCTCTTCGGCCTCGAGCGGGTAATCGATAAGGATCTTGAGCAGAAATCGATCAAGTTGAGCCTCAGGTAACGGATAAGTGCCCTCGTATTCTATCGGATTCTCGGTCGCGAGCACGGTGAAGATCGGCGACAGGGGATACCGTTCGCCATCGATCGTCGTCTGTCTTTCTTCCATCGCTTCGAGCAATGCGGCCTGGGTTTTGGGCGGCGTCCGGTTTATCTCGTCTGCGAGCAGAATATCAGTGAAGATGGGTCCCTGACGCAGGCTGAACTGCGATGTCTGCATGTTGAAAACGTTGGTCCCGGTAATGTCGGACGGCATCAGGTCCGGCGTGAACTGGATCCTCGAAAATCCGGCTCCGACTGCGGCCGCGAGGGTCTTAATGATGAGCGTCTTGGCCGTTCCGGGCACGCCCTCGAGCAGCGCGTGGCCCTCAGCAAGGAATGCGACGAGTATCTGCTCGATCGCGTCGTCCTGACCCACGATCGTCTTGCGCAGTTCGTTCAAAATGTGTGCAACTGTTGAAGGTGTGTAATTTAGCATCCGTGTCTATCGCAAAAAATCGAAAATCGTCTTGATCGCCAGGAGAAAGACTGTCGCGAGAAATATTCGCTTTATCCAGACGTCGTCAAGCTTTGTCGCATAATGGGCACCGACGTACGCGGCCCCGAACATTGTGATCCCGAGTATCGCTCCGAGGCGATAATCCACTAAACCTTGCCACATAAAAACGACGGTGGCAATCGACGACGAGGCAACGTTTATCAGCTTGGTCGAGGCAACCGCCTCGCGAAACGTCATACCGAAAAAAGCAACCAGGACCGTCGTCAGCACTGTCACATATCCGCCGCTGAACAGCCCGCCGTAAACACCGAGCACGAACGTCAGAATAAACGTCAACGCCAGCGATCGACTCGACACGCGTTCCCGTTTTTCGATGCCGGCATCACGTTTTACCAAGATGAAGACCGCTACCGTTATCATCGCGATCGAGACGATAAGCTTTAGGCTTTGGTCGGTGATCAGGCCGACCAGAGCGGCTCCCGCTGCGGACGCGGCAATCGTGATCAGCATCAGCGGTAAAATTCGTCGGACGTCGATCGTTCGGGTTCGAAGAAAAGGGATCGTTGCTCCGATCGACATGAAAACGAGCGCGAACATATTCGTCGCCACCGCCGTCTTTGCCGGGATCCCAAATTGGAACATCGCCGGCACCGCGATCAGCGAATTGCTGCCCGTCACGACACCGATAAAACTGGTCGCAAAGAAGATCAATATAAGCAGGATCAGGTCGACGTTCGTCATTTTTTACTTCGACGTCCGTCGCCGCAGTCCGAGAGCCTGCTCAAGGTTTCGGATCCGTGTCACGAGATCGAGCACATGCGTTCTGTTAGTCGGCTCGCCGGCGATTATTTCTTCGCAGCGAAACATAAGCTCGTCGACCTCGTCACGTCCAGCCTTAGCCCTTTCGGCGATCAACGACGCAAACTGCATTCGCGAAACTGCCGCATTATCAACGCCCAACAGACGGGCCGCACGGCGGCGAAAATCACGGTAGATATTCTCGATCGCCAGATCAAATGCCTTGGTTCGCTGCTGCAGCTCCGCCATCGCCCCGACATATTCCAGCTTTGACAGGCGGTCGGACTCGGTCGCCGGCAAGGGGCGCCCGAACCGCCGGCTGCGTGAAAAAAATACAGATCCGACGATCAATACGCACTGAAAAAATATCGCTACCACCGGCGTTCCGGCAAAAAACTCGAGAAGCCGGTTCTTATTATCACCGAAGCCCTGATGATACTCGTCAAAGGCGACCGAACCGCCGCCGTTTGAAACCATGTTGATGCCGAGCTGGGCATTATCAACCAGCGAAATGCCGCCGTTCGAAACCACATACGGATCGGACATTACGACGATTCGGCCGCTCCCGTACGGGACGTCCACGAGGATGATCTTGTCCTGCGTCTTCAAATGCGCGACGGGCGCCGAAGCCGCGGCGCCTTCGGTTTCAATTTCACCATCTTCGTTCTCAGTTAGGGGCTGGCGGCTCTTTTGCTGTCCACCGCTCACTCTCGGATCGACGCTGATCGCGGAAACAAATTTCGAGGTCTGCACCGCATTGACGCCAAGTGTGAATACGCTCGGCTGCACGGGCTTTGCCGCGGGCGTTTCGCCGATCATTTCGCTCGTGTTCGACGGATCGACGCTAAAGATGTCGGAAAGGGCATTCGGTTTCAGTTCGACCTTCCAATTCGCCGGCGCTTTAACTAATTTCGCGGGAGGCTCGCGATCGATCACAACGAGCCGGCCGCCGTTCGAGACCCAACTCAGGAGAGATGAATATTCGGCGTCCGTAAAGTCTCGGCGGACAGGGCCGACGACCACGAAGGTCGCGGGTGAATTTTGGCCTTTTTTCTGAAGCGCGTCCGGCGGCTCCTGCCATCGAACAGGCTTTCGCCCTGTTTCCGACAGCAATGAAAAAAACGCCTGTGTACCAGTCGGACCGGAGTTGAACGAGGACCGATTCGGGAACATCTCGCTTTCAGCCGCTTTTTGCCGCTGTGTATAAGACGCAGCATTGAGGCCGACCAAAATGGCAGCCATGAGCAAACAGACAAAAACGATGATGAGCTTCTGTTTCAATCGAATTCCTTAGACTCCGCGGACGGTTTCATTGTATAGAGTGCGAAACTCGTCCCAATCGCTCTGAGCTGATTCGTCGGTACCATACCAGTGCCGCTCAAAGCTGCCGGTCAGCCCGCTAACATTGTTGAATAGCTCGCGTCTCGATCTCAGATCGCGAAGATAATCGCGGTTTGTTTTGTGCCGGGCAAGTCCGATCGCTTTTCGATCACTCAGTTCGCATAGAAGTGCGATGTACCCCTTGCGAATGGCGAGCCGCAGCTGCCCGTCACGCGCGAGACGTTCGGCATCCGAAAAGAGATCGGCAGATGACTGATCCTCGGCGATACGTTCGCCTAGGATCACTCGTTCGTTGTTGGGCGTTTTGTCCTTTTTCCCAAATTTACGCGACAGAAACGGTACGAACTTATACAACAAAAAGATTATTGCGGCGGCGAGAGCGGCATACAAAAGCACCTGTAGAACCAACGCGAGCGAGCCCATACCGGCGGCCGGTTCACGCGGCTTGATGTCGACCGACGGAAACATTTTGGACAGCCATTCGAGCAGTTCCCGTTTCCATTTCTGAAAAAGGCTCTCGTCACGAACCTCTGGCTTTTGATATTCCGGGCGGCTGAGTATTTCAGCTAATTTACGCTTGTCTTCGTCCTTGGTGTGACCGCTTGCCGCTGCCGTCTGCATCTCGGTGATCCGGGCGGAGATCGCGGCAAGCCGCTCGTCGATGCGGTCGAGGATTACGGATTGCTTCGAAAGATTTACCTCCGCCAAATAACCGTCAAGCGCCGTTGCGAACCAGGCATTGTCGACGTCAATGGTTCCGCTCGGCCAATCCACGCTTTCGGTCGGAGGCAGCGTTTTACGCAGCAGCTGGACCTTGTCGCGTTGATAGACCGCAATTTGCTGCATCGACGGGTCAACGTTCGCGAGCTCCACGACCGTTCCGCGTGCCGCAGCGATCTGCTTCTCGTAATCCCCGACCGACCCCGCAAACGCCGATCCAATGAGGATCAAGGTACACGCAGCAACCCTCGAAGCCCGGCGAACGAGCTCGGCCAAAACCAACTTTTTACAAGATCTGCTCACAATCGACTTCCGAAAGAAAAACTGATGCTGACGGCCTGCGTCTGTCGACAGGCTCGGCCACGGGCGACGTCGACGCCAATATTTGAAGCTCTGTCCCGAACGATAGTATAGACAAAGCGGACTGCGAAAGATAAGAGTGAACTCATCTGAGAGCCGATCTTTTGGCCGGCGCCGGTGGCCGAAGCACTTCCATACACCGAGCGGTTTAGGTTAAAGTTTGCGTTATGAACAAATTACTTTTCACATTCGTTTTAATTTTGCTCGCCCTGTCTTCCGCAGCCGCTCAAAACGATCCTAAAAAGATGGAAAAGCTAACCGTTGATGAGATCGTCGCTCGGCATCTAGTATCGCTCGGAACGCCCGATGCGATAAAAGCGAGCACCTCACGCGTAATGACGGGCAAGGGTACTTTGGTTTCGAAGATCGGCACGGGCTTCATGCTGGAAGGGACGACGCAGTTGGCTTCGACTCCGGAAGGTGAGCTTTTCGCGATGATCTTTGACAATTCCGTTTATCCCTATGAGAAGCTCGGCTTCGACGGACGAGATATTACCTACGGACTGCCGTCGGGTAAACCCACCCTTTTGGTCAATTTTGTCCGTGCCCAAAATGCCATTATGAAAGACGGCCTGTTCTCCGGCGCGCTCTCAGCTCGGTGGCCGCTGCTTGATCTCAAGTCCGGTCCCAAAGTGAAACTCGAAACCGCTGGGACCGCTAAGGTCGGGGACATTCTGTGCTATAAGCTCAAATACTCGTCGTCTAGATCCGGCGATCTAAAGGTAACTCTGTTCTTTGACGCGGCGACATTTCGCCATGTTCGGACCGAATACGGTTACACGGTCGAACCAAGCATCGGGACGAGCTCAACCGACGTTCGTTCCAGCTCACGCGTCGAGCGATATAATATGAGCGAGGACTTTTCGGAGTTTAAGAAGGCCGGCGATCTTGTCCTACCATCTGTTTACAAAGTCATAGTCTCCAACGAAGGCCAGATCGAATCAACGACCGGCGCCAACATTCGTGAATGGACGTTCAAGATCGATAATGTCTACTTCTCAGAAAAACTTACCCGCGAAATGTTCAAGGTATCCTCGTAGCTCGAAAATATTCTGCGGATAATAAAGAGGGCCTCCCAAATGGGAGGCCCGATCGCTTTTTACAGCCAAATCACGTTTCAACTAGAAGTCGAAGCGAAGTGCAAACTGAAGTTCACGAGGAGTGTTAGAAGATCCTGTGATCTGTCCAAAGCTTCCCGAAGCGCGGGTTGCATTCGGCAAGCCAAACTGATTCGTGTTGGTGACATTAAAGGCATCAACACGAAGCGTAAATCGCTGCCGTTCGTTCCACGGAGCCGAGAAACGCTTAGCAAGTCCCATATCGAGGCCCCAGAAGCTGGGTCCGCGAAGCAGGTTCCTTGATCCGAGCTCACCGTGATGCGGATCACGCATCGCCGCCTGAGCTGCAGCCGGATCGGCGAAGTACTGGATCGTTGAACCGGTATTGTGAATGTTTGGCTTGAATGCGCTGACGTTCGTGATGATCGCCGGGCTTCCCAGTACATAGCTAAGCGGATACGACCCTGCTGACGGCGAAGCACTGAATGGAAGACCCGAGCGGGCACTCACGATGCCGGACACGGTCCATCCGCCGAAAATAGCATCGACGTAACGGTTCATATCGCGTCCGAGCCACTTACCGCGGCCGAACGGGAGATCCAGAATGAAGTTTCCGTTGAACAAGTGACGGATATCGAAATCCGAAGGTCCGCGGCAGATGTCGGGATTGTTGACATCACAGACCAGCCCGCCGAAGACGGTATTCGCTACCGTGGAGTTGTTATCGAACGAATGCGAGTATGTGTAGTTCAACTCATACTGGAATCCTTTCGAATAACGCTTCCGCAGACTCACAAGCAATCCGTGATAGTCGGAATTGCCCTGATTCGTGATGAAAGCGTTGGTCGCGAACTGAGCACTGAGGCCCACGTTGTTTTTAAGCAAGCCATTTGAATTCAGGGCTTGGATCGTATCCGAGGTGTCACCGATCGAGATCAAACCACCAGTGAAACCGGGGTTGCCGACCAGCTCCGTGCAGTTGTTGCCAAGGCCTAAGCCCGAACAAGGAACACCATAACTCGCGATCGACATGGGATTCAGTTGATTCTCGAACCACGCGATCGGCGTGATAGCACCGCCCGCAGCCAACTGAGCCTGCAGGTTATTGAACGCATTGAAGAGTAACTGCCCCGAAGCGTTGTCCCTGAAGTTGGTGACCTGAGCCACGTCGGACTGGACAAACAGGCTGCGACCAAGACGGCCTACATACGAAACGTCGAGTAAGTGGTTGCCAGGCAGTTCGCGCTGGATACCAAAGGTGAACATCTTCGAGTACGGCGTCTTGAAGTTATGGTCGATCGCGTAGTTCGTCTCACCGGTCACGATTCCGGTCGGTACCCCACCCGAAACGAACGGAGTCAGCGGACGGGTAATGACCGGAGCCACCGTGTTAACAGTCGTACTGTTGATAGCGGTAAAGCGCGGATCTGTAAGCAGGGCAGTAACCGAATTGATGTTTCCAAACGACCTTGAGCCAGTGTTTTGGAAGATATAGTCGGACTGATTCTGAATGAACAGGATCGCTCCGCTGACACGGTCATAGGTTACGTCATAGGTACCGCGGATCACGGTCTTACGGTCGCCCATGATAGCTCCGAGCACACCGCCCTTGAATGAGGGATTCCACGCGAAGCCTACACGCGGGGCAAAGTTGTTCTTATCCGTCTCGTAGAGCGGCGGCCTGTTGTTGGTTTTGCCGGCTAATTCGTATGTAAGGAACGGCTCGGCTGTATCTCCGGCAATACCTGCGGCGGCATTCGCCTTTCGTAGGTTGAAGAGCGATTTCCAATCCGTACGGTTATCAGCCAACAGTCCGTTGGTTTCATATGGAGCGGGGTAGTAGTAATACCGCATGCCCAAATTGACGGTAAAATCGTTACGCAGTTTCCAGTTGTCCTGGACGTAATATTCGTACTCGTTATATGCGTAATTACGGAGCTTACCAGTTCCAGGCGCCAGGGCCTGGCCTGTGGGGCTGTAATTATAGTTCGTTGACATCGACGCGATCCGGCCGAGCAGCGTAGTGAGTGCGGTGTCATAACCCGTGCGGGCCGAAGTACTGACCAGGAGGTTGGCGGGACGCAATGACGCAGCAAGTGCCGACGTCGATCCGCCCAGTCCAAGACTCACAAATGTAAAGTCATTGATAAGGCTCGACTTCTGCCGGGTCGGTTTGAAAGAAAATCCGGCGAATATGGTATGCGATCCGGCCGTCCACGTGACATCGTCACGGAATGTCGGAACCGCTACGTGCCTATCCTGATAGCTCAGGCTGGGGAAAGGAGAGCCGAGTGTTCCGCCGCTAAAACTGTACGGAAACGTCGGAATGTTGGGAGGCGTGAATACGTTATTCGATTTCGAGATTCCGAGCGTTAAGATGTTCGTCAACGACGGCGAAATGATCCATGTATGTCCCGCGGCGATGCCGTAGCTGCGATCCTGGAACTTAACTGAGTCAGGATCCTGCGGCAGGAACTGAGCCGAGTTCGTCGAGTCCCTGTATGATAAGGTGGTCCTGACAAAGATCCGCTGACGATCCGTCGGTACCGCGTCAAAGCGGAACGTATGTATATGATCGTCACGGGTGTTCGGCGAATTGAACCGGTAGAGACCCGTGTTACGGCCGTCACCGCCTGTGAGGTCGTTAGGCAGCGGGAATCGCGAATTGTAGAGACCCAGGAGAGCCTGGTTGATACCAACATGCTGCGGATCTAGAGCCTGAATATCGGTGGGGCTCAGGTACGAGATGCAGTTCGGTGTGGTATTTACACGCGCGGCCGACGTGCATCCGGCGTTGTTGTTGATATACGCGATCTTGCCGTCGCGAAAGCTCTGAAGAGGGACCACGGCTGCATTGGTCGTCTGCGAACGGTCACGACGGTTCTCGGTGTCAAAGAAGAAGAACAGACGATCCTTTCCGCTTTTGAAGATCGGGCCGTTGTTTTCGCCGAAATTAAGATAGGGCAGGGGGCCGCCGAGGCTGCCGCCGAACTGGTGACGACGAAGTGCCGGACGGGCGATACCGCTCTGATTGTTAAAGAAAGTGTTAGCCGCCGTCTGCTCAGTACGATAGTACTCGCGAAGGTTGCCGTGAAAATCATTGGTACCGCTGTTGGTCTTGAGCTGTACCTGGCCGCCGCTGCTGCGTCCGTCGGTGGCGCCAAATCCGGCGACCGTTCCGCGAAACTCCTGGATCGAGTCGATCGGAGCATTTGCAACGGTATTGAAAGCCTGGCCGGTCGTCACATCGTTAGCGTCGATACCATCAACGGTGATGTTGCCCTGGTCAGCCCGTGACCCGGTGACCGAGCCGGTGCGATTGCCGCCCGTGGAGCCGGCGAAAACGTTGCTGCCAACAGCTCCCGGCTGAAGTCCGATGAGGGCCGCCGGAGTTCCGCGGATCTGGATCGGAAGCTCCTGCAGCTGCCGTGTGCCGATAACGTTTCCGATACTGCCGTCGGTGCTGTTAAGCGTGGCATCGCCCGATGTTGAGGTGACCTCAACTACTGCGGCCACATCGCCGGCAGTAAGTACGACATTCTGCGAGTCGGTCCGGCCGACGGATATTTGTACTCCGTTGAGCGAATAGGTCTGAAAGCCTTGGCGGGTAAATGTCAATTTAAATCCGGCGCCAGGCTCGATCGAGTTAAAAGTATAGCTTCCGCTGTCGTTTGTAACAGTGGATTGCTCCTTGGAAGTCTTAGTGTCTAACAGGGTAACCGTGACTCCCGGAACGATCGCACCAGTCGAATCGGTAACGACTCCGGTAACGCCCGACAATCCCTGTCCAAGCACTGCCGCTGTCCAAAATAGCAACGTAAAAGCCACTATCGAAATACGTTTCATGTGTTTTCCTCCAATTTAGACTTAAATTACCGTTCAGGTCGATCTTCGATCAAATCGTTGACAAAATGACCCAAACGGTCGAAATCCATAATGAAAGCCGCAAGTCCTGTGCCATTCATCCACGGTTTTCGCTCGTCATCGCTCAGGAGCCTTTAATTAATCGGACGTTAAAATTATTCGCCGCTCGCCGAATAATTCAGTTTAGCGACGGATGTGACGGTACAATTCGAAAATTCTGTTGAGAACTCCAATTATTTGGATAATCAGCCGCCGACGGGTCAAATCCGCTTGGCCCCATCGCAAATGCGATCGGGCGAGCGACTTAGGAGGACCTCGAACAAGCGATCATTCAAGTCCGAGAGTGGTGAGATTGCCTTCTCGCCGCTTGGCAGCGGGGACGGTTGCGGCGACTGTCGTTGACCCAAGCGCGGGCTGGAGCGGATTGATGTACGCGTGCGGGACGGCTGGTATTTGCCCGAGGCGGCGGGCGGCCATTAGCTCGATGTCGTAACCCTCGCTGCGGACGCGTTCGTCGACATACAGCAGACACAGGCCGATCGTCCAGACGGGTGAAAGCAGGATAAAGCTGACCTGGCCGATGACGCTGTTCGCGATCTCATACCACGCCGGAAGCTGTCCCGTACTAAAGGTGAGGATCTCGACACCGTTCGCCCACGCATACCAGGCGAGCGGAACGAACAGAATAGCGAGAGCCGAATACGTCGCGACTATCGAGAATAAAAACAGCGCCATCAACCGTCGCACGTTGCCGCTCGCTAACGTCGCGCTCCGTCCGATCGCCGGAAACGCGCCTTGGCCCTCGACGAGCATTACCTGCGGAACGTAAGCGAATCGCGATGCGATCAGAAAGAACAGCCACAGTGTGAGAGCCACGACCACCGTGCCGACGATCACCGAGAGCACGACCGCCAAGATCGGTATCGAACTGGCTACGAAAGCGACGAGCATTATCAATAGAGCTCCGACGATCAACCCAAAATAGAACAGTACAAAGCCGATAAACCCAAGCAGTAAAACGATGATGGTCGACGAAACGACGAGCGAGCCAACGCGTTTTGCTGTGTTTCGGTACGTTTCGCGAAATGTGATCGGCTCGCCGAACAGCAGGTGCCGAACGAAATTTCGCGATGCACCGCCCATTACGACGAGTGTCGCGATCATCTCGATCATCAGTATCAGGACGCTGCCCGAGCCCTGAAACAGATAATAGATCACTCTTTCACTCGAATCCGGAGCAGCCTGTGCCGAAAACAGCGTTCGCCCGAGGAACATCCATCCCACCGAAAACAGCGTCCCGACAAATACCGGTGGAGCGGCGATCGTAATCAGGGTCCAAAAATTCTTTCGGTAAAATCGCACGGCGCGGTCGATCAGGTCACCAGCGCCGAGAGGCGTTAATGACAAATGCGATCCGCTGGCGAGCTGAGAGTTCATGTCGAAAAGATCGTCTAGAGTATACCGAAAACCATGCCCGTTTTCGCGGTATGAAATAAAGAGGCCTGCCAAACCGAAGTCTGACAGGCCCTGAATTGGCGTTTTAAGCCGACAGTCTAGAACTCGAAACGAGCCGCAAACTGGAAAATACGAGGATCCGCTGCGGACGTGATCTGTCCGAAGGTTGTGCTCGTGATACTGGCCAACTGCGTATTGTTGAAGAAGTTCGTGTGGTTAAAGACGTTAAACGCTTCCGCACGAAACTGGATACGAGTAGATTCCGTAAACCTAATGTTCTTCAGCAATGCCATGTTGACATTCATGAAACGGGGACCGTTGATCAACGAGCGTCCCAGTGTTCCAACCTGTCCGGGAGCGACGTTAAAGAACGCTTGTCCCGTGAACGAAGTGTTCGCGTTCAGTCCCGGTACACTGTAACCAGTCGAACCCTGGCCGGTCGGCCCGATAACTGACGGGTT
>JBDTZO010000014.1:0-10677 GCA_040005135.1 Acidobacteriota bacterium | reverse complement strand
CCGCATTGTCGAGCAGGATCGCACCAAGTATGACGCGCTCGCTCTCCTCGCTGCTGGGCAGTGACTTTTCGAGATACTGCTCTCGTCTTGAATCAGGAAATGCGCTCGCCATTTGTGAAAAATACTCCGTAGGGGACGCTTATGTGACCGGAACGAGCGTAAAGGTGCTGCATATTCCGTAGAGAACTTTTGACAGCAAAATTGAATTTGCGAAATGTAATAATACCCCCAAACGGAAAGGCATTACAAAGAATCGGAACGGATTATTTCGAATTGAACGCCCGAAATTACAACTACGTCAGACACATAGCTTTAGGCGGATTCGAAGTCCATCGAGTCCATGTCTTGGTCGAATTTTTCCGGTTGTCCAAGCAGTTTGAGGAAGATAAATCCAGCGGTCCCGGCAACAAGTGAAGCCAATAGGATCGCCATTCGTGATCCGTTGATATCGACCGGATTGCTAGCAAATGCTAGATTCGCAATGAATATCGACATCGTAAATCCTATGCCGCCTAGCAATCCTGCGCCAAAAATGTGCCGCCAATTAAGGTCAAGCGGCAACCGGCATACGCCAAGCGTCACTACCACAAGACAAATAAGAAAAATACCGACCGGCTTACCAATAACCAACCCCGCAAGGATGCCTAATTCGTTTGGGTTCGCCAATGTCGTAAGTGCGTCCGAGCCAATGACGATCCCCGTATTTGCGAGTGCGAAGATCGGGAGAATCGCAAACGCAACGGGCTTATGCAGAAGATGTTCAAGCCTATGTGATGGCGAACTCTCATCATCCTGATTCGCCGAAAATGGTATGGCAAAGGCGAGCAATACGCCCGCGATCGAAGCGTGGACACCCGATCTCAGCATAAAATACCACATGATCACGCCGCCGATCATGTACGGGATCAACGAAAGGACTTTAAAATATCGATTGAGGACCAACAAGATAACCCAGATCAAAAGAGAGCCAAGGAGGTATAGTGCTGAAAGCTTAGCCGTGTAGAAGACCGCGATCACTATGATCGCACCGAGGTCGTCCATTACCGCGAGTGCCGTGAGGAAAACCTTGAGCGATGCCGGGACACGGCTGCCGACCAATGCAAGCACGCCTAACGCGAACGCAATATCTGTCGCCATCGGAATCCCAATTCCGGCCTGGCCAGGTGTTCCGTAACTGAAGAGAAAATGTATCGCGGCGGGACCACATATACCGCCGATGGCGGCGAATATCGGCAGCATTGCATTCTTGAAATTCGATAGTTCGCCATTATAAAGTTCGCGTTCGAGTTCAAGCCCGATCAGGAGAAAAAACACCGCCATCAAGGCGTCATTTATCCAATGTTCAACGCTGAGGCCGCCTATGTATACATGCCAGATCGCCAGATAGCTTCCTCCAAATGCCGAATTTGCCAGAGCTAACGAAACGATAGTACAAATTATTAGTACGATACCGCTCGATTTCTCGGCCTCGAAGAATGCCTTGAACGAACTTGATAGTCTTCTTTGAACTGCGCCCATTTATGGTTCTTTTGAGGATATCATGCCCAAACTCGCCGTACACGAACGGCACGGGCGATAAGTAGACGCGTCATGCTCAGTGTGAAGAGCTAGCGGGCAAAAAAAGCTCCGGAAACCTGCTAGTGCAAGATTCCGGAGCGTCGCCAATTACTGGCCGCTTATGCATCTCGAAAGTTCTTAGGCTTCGTCCCCAGCGGCTTCAGCGGCTGGTTCAGCGTCAACTGGAGCGTCGGTCTTTGCCTTCTTATCTTCTGCCGGGGCGACTTCGCCGCCTTCGGCAGCAACGGTGACCGGGATCGAAAGAGTGACCTCACGATGAAGCTTGACGTTGACGGTATAATCGCCGACGTCTTTGATCGCGTCCTTCATAATGATCTTGCGGCGATCGATCTCGTAGCCCTTGGCCTTGAGAGCGTCCGCAACGTCCATCGACGTGACCGACCCAAAAAGGTGGCCGTGGTCGCCCGACTTTCGCTCGAACTTGAGCGTAATGCTCTCCATCTGCTCACGCTGAGCCTCGGCAGTTGCTCTTTCGATCGCCGCTTTTTTCAACAACGCCGAACGCTCCTGCTCGATCTGTTTTACGTTGCCCTTGGTCGCGAGTGTCGCTAAACCGTGCGGCAGCAGGTAATTGCGGGCGTAACCGGCTTTGACCTTAACGATCTCGCCGCGGCCGCCGACGTGCTCGAGGTCTTCGCGCAATAAAATAGTAGTGTTTGCCATGATAAATTTTCTCCTCGATTGTCCTAGTCCGCGACGAACGGCAGCATTGCCATCGAACGTGCGCGCTTGATCGCCTTGGCGATGCGGCGCTGATCCTTTGCGGTGATGCCCGAGATGCGACGCGGCATGATCTTTCCGCGTTCCGGCACGAACTGCCTGAGGTAATCGACATCTTTCCAATCGACGTAGTCGGGAACGACCTGTCGGGGGCGGCGACGCTGATAGCGCCGGGGACGATCGCCAATGACGTCCTCGCCAACGCCCAAACCGCCTCTGTCATCCATCATTTCAATATTGTTCTCTGCCATATCTTTCTCCTTACCGGAAGCTTACTGAGCCTCGGCCTGTGCCTCCGTAGTTTCAGCCGACGGGCGGAATTTAGCACGTTTTTCGGCCTTGGCTTCGCGTTTCGCCATGCGTTTGTCAGCAGCCTTGCGGTCCTCATCGACGCGAACGGTCACGTATCTGAGGATCAGGTCGTTAACGCGCATGCGTCGTTCAAGCTCGAGGATCTCTTGTCCGGTACCGTTGATCTCGAAGAGCACGTAATGGCCTTCGGTCTTTTTCTGGATCGGATACGCGAGAGTGCGGATACCGACATTGTCCAAACGAACAACCTCGCCGCCTTCTTTTTCGATGAGCTTGCTGACAGCTTCGTTCAGCTTCTCTATCTTGTCGCCGTCCGTTTCCGGATTGACGATATACATTACTTCGTATGTTCTAATAGCCATTTATTTCCTATCTCCTTTCGGGTTGCCAACCTCATCTAAAGTGAAGATGAAGTAAGGATCTTTTCTAAAAACCAATAATTTCAATTCAGTTAAACCGACTCATCGCCGCTTCGACGCCTTCGCTGATGATCGTCCGAATTGCATCGGCGGCATCGTCCAGAACCTTGCCGAGCGTTGCGGACTCAGCCTTGGTAAATTTATCCAAAACAAAGTTCGCCGCGTCGCGGATCTCATGATCGGGCTGAATACCGACCCGAAGACGGATGAATTCCTGCGTTTTCAAACGATCGATGATCGATCTAAGCCCGTTCTGCCCACCGTGACTTCCCTTTGGCCGTATCCGGATCGTGCCAAATGGAATGGCGAGGTCGTCGGATATCACGATCAGCTTTTCGATCGCTCTCGACGGCTTTGCGACGAGACAGCTAACGGCTTCGCCGCTCAGGTTCATGTAGGTCTGCGGTTTCGCAAGTTCGGCCATCTGGCCGGCGATCTCCGCTCGCCCAATTAATGCACGGCATTCGTCACGCCTGATCTGCGTCTGGCATTGGCCCGCGAGCAGGTCCGCCAGCATAAAGCCGACGTTGTGCCGCGTCCTCTCGTATTCCAGTCCCGGATTGCCGAGACCGACGATGAGCCAATTGGTTTCAGGCGAATCCATAATCGTTCGTCTCGGGCCGCGGATACAAAACCACGGCCCGAGACGTCAGAATTAGCCTGCGTCTTCGCCGTCAGCAGGAGTTTCGCCAACCACTTCCGGTTGAGCGCCTTCCTCAAGCTGCGGCTCCAGATCTTCTTCCTTAATGCTGGCGATCGACGCAACGACCGCGTCACCCGCATCAACGATCTCGATGCCATCCGCGACCTTGAGGTCCGAGACGTGGATCGCGTGGCCCGCCGCCATACCTGAAATGTCGACGTCGATCGAATCAGGCGTGTTCGCCGGTTCGCAGATCACCTTGATCTCGCGCAGAGCCTGGGTCAGGACCGCGCCTTCTTCGTCAAGGCCCGCCGGGTGTCCGATAAGATGCACCGGAACGGTCATTTCGATCTTTTCGCCCTTTGCAAAGCGACGGAGATCGACATGAACCAGACGTCCCTTGATCGGATCGATCTGCCGATCCTGGAAAATGACGTCGTTGATGCCTTCGCCCTCGATATCGAGTGAGAAAACGGTGTTGACGCCGGAATCCGTCCGGATGATCGCCGCGAGATCTTTCAGCTCGGCGGTGGCCGCGAGACTGACCGAGCCTCCGCCGTAAACGACGACCGGTATTTTGCCGGCCGCACGAAGGCGGCGGTTCTCGTTCTTGCCACGCGTATCACGCTTAACTGCTTTAACTAATATTTTTTCTGCCATAACTCACCTAAAAGTGTTCTCTCAAATAAACAGTGACGAAACGCTCGTCTCGTCGTGGATCGACTTGATCGCCGAAGCCAGTAGCCCGGCGACACTCAAAACTTCGATCTTGCCGCCCTTGACGAGCGGCAGTCCGTTGTCGCGGATCGGGATCGTATTGGTAACGATGACCTTTTTCAAATACGAACCGCTGATGTTCTCAACGGCCTTTCCGGAAAATACGCCGTGCGTAAAGCAAGCCGAGATCTCGTTCGCTCCGGCCTTATGCAATGCCTCGGCGACCTTGCAAATGGTGCCGCCCGTATCGCACATATCATCAATTATCAGGCAATTCTTGCCACGCACGTCGCCGACGATATTCATCACATCGGCCTCATTCGCACGTTCGCGGCGTTTGTCGCAAAGTGCGAGTCCGGCGTCGAGCCGCTTGGCGTAGGCACGAGCACGCTCGGCACCGCCAGTATCCGGAGCGACCACGATAAGGTTCTCGATCGGATTATTGCGGAAATAATCCACCACGATCGGTGCCGCATAGAGGTGGTCAACCGGAATATCAAAGAACCCCTGTATTTGCGACGCGTGCAGGTCGATCGTCAGGATCCGCTGTGCACCAGCTGTCGTCAGCAAATTAGCAACGAGCTTTGCTGCAATTGGCACCCGCGGGCGATCTTTCTTGTCCGAGCGGGCGTAACCAAAATATGGGATCACCGCTGTGACCCTCTCCGCCGATGCACGGACGAACGTGTCGATCATGATCAGCAATTCCATCAGGTGCCGGTCCGAAGGCGGACACGTTGGTTGGACGATGAAAACGTCGGAACCACGCACATTTTCGCCGATCTGAAAATTAAACTCGTCGTCGGAAAAACGGTCATTGCTTGCTTTTCCGAGTTCGCAGTCGAGGGCGGCGCATATTTCCTCGGCAAGTTCCGGGTGGGCGCTGCCCGTGAACACTTTTACTTTTCCGGTGACGCTCATGCTTTTCGGATCTCAGTCTCTAAAGCTGCAAAATAAAATAAAAAAACGGCCGATCTCAAACATAGAGACAGACCGTTTCGGTATCATAAATGGCTGGGGCGGGAGGACTCGAACCTACGAATGCCGGATCCAAAGACCGGTGCCTTACCACTTGGCTACGCCCCAATGCGATTTCAGAAACTGATCGGAAACAGCCTAGCGTCGAAACGCTTCGCGATACTCGGAACGCGAAACGGCTGCTACGGCAAACTTTCGCCAGGTTGATCTAATATCAAGGGCTTTAATAGCAGCTTGCCGTGTCTCTTCTTTGTCAAAAACTGCGAACACGCTTGCCCCACTGCCGCTTAGAAGTGCGTTGACCGCACCAAGCTTGAGGAGTTCCTGCTTGACCTCGCCGATCTCCGGAAAGGCCTCAAAAACAGAGTGTTCGAAATCGTTTATCAATACCGAAAGATGCAGATCCAGAGATCGGGCATCATCGCGGCAAACTCGAAGAATAAGGTCTGGGTCGTCGAATGTCAAGTTTGGAGCATGCAGGGACGGGTACGCTTTAGCGGTGGAAACATCGATAGCCGGTGTGACAACTAGCATGTAAGGGCCGGTCTTGTCGTCAATCGGCTCAATGATCTCACCGCGGCCAGTTCCCATTGCGGTACCGCCTGTAAGAAAGAACGGTACGTCCGACCCAAGGGCTGCCGCAATGGCATGCATCTCCGCCGCTGGCAGTTCCACTTCCCAAAGCCGAGTGAGCCCGATAAGTGCGGCAGCCGCATTCGACGAACCACCGCCAAGTCCACCGGGCGAAGGGATGCGCTTTTGCAGATGAATATCTGCACCACGACCGTTCCCGACAAGCTCTTCCAATAGTTGAGCTGCACGCATGATGATATTGTCAGAATCGACAGGGATCGAGGCATCGCTGCATGTCATCTGCAGCGAATCAGCTTCCCGAAAAGTCAGAGTGTCCCGCAACGAGATGGCCTGAAAAACGGTACAGATCTCATGAAATCCGTCCGCTCGTTTGCCAGCGATTCGAAGGTGCAGATTTACCTTCGCAAACGACGGCAATGAGAATTCGGACGACATCCTGTAAGAATAATGAAAGCCGCGAATAGCAGCAACAGGCGCTTCCAAAACAAAACGACGAGCCCTGCGTTCGGGCCCGTCCGTTATGTGTAAATCTAAATTCGCT
The DNA here is from genome assembly GCA_040005135.1 of Acidobacteriota bacterium. Classification (GTDB taxonomy): domain Bacteria; phylum Acidobacteriota; class Blastocatellia; order Pyrinomonadales; family Pyrinomonadaceae; genus OLB17. The sequence goes on along the minus strand of JBDTZO010000014.1, from coordinate 4,175 downwards.
GCAGGTTTATTTTCGTAGAAATACCTGAGTGAAATAATATGAACCGTCCGATGCGATCGCGACACCGATTGCAGATTCGCGCCATTGGCCGTCCAGAAGGTTTAGGCGATGTGCCGTAGATTCCATCCACAATTCCACGGCCTTTTCCATCGGTTCTTTATAGCCTCGATTGTATGCGATATTTTCGCCTATCGCCCGCCAACTGCGTATACCGCAGCGGTCGGCCCTGTCGCTCACCTTCGAACCGTCGAGCCCTCGATGGCTAAAATACTTGTTATCCGCCATGTCCTGCGAATGACGATGGGCGAGAGTCTCGAGATCATCGCTCCACGACAGCGACTTTAGCCCATTTTCAGCACGCTTTTGGTTGACCATATCGAAAAGCATGCGTTCGTCCAAGGCAATATTTGCCGCAGATGGCAGCTCAATATCGACCGGCTTTGACGGAACAAGGAGAGGCCGCGATATTTCGGTTTCGACGCCTGCGTGGGCTACGTGTACGGCGACCTCGCCTTGAAACAAATTTGATTGAGCGGCCCCGGCGACTGACATTGCGGCGATGAGACCAAGGACGACGACGACATGGTTTTTCATAAGACCTCACTTCGGAAGCCGGACGATCCGTAAATAAACGGCTCTCGGCTTTGCGCTTACCCTTTTGGGGGCAATTGCCTTTTCGGTTAAGGTGCGAAGTTTGATGTTCGCTCTTTAGTGGTAGACGGATCGCGACCATGAAGGATCGCTCACCAGTAAAAGATACGGCGGATAGAAGGCAATTTCCACTAAACGACGTAGTGAATGTTAAAATTTGGTTTAACACACACATTCGCCGGAGCGAGTGTTAAATTTGGTTCAACATATGTAGTATATGTTAATCACATTGATCTATGCAAGTTCACGATCCCGTTCCCGGTCCCGTTCGCGACCGGGGAAACAACATCCAACCCTTTTCTTTCGCGTGTCGTCTATATACCATAGAAATTTGATGGCGAGATTTGAATCAAAACATATCGCGTTAGTGCTATGCCTGATGTTTGCGCTGCTCACGGCTAGTCCGGCGGCATGTTCGTGCTCGCATCCTGACGAGTGGGCGGGAGACTCAAGCAACTGCAGTTCGCATCTCGAGGCCGCGGAAAACTCCGGATCCGGAAATGCGGTCGATGATAATTGCAGTTGTTCGGTAGAACAGAGTTCGCCCTTATTGGCATCTCGATCGGAAAACAAAGGAGTTAGGGCTGCGGACACCGTTGCCGACGCTTTTTCGGGTCCTTCCGATCTCAGATTTGTTGCCATTGCCGCGTTTCACTATTCCTCAACGGAGCGAGCTGACGCTCCGTCGTACTCAAGTACTCTCAGATCCCTTCTGCCTGCACGCGCACCTCCGCGCCTGTAAATCGTAAAGAACCATATTCTTCGCTAGGCCGTTTTCGGCCTATGTGGTCGTGTATATACGACCGGTTTACATCATCTGGAGGTTAGAAATGAAAAATGGATTTAAGCTAGCGCTAATTGCTGCTTTTTCGGTCATGGCCGGGATCGCGGCGGCGACCCAGAGGACGAGAGCTGCGGCTTCGGCCGAAGAACTGAATCCACGGAGCTTATTTATTCAAAACTGTGCTCGCTGTCACGGTTCGGATGGTCGCGCCAATACCGCGAAGGGACGTGAACTCGATGCACCTGCCCTAACGAACTTGGACAAAAGTGTTGCGAGCATTGAGCGAACCATTAGGAACGGCCGCGACGATATGCCGGCGTTCGGAAAAAAGTTGACTGCGAAACAGATCGCAGCTATCGCGGGATATGTTAGATCGCTCTGATCGAGCGAGGAGTTAAATCAATGAAGAAATTAATTTTGTTAGTTTTTGCGGCCCTTGCTTTAAGCGTCAACGCGTTCGCTCATGAGGCCTTTACGCTTGTTAGCAGTGAAAAGAAAACGGTCAAGCAGGCTGATCTGGTAGCCCTGGAGCAAGGCCAGACTCTCGGCACGAAGGATAAGGCGAATCTGACATTCACCGAAAAGGTCATCCGGCTGGTTGTGATCACAGGTCCTGAGGATGACATGCTTTCCTTCAGGATCCAGGGAATGAGGAATCCGACGTTGGTCGTTCCGTCGGGTGCCACGATAAACGTGCTCTTCGTCAATGTCGATGGCGATATGAAGCACGATATTCGCTTTGGACACGTCGTGGCAGACTTTACTGCGGCACCGGACACAAAAGAAACGGCAGGCAGCGATAAGCTTCTTTCGAAACTCGAAGACGGCACAATGCAGGCCGAAGAAATAGTGATCCGCGCAAATGAAGACGGCGCCTATAAATATTTTTGCTCCGTTGGCAGTCATGCCAAGGGCGGAATGTGGGGCAATATTGCCGTTGGGATCAAGGCGACCGATCTCAAGTCACCACCTAAAACTAAACATGTCCATTCGCCGGATGAGGACAAAATGGAAAACATGCCGGGAATGAAGTCGGACGAAAAAAAACCTGCCGATATGTCCTCTATGCCGGGAATGGGTCACGACCATGCTATGAAAATGTCCTCAGTTACCAATATCGGCGACCCAATGGACCGCGAGAGCTCAGGTACGTCCTGGGCTCCCGATTCGACGCCGATGTACGCAAAGATGAAGATGAACTCCGACGGCAGCATGTGGATGTTCATGGGGACGGCTTTTCTTCGCTACACAAGCATTGGATCGAGTCGTGATGTCTCGGCTTCGGGAAAAGGCAGCAGGAGCAGATTCGATGGCCCGACAATGTTTATGGCCATGTATTCCAAGCCGATCAACGACAAGTCGCAGATCGGCTTTCGCGGTATGTTTAGTCTTGACCCGATCATTCAGCGAGGCTACGGGTATCCGCTCTTGTATCAGAGCGGTGAACAATTCCAAGGGAAGCCGATCCACGACCGTCAGCATCCACACGATTTGATAAGCGAACTTGCTCTGACTTACTCGTATAAGTTCGACGAGAAAAGATCCTTTTACCTTTACGCAGGCTATCCGGGCGAACCGGCATTAGGGCCACCCATGTATCTTCATCGTACGTCAGGAATGAATAATCCTGACGCTCCGATAGGTCATCATTGGCAAGACGCGACTCATATTACTTTTGGTGTCGTAACGGCAGGTTTTTCGTGGGGAAAAGCAAAGATCGAAGCAAGTGCCTTCAACGGTACCGAACCCAACGAGAACCGATACAATTTTGACAAGCCGCGCCTTAATTCCTTCAGCGGCCGCTTTTCATACAATCCAACGAAGAACTGGGCGTTTCAGATATCGCACGGCTATCTCAAAGATCCCGAACCGTTGGAACCAAACATACACGTGCTTCGCAAGACAACCGCCTCCGCTATTTACAACCGGAGCTTCGACAAAGATCATAATTGGGCGAGCACGTTTATCTTTGGACAAAATCGTGCAAACGGCGAGAGCACGAATTCTTTTCTTTTCGAAAGTAACTATGATTTCTATAAAAATGCTGTCTTTGGCCGAGCTGAAACTGTTCAAAAGACTGGCCACGATCTCGTGCTAAGCAATGCGGACGAGGACAAAGTTTTTCGAGTAAATGTATTTTCCGTTGGGTATGTCCGCGACCTGATGCAGGGCAAGGGTATCGACGTCGGTCTTGGATCACTGGTAACGCTCAATACCAATCCCACAACCCTTACGCCTTACTATGGGGGAACTACACACGCCGGTTGGCAGGTGTTTTTACGTTTCAGGCCTTCAAAAATGAAGTGACCGAGTATCGAGTGATAACACAAATTACCGGAGAGGAGAATGGAACCAAATAAAATGAAGGTGAGCTTCGGACGTTTCGCCGCGATGATCGCTACTTCGACGATCATAATGTTCGGTGTGATGTATCTGAACACATATGATCTCGACCATGTCTTTTTCAGCGAAACGCGAGCATACATGGCACTTGTGATGGGGGCGGTAACGGCCGTCGGCTGCTTTTCATGCTTAGAATGTACAAAAATTGGAGGGTTAACGCGGCTATTGTCGTCGGAAGCATAATCGTCTTTTGCGTATAGTTGTGGCTCGCTCGAAGTCAAGCGACCGTTGAGGACGTTTCCTACATGCGCGCGATGATCCCACACCACTCGATAGCTATTCTGACAAGCGAACGAGCGCACATTTCCGATCCGAGGGTACGAAAGCTGGCCGACGG
>JBDTZO010000041.1:0-3171 GCA_040005135.1 Acidobacteriota bacterium | reverse complement strand
AGACGACGGATGACGCGGCGATTGCGATCATCAGAGTCATCATTATTTTTTTCATTTTTCTCCTAAATCCTATTCCGGCAGATTCATCCGTTTCAGCAGGTCTTTAAATCGAGGGTCACCACGGAGCGGGTCCATGAACGGGTCGACTTTTATTCGCTGTAGCTGCCAGTCCTGTTCATTGAAAGCCCTTTCAAGCTCTGCGAACGCCTGATCTCGGTCACCCATTGCGGCATAAAGACTCGCAAATCGGTAAGAGAGAACATATTGCGTTTTGCGTAGATCTTTGTATCTTTGGACGGACTGCTCAGCATCGTTCCGGCTGCCCAATTTGGCATACGCAACTCCGACGTTTCGAAGTGTATATTGGCTCGTTGGATCGGCTTGCAGTATCGGTTCGTTTAGTGCGAGCGATTCCTGATACATGCCGTTCATGACATAGGCTTCACCGAGCATCCAGCGAGCGACGGGAAATGTCGGCTCCATCTCATATACTTTCTTTGCCTGATCCAGGGCCTTATCATTTTGCCGTGCGAAGAGGTACAACCATGCCAGATTCGCTCCCATATTGAGATCGAGCGGTTCGAGTTCAAGTGCTCGTTTCGTTTCTGTTATGGCCTCGTCGATACGGCCTATATCGGCAAGGTATATCTGGCCGTAGCGAAAATGTGCCGAGGCGCTATTCGGATCCAGTTCAATACCGCGTTTGAATTCACGTTCAGATTCAGGCCAATTGTGATCGCAGATCGCCAATGTCATTCCGAGGAAAGTGTGGCCCTCCGCGAGGGTTGGATCAGTCTCCACAGCTCGGGATGCCGCCGCCTTTGCTTGAGGATACGCCTCCGTAGGCGCCATGTACGGATACGCGGGCATGCTCAAAAAAGAGTCGGATATGCGCGCATAAGCTAACGCGAAGTTGGGATCGAGTCTGATGGCCTGCTGGAAATAATCAATGCCTTTCAGGATGTCGTCTTTTGAACGTTTGGCAAAGTGATAGCGGCCTTTTAGATAGCATTGATAGGCTTCGTTGTTGTCGGTGTATTTTTTAGTGATCCCCTTTGCGTCGTCGCCTGACAATTTTAGTTGCAGCTTTTGTGTAATGGTCGTTGCGATCTCACGCTGGGTAGCCAATAGATCAGCCATCTTGCGGTCATATTGCTCGGCCCAGATCAATTTCTTCGAGCGAGCGTCGATCAACTCGACGCTGATCGTCAAGTCGTCACCCCGTTGCGCGAGCTTGCCGGACATTACCGCGTCGACGTCAAGCTCCTTTGCGATCTCGGCAATATCGGTTTGTTTACCTTTGTATCTAACCACCGAACTGGTCGGGCTGACCTTTAGATTCGGCAACTGGGTGAGCCGATAGATAAGCGAATCGCTCAAGCCGTCGGAAAGATACTCGGAATCAGGGTTGCCGCTGCGGTTCTCGAACGGAAGAACGGCGATGGAGTTTATCTGTTCGCTGCCAGATGAACTGACATATCGATAACCCAAATAAACGCCGAGAGCGATAATTACGACCAGAATAGGAGCCGCGATCAGGCGTTTGTCGAAGCCTTTTTGCGGAACATCTGCAATTCCCGACGGCAAAACTGCGGTCTTTTCGGTCGTATATATCTGAGCGCGAGTCGGTGCCTCGCCGACGGCATCGGTGATATGCAAGATCGCCGTCGCAGGTTCATCGGAAGCGGCTTGATTAACCGGAACAGAGCCTTGCACGAGCGGAGTTCCATCCTCAAGACAGAAACTCAGGGTGTCGTCAGCGTAATCTCGCCTGCATTCGGGACATCGTTTCATAAAATTCTATTCCGGTAGTTTCATCTGTTCCCGCAAGTCCTTATACCGAGCATCATTGAGTAGCCCGGCGAAAGGATATTCTGCTCGTAGATCAACTAACAGAGAACTATGATCTACAAAAGCCTTGTCCAGCCATGCAAAAACTTGATCCTTGTTTCCGAGTCCTGCGTAAAGTGCCGCTACGTCCGTGGCATCGGCTTGGCGATTTTCGTATCTTTGTTCAATTTCCTTGAGGATTGCCTCGGACTCTACTAGGCGTTCCGATTTAGCATAGACAAAGCCCAAACAAACGAGTGAACGACTTGACCGTTTAGTAATCTCAGCGACCTTTTCGGCTGAGGTTCGTGCTTCTGCTATTTGGCCCTGCTTGAGCTGTGTGTACGCCAGATCAATCCAACCAAATGAGTAATTCGGGTCAAGCTCGACAGTTTTCTTTGCCTGTTCAAGGGCAAGATCGACGTTGCCTTGGGACAAATACATTTGGCTTAGGTTGTCGTTGATAACGACCGATGAGGGCTCGATCTCGACCGCACGTCTTATCATTACTAATCCCTCTTCATCGTGTTTTGGAATTCGTACGGTGAACCGAGCGAATCGAAGGAGGGCGGACGAGTAGTTTGGATTAAGTTCCAACGCGCGCTGGTACTCCCTTTCGGCGTCTGCCCATTTCCAAGAACCTTCATTGACAAAGGCTAAAGAAGAGTGGGTTTCGGCCGATTGATCGTCAAGTTCGACCGACCTAACGGCGTAGGGCATTGCTTTATTGATGAATTCGTTTGAGCGTGAGCCTTGATAATACTGCAACACCGAATAGGTATCGGCAAGACCCGAATAAGCGAGTGCAAAATGATCATCCCTCTCGATTGCCGCCTTGAAATGATCAACGGCTTTTGTCAGATCTTCGTAAGTTCGCTTGTTCCAATGATAGCGACCTTTCAGATAAAGCTGATACGCTTCCGAATTATCCGTATAGCCGCTGGTTACTTTGGCAGTCTCCGCCCCCGACAGTTTAGCCTTGAGATTGGTCGAAACGTCTTTGGCGATTTCGCTTTGCAGAGAAACGAGGTCGGATTGTTTGCGGTTGTAACTTTCAGTCCAAATCACGCTGTCTTTTGAGATATCAACCAATTCCAACGAAAGCGTCAGAGAGTCGCCACGCTGAACGACGCGCCCGTTCAGAATCGCCTGCACATTTAATTCTTTAGCAATCGTCTGCAAATCCGTGTCTTTGCCTTTGTAACGAAACACCGACGAACGCGGCTTGACGTTCAGATTCGGAATCTGCGACAAACTCTTGATCAGCGTCTCGGTCATTCCATCCGACAGATATTCGACATCTGCATTACCGCTTTCGTTGACAAACGGCATCACGGCGAT
>JBDTZO010000044.1:0-10779 GCA_040005135.1 Acidobacteriota bacterium | reverse complement strand
GTGAAATAGACGAATTCGATGCCTTCGAGGCCGGCGAGGACGGTTTCGGCTTCGTTTATCCCGCTTTTCTGGCCGCGCGGCAGGTCGATCTGTGTACGGTCGCCGGTGACAACTGCCTTTGAACCGAAGCCGATGCGGGTAAGGAACATCTTCATCTGCTCGCTGGTCGTGTTCTGCGCTTCATCGAGGATGATGAAAGCATCCGACAGCGTTCGGCCGCGCATGAATGCGAGCGGAGCGATCTCTATGATTCGCTTTTCGAGCATCTTCGTGACCTTTTCGGAATCAACAAGATCAAAAAGCGCGTCGTAAAGCGGCCTAAGATATGGATCTACCTTTTCCTGAAGATCGCCCGGAAGGAACCCGAGACGCTCGCCGGCCTCGACCGCGGGACGCGTCAGGATGATACGGCTTACTTGCTTTTTGAACAACGCATCGATCGCCATTGCGACCGCGAGATAACTCTTTCCGGTCCCGGCCACGCCAATTCCAAATACAAGGTCATTTGCGGCGATCGCATCGAGGTATTTTCGTTGATTTGCAGTCTTTGGTGCGACCTGTTTTTTACCGGTCGGGTTAAAGCGTGCCTTGAGGAAATGGTCTTTTAAGCTATAAGCACGGTCGTCCGCGATCTGTTTGAACGCATCGCGAAGCTCTTTGTCCGTAAATACGCTGCCCTCGTCGAACAGGTCGACGAAATCCGACAAGATCTGCTTAACCGTTTCGATGTCGCGATCGTCGCCGTCGATGAGCAGTTCGTTGCCGCGTGCACCAATGCGGACGTCCAGCACGGTCTCAAGATATTTGATGTTCTGGTCCTGAACTCCGAATAGAGTGCTCAGGCCCTGCGGTGGAAGTTCTAGTTTTGTGAGATTGGTCAAATCGTGATCTAAGCCTTTGAAAGTGGTCGATGGCAAAAGGCTACTAAAAGCATTAGGCCCTGTCAATTTAATTCATCGCTGAGTGTAAACCCGCATACAAACAGTGCTGACGCGGCGCTCGATAATTAGTGCAAAAGGGGAACAATGTCCATCAAAAGGGAAGTAGCAACGTCCGGGACGGAAGATCAAAAAGGTCGAAATGCGTCACGGGAATCAGAGGCGAACGAGGCTCAAACCGGCGCGATGATCGAGACAGGTTCGGCCCGCGGCAACGAACGGACTAGAGACATTTTCGAACTTGCTCGAAGGATCTACGCGTCCGAAAAAACGTCCCGACGGTCTAGCAAGGTATAAATTTTGGGTGAAACCATATGCTAGAACAAAATACACCGTAAGCAGGAGCGAAAGGATGAGCACATCGAGGAAGGTTACAAGAAAAAGGGCGTCTCTAAAAAGGAGGCCGAGAAGCCGGCATGGGCAACCGTCAATAAGTAGGATGGCGGCGGCAAAAAGCCCGGTAGGTCGGGCCAAAAAGGATCAACATCCAAAAAGGATTAGGGCTGCGAACTGACAGTTTGGTGCGATTATCCTTTGGCAAGCGGCAACTTGGTACTTCACTAAGCGTGACTGGAGATATTGGCGACGTTGGAGTTGGACGCTGACCTTTGCGGTTTAGCATATTGCGATCTTGCGGTTCCACTTTTCAGGCCACCGCTTTTTCTGATCCAAAAGCGGTGGCCGTTTTGCGCCAAATCGGGCCGCTATGATACTCTTACTCCTTTGTAAAACACTTGGTTTTCTTATCTATAACAGGAGCATTTACTAAGAATGGCTAATGAGGAAGGCGGACAGATCGGTTCAGTTGTCCAGATCATCGGTCCGGTCGTGGACGTAGAATTTACGAATAATTATTTGCCGCCCATATATCAGGCTTTGCGTATTACGAGCGAAGGATTCGAAGGGGAAACGATCGATGTTGTGGCCGAGGTGCAGCAGCACTTGGGCGAAGGCCGCGTGCGTGCGGTTTCGATGTTGCCCACGGACGGTATGGTCCGCGGTATGAAGGTGATCGACCTCGGTGGGCCGATAATGGTTCCCGTTGGTAACGCCACGCTTGGGCGAGTGATGAACGTGATCGGTGATCCCGTCGATGAACTTGGTCCGGTAAGCTCGGAACATAAGTCTTCGATCCACCGACACGCTCCGTCTTTTGACGAGCAGGCCACGTCACTCGAGATGTTCGAGACCGGCATTAAGGTCATCGACCTTGTTCAGCCGTTCCTTCGCGGCGGAAAGATCGGCCTCTTTGGCGGTGCCGGCGTCGGCAAGACCGTATTGATCATGGAGTTGATCAATAACGTTGCGATCGGATCGGACGGATTTTCGGTGTTTGCGGGCGTCGGCGAACGAACGCGTGAGGGCAACGACCTTCTTCGCGAAATGGTCGAATCGAAAGTCATCAAATACGGCGACAAGTTTAATGAACACATGGAGGAGACCGGCGAATTTGACCTAACTCTGGTCGACAAAGCCGAGATCCCGGGTTCTAAGGTATCGCTCGTCTACGGGCAGATGACAGAACCGCCCGGAGCTCGTCTGCGTGTGGCTCTATCCGGGCTCACCGTGGCCGAGTATTTCCGCGATCAGGGAAATGATGTTCTTTTCTTCGTCGATAATATCTTTCGGTTTACGCAGGCCGGCTCAGAGGTCTCAGCACTGCTGGGACGTATGCCGTCCGCCGTGGGTTACCAGCCGACGCTTGCGTCAGAGATGGGCGAAATGCAGGAACGCATCACGTCGACGAAAACCGGCGCGATCACGTCGATCCAAGCCGTTTACGTCCCTGCTGACGACTATACAGACCCGGCGCCCGCGACGACGTTTGCTCACCTCGACGCGGTCACGGCCCTTTCGAGACAGATCGTCGAGCTCGGCATTTATCCGGCCGTAGATCCGCTCGCGTCCAACTCCCGGATCCTCGATCCGCAGATAGTCGGTGACGAGCATTACAACACCGCCCAATCGGTGAAGAAAATACTACAGCGTTACAAGGATCTGCAGGATATCATCGCTATCCTGGGCCTCGATGAGCTCTCGGAAGATGACAAGCTAACTGTCGCCCGGGCCCGAAAGATCCAGCGGTTCTTCTCGCAGCCTTTCTTCGTCGGTGAGCAGTTCACCGGATTGAAGGGCGAATACGTCAAGATCGAAGATACGATCAAAGGCTTTAGGGAGATCCTGGAAGGCAAGTGCGACGATATGCCTGAGCAGTCATTCTACATGGTTGGCACGATCGAACAGGCACGCGAGAAAGCTAAGAAAATGGCTGCCGTCGCGTAAAATAGAGTCGGGCGGACATAGTATGGCCGTGTCCGCCCGCAAAACTCGATAATCGAACCAGTATGCTTAGATTAGAAATTGTTACTCCAGAGAAACGTGTGCTTGACGCCGACGTTGACTCGGTGACCGTACCGACCGCCTCGGGTGAGGCCGGAATTTTGCCCAACCATGCTCCCATGATCTCGGCATTAAGGCCTGGCATTCTTTCTTATACCAACAAGGGAAACACGGAAAGGCTGGCAGTTGCCGGCGGTTTCTTAGAGGTCAATGCGAACAAGGTCGCCGTACTCGCGGATTCGGCGCAAACGGCGGATGAGATCGATGTCGCAGCGGCTCGGGCCGACAGGGAATCGGCGGAAAAGGCACTCGCAGCGGCTGCGAGCTTGTCGATAGAGGACAATATACCGGTTCGCGAACGGCTTGACCTGGCCAATATTAGAATCCAGTTGTCCGCTGGCCGCTGAAAACGCTTCATTGTGAGAGTCAAAAAGCGGGGGCTTCGGCCCCCGCTTTTATTCCCACCTGGTTAGACTGATTATTGGGCGGAATGACGATGTGCATAAAGATCGCTCCTAAAGAGAGCCATTAGCACCGAATCGTATGGAACACGCAAGTCCGATTTTTATTGACATTTTGAATCAAAATCACTAGAGTTCTCCTAACCCGCAATACAGGTCGGCAATCACCAAGGTAATTCGCATGGCTTTGGTTTTCCGGGTCGTAAGCCTGTCGGTATAGTTTTAATATGTTTCAGCGGTTCTCCTACTTGCGATCATTGGGATGGGGTTTCGCTCTCGCGGCGGTTCTGACGCTTGGGATCGCGGCGAGCAGCATTGCCGTCGAACGCTCGTTTGGGCCCCTTGAGACGGTGTCCCGGCTGATACTCAGCGGCGGAACTTATTCCAAAAGCATCAACGCACCATCGGCGACTGCCACGATCGGCAGCGGCGGCACATACCCCACTGTCAAAGCGGCTTTTGATGACATCAATGCTGGGGCCGGCGGACTAACCGGCTCGATACAACTGGACTTGATCGGTAACACGACGGAGTCGTCGACTGCCGAACTGGCTGCAAGTGGAACGGGCGGAGCGTCGTATTCTTCGGTTCTTATTCGGCCGTCGGGAGGTATTGCCCGGACCGTTAGCGGATCGCTTCCAGCAGGTAGTCCATTGATCGATCTCAATGGAGCCGACCACGTCACGATCGATGGTTTGAATGCGGGCGGCAACTCGCTCACGATCTCAAATACGACTTCATCGGCTGTGCCCGGAACTTCGACAATTCGCTTCCGATCGGGAGCGACCAGCAACACAGTCACAAATGCCACGATACTCGGATCCTTCGCCGGCTCAGTCGGCACTGACGGTGGTAATGTATATCTCGGCCTGGATAATTCAACCGCTTCCGGAAACGACAACAACACGATCTCCAATAACGATATCGGGCCTGCGGGCCTTAACTTGCCGACTAAAGGAGTCTACGTTAGTGGTTCGACCCTCAGCACGGCTGTAAATAACAGTGGAAACGTTGTCGACAATAACAATATTTTCGATTGTTTTGGCCCGGCAGTATCGAGCGCGGGTATTTACGTTGCTGCTGGATCTACTGACGATAGTTTCACAAACAATCGGTTCTATCAGACCTCGGCTCGGACGCTGACGACCGGCGATCAGCACTCCGCTATCTGGATCGCGAATGGATCGGGCAACAACTTTCAGGTTGCGGGTAATACAATAGGCTTCGCGTCGGCGGCTGGTACGGGTGTATACGACTTTGTTGCGGCCGATCCTGGAGCGGCATTCGTCCCCATTTACCTCCAGGTCGGAACAGCAACCGCGACAAGCGTTGAGGGTAATACGGTCGCCGGTATTGCAATGTCAGGAGTAGCGTCTGGAACGGGAGCGGCTGCGCCGTTGCGACTGATCTATGTAAATGCAGGCCTGACCATGATCGGGGACGCGACCGCCAACACGATCGGCAGTCAAAGCGCTCCGGACAGCATCACGTATACGTCAAGTGCTGCCAGCTCCTCGGACCTGATCGGAATTTCCAATTTTGGAAACAGTAATTGGATCACGAACAATAACAATATTGGAGGATTGAGCGCGTCGAATTCGAGTACCGGTGCGGCGAACATTTACGGTTTTTGGGCGAACACCGGGCCGGCAGCGTCATGGACCGCGCAAGGAAATACGGTTGGCGGGCCTGATCCGGATTCGATCAGCAGCACCTCGACAGCCGCAGGAACAATTGTTCAGGGCATGGTAAATTCCAATGCCGCGGGAGCCCTTTCCGGCAATATAATACGAAATCTGTCCGCTGCCGGCGGTAATGGAACTCTAGCCAGTTCCTCTGTAGTTGGAATCGTCGTTTCTGCTACCGGTGCTAACCAGTTGATCTCGAGAAACGCGATCTCAGATCTCATCAATTCGAACGCCTCAGCTTCAACTGTCGTCAGTGGAATTCAGTTTAACGGATCGTCGGGAGCCAATACCGTCGAGAGGAACCTGGTCAGCGGCCTTACCTCCGCGACCAGTAGCACGTCAGCAGAGGTAAACGGTATTCGAATCGCTGGCGGGAATACAACCTACCGTAATAATTTCATTATTGTCGGTGCCGGCGTACCCAAATCGATCGGTACAGCCGCCGCCGCGGGAATTAGCGGAATAAATGAGCCATCGGGGACAAACAATTTTTACCATAACAGCATCTATGTCGGCGGCAGTCCTACGGCTGGAGCGGGGGCTTCGATCGCATTCAACAGTACGCAGACGACCGCCGCACGCGTATTCCGAAATAACATTTTCGTCAATGGCCGCACCAATACCGGCACCGCAACAGGCAAGAATTATGCGATTCGCGTCGGAGGAACAACGGCTAATCCGGCGGGCCTCACGATCGATAACAACATCTATTTTACGAGCGGCGCCGGAACGGTATTTGGCCTTTTCAACTCAATTGATGTAGCGGATCTCGCGGCTTGGAAAATCGCTGTCGGACAGGATGTTAACTCGTTATCGACCGACCCGTTGTTCGTTTCGCCGACAGATCTGCATTTGACATCAGGTTCGCCGGCTCGCAATGTTGGAGCATCGTCGCTCGGCGTGGTGAACGATTTCGACAATAAAAGCCGTCCGGGCGGGAACCTCCTTTTTGATATAGGTGCCAGCGAATTTGACGGCACACTACCGCCGGCAAATGAAATGCAAGCCAGCGCCTTTGTCGATCCTATAAGTGGTGGAACAATTACGGCCGGCGAACCATTTTTGCCGAAGGTGACTTTTTTAAACAACGGTACGAGTGCTCAAACCAATGTTACCGTCCGCTACCGGATCTGCACGGATACCAACTGCACAACGGTTCTATACGATCAGACGGCGATAATCGCCTCCGTCGCTCCGCTTGCCAGCCAAACAGTTTCTTTCCCAAGTGCGTCTGTAGCCTCGGCAGGGAACTATTGGATCAAGGCAAGATCAGAACTGGCTACCGATACAGACACGGCAAACGACGAAATTAGCGGGACGCTTATCGTTGTAGGACCACTAAGCGGGCCATACACAATTGGGGCTGCAGGCACGTATTCGACCCTGACTCAAGCTCTCAGCGATCTTGAATCTTTCGGCGTCGATGGTCCGGTCACGATGACTCTGACAGACGCCGCATACAACACGGGCGAGACGTTTCCGATCGTAATTGGTGTGATCCCCGGGGCAAGTGCGGCAAACTCGATCACCATCAAACCCGCGACCGGCGTTACCACGGCGATCACGGGATCCTCGTCGACGTGCCTTTTAACCCTTTCCGGTGCCGATTACGTCACGTTCGATGGATCGAATAATGGAACATCGACGCGAGATCTCACGCTCACGAATACCGATCCGGGCACCAATTCGGCGGTGCTCTGTTTGCAATCAACGGCGAGCAATGATGGGGCTTCAAACGACACGTTCAAGAACATCAATATTGCAGGGAGCGGAAACGCTCAGACATTGTTTGGGATCTTTTCAGGAGCGAACGGAACGCCTTCAATTTCGAGCCTTGGAACCGGAAATAGTTCGAATACCGTTCAGAACAACAATATATGCAAGGTTCAGTATGGGATCTATTCGCAAGGTGCCAGCTCGGCAGTAAAGAACTCGGGAAATGTGATCTCGCAAAATCTCATAAATGCAATTTCGCCGAATAATGTATCGAAGGGTGGTATTATCGCGGGTTTCGAGAACAATCTGCAGGTCACCCAGAATAATATCGGCAATATTGCTCAATCGGGTTCACCGGATGTATATGGCATTTCGTTAGGTATCCAATCGTTGACAACTGCGACGTCTGCCGGAAATGATGTGACCAATGCCACGGTCTCACGCAATATAATCGGATCGATCCGAAATACCGGCACTTTTTCGGCTTGCGGCATATGCATAGCTCCTGCCCTTTCCGGGATCACCAAAATAACGAATAACGTGATTTCCGGGGTGTCCGCAAACGGCACGGCAAGTCATTTGTCGACGGGAATTTTTGCGGGCGGTGGAACGGGTTCGACAACTCAGATCTATTTTAATTCCGTATCGATGACGGGAACGCAAACTGGCGGGAACGGCAAGAGTTACGGGATCGCGGTCGCCGGCGGCGATCCTATAGTCGATATTCGGAATAATGCAGTCGTAAATACACAGAACAATGGAAGCGGCAGCAACTATGCCATTGGCTCAGGATCGACGACATTTGCCAACATGTCTTCGAATTTTAACGATCTATTTGCTGCAATTGATGCATCTCATTTCGTGGGCTCGACCTCGAGCCTCAGTGCTCCAGTAAATCAGGCGAATCTAGCCAATTGGTCGGCGGCGACTGGGAAGGACACACCGAATTCGCTCAGCGGCGATCCGCAGTTCTTGTCCGCAACCGATCTTCATCCTCAGTCGATTTCTCCGATCCTGTCGGCCGGAACACCGATCAGCGGAATCACGACGGATATTGCCGGAGTGGTCCGCAACGTAACGGCACCTAGTATTGGAGCATATGAGTCTGGAGTAGATACGCTCGGTCCAACGATCACGTACTCGCCGCTTGCAAGTACGACTAGTACGGCTAATAGGACACTTTCGATCTCGGTTACCGACCAATCAGGCGTTCCAACCTCGGGAACCGGGCTGCCGAGAGTATACTTCCGAAAAGGTAATTCCGATGCCTTCACGGCTTTCTCGCAGTGCACTTTTGTCGCCGGGATAACGTACAATTGTGTCATCAATTATGCGTTCGTAACTGGGGGCGGCGTTGTTACGGGCGACACACTTCAATATTTTGTGGTCGCGCAGGACTCGGTCGGAAACGTTTCCGCCAGTCCATCAGCCGGAGCAGGAGGCTTGACGCCTAACCCGCCGACGGCTGCTACGCAGCCGACGGCACCAAACACTTATTTTATCGCTGCGGCGGTTAGCGGGCCGATCACCGTCGGCTCTTCCCAGACATTCACGTCGCTTACGAGAAACGATGCCGGCGGCTTGTTTAGATACTTAAACAGTAATGTTGTAACAGGCGATATCACGATAAATATTACGTCGGACCTACTTTTAGAAGACGGCTCGATCGCCCTTAACGAGTTTCCGAGTCCATACGTCATGACGATCCGGCCTTCGGGTGCCCCTAGAGTAATCGCAGGGACGTCAGTGGGAGCAACGGCCTTGATAAAGCTCAACGGAGCTGATCGAGTCACTATAACGGGCTCCGTGGATGGAGCGGGAACGGATCGGTCGCTGACGATCTCAAATTCGAATGTGGACGGAGCGGTTTTATGGATCGCGAGTGCCGGAGCTGCCGACCCCGCGAAGGACAATACGATCCAATACTGCAATATTTCCGGCAGCGGACCCACGGGCACTATTGCGGGTCTTTTGGCTGGCGGCGGTGTTTTCGGCGACCCATCGGACGCTGCAAATGACAACAATACATTCCGCGGTAACGTAGTCACTAAGGTGCAGAACGGCGCGTATGTAAATGGAAAGACTAGTGGTGGGGACAATAACTGGCTGATCACCGGCAACACATTTGGCTCTGCAACAGCGACGGATAAGCTCGGTTTTCGCGGCGTCTATATCGCAAACACTGCACAGGCATCGATATTGCAGAACACGATCTCCGGTGTCGTTTCTTCGCCGTCTTCTACCTCCGCAATGAGCGGTATTATGATCTCCGGTTTGTCTTCCGGCGGTGAGATATCGCGAAATCAGATCAGTGATATCAAACAGATGAATCCGGTTGGTCTTGGCAGCAACGGACTCTATCTCGCGTCGGCTACTGCTGCGTCTAATCTGCTTATCAGCAATAACTTTATCAGCGATATTGCTTCCCGCGGAGCGGCTGGGGTCACCGCGGCTGACAATGGTTATGGGATCGCTGTCGGTTCGGGCGGCGGATACCGGATCTTTAATAATACGGTTAGCCTAAGCACTGATCAGGCGTCCGCGTCGAGCGTTACGGCTGCGTTGAACATAGGCTCGGGGTCGGCAGCGGGCTCGATCGACCTTAGAAATAATATCCTTTCCAATAGTCAGACTATCGGCAGCAGGTATGCGATCTATGTCAGCTCAGCCGCCGGGGCAGCCGCTTTCTCGGCCATTGACTGGAACGACTATTTCGCGCAGAACGTTGGATTTTTAGGCGCGGCACGCGTGTCCCTCGCGAACTGGCAAGCCGCCAGCGGCAGCGACGCCGCGTCAAAGGCTTCCGATCCTCAGTTCGTTTCGGTGACCGACCTTCATCTTCTGCAAGCAAGCACCATGGTCGATGCGGGAACCTCGATAGCAGCAGTCACGACCGATATTGACGGCGATGCCCGACCAACATTTGCCGGCTACGATATTGGTGCCGATGAATATGTTGACAAAGTTCCCCCGGATACGACAATAGACACAAAACCTTCCGATCCCAGCACGATTTCTTCGGCAACGTTCACGTTTAGCGGCACGGATGCAGGTGGTTCCGGCATTTCAGGGTTCGATTGCAAACTTGACGCAGGAACATTTGCCAACTGTACTTCACCGGTCACCTATTCGGGGCTTAGCCAGGGATCGCACACTTTCAGCGTCAGGGCCAAGGACGCAGCAGGAAATATCGACCCGTCGCCAGCCACCTATAGTTGGGTAGTCGATGCGATCCCGCCCGATACCCTCTTGCTCACAACGCCTCAAAATCCGAGCAATAGTACGACTGCGACTTTCACCTTCAGCGGTTCGGATTCCGTGATAGCCACTGTAGCGGGATTTGAATGCAAACTTGATGCAGCGGCTTTTGCAGCATGTACTTCGCCTCAGACGTACAATTTACTTTCGCAGGGCTCGCATACCTTTGAGGTACGGACTGTCGATGGGGCGGGAAATAAAGATCCTTCACCAGCAAGCTTTGGATGGATAATCGATTCGATCGCTCCTGATACCCAGATACTTACCCATCCAACGGATCCGAGCAATAGTACAAGTGCAAATTTCACGTTCAGCGGGACGGATACTGGCGGAACGGGCGTAGCGAGTTTCGAATGCAAACTAGACGGAGCAGCGTTT
>JBDTZO010000196.1:0-33554 GCA_040005135.1 Acidobacteriota bacterium | reverse complement strand
TCAATAGCAGTTCTTAAGCTATTTAAGATTCTTACGATTATTACGATCTTTAAGGCTGTCAGCGTACCGCTATCTATCGTCTAGTGCCGCAACGCCCGGAAGAATGTCGCCGGCGAGAAACTCGAGGGTTGCTCCGCCGCCGGTGGAGATGTGGGTAATTCGATCTTCGAGGCCGGCCTGATTGACAGCTGAGACCGAATCGCCGCCACCGACGATCGAGATGGCGCCGGCATCGGTGGCTTTAGCGACGGCCTCGGCGATGGCTGTGGTGCCGAGATCGAATGGTTTTTCTTCGAACATACCCATCGGGCCGTTCCAGACGATGGTTTTGGCGCCGTCGAGAGCTTTTTCGAAAATGGCGATCGTCTCAATTCCGATGTCGAGGCCAACGAGCCCAGTGTTTGTGAAGGCGATCGGGATGGTTTTGGCTGAATGAAGCGGATCGTAAGAGTCGACGACCTGATGATCGGTTGGCAGGATCAGCTCGACGCCGGCGTCCTTTGCCATTTGTTCGATCTCCAATGCCTTTGGCATCATGTCGTCCTCGCACAGGGATTTGCCGATCGTAAAACCCTGAGCCTTGAAGAATGTGTACGCCATCGCTCCGCCTATGAGGAGCTTGTCGACCTTGCGTTTGATAAGCGACTCGATGACCGGGATCTTGTCCGAGACCTTGGCGCCGCCGAGGATCGCGACGAACGGGCGTTCAGGATCGTGGAGAGCTTTTCCGAGAAAATTGAGCTCTTTTTCCATCAAAAGCCCGGCAACGCAGTCGTCGACGAAGTGAGTAATGCCCTCGGTCGAAGCGTGTGCACGATGTGCCGTTCCGAAAGCGTCATTGACGTAAACGTCGCATAGCGATGCAAGCTGTTCGGAAAAGCCGGCGTCATTCTTTTCCTCCTCGGCGTGGAGGCGGAGATTTTCGAGCAGGAGAACGTCGCCATCACTCATCGCGGCGACCTGTGCATTAACGGCATCGCCGACGCAATCATCTGCAAATGCAACATTTAGGCCGTCGATCTTAGACAGGTACTCGAACACCGGTTTGAGGCTGTATTTGGCGGCATCGTACGGAAAACCCTTCTCCTCGGCCTTCTTTTTATCCTTCAGCGGTCGTCCGAGGTGCGACGCAAGAATGACACGGGCACCCTGCCCGACGGCATAGCGGATCGTCGGCAGAGCGCCAAGGATGCGTGTGTCGTCAGCAATGACTCCGTCTTTAATGGGTACGTTAAAATCAACGCGGATGAACACGCGTTTAGCTTTGATATCGACGTCTTTGATAGTTTTTTTATTCACAAACTCTCCTCGATCATTTATTTGGAATAACTTTAGCTAATATGAGTATAATTTCCTTTAGGTTCCGAGCGTCACCGATAATGAGCAGGTAGAACCCACAACTATAACATTCAGCAAGGGGACAGAAAAAAATGAAAATCAAAATGATCGCTGCGGCGATGTGTCTATTATTCGCAATGTCGGCCATCGGCATGAGCCAGACAATGCAGCAGGACACAATGAAAAAGGACACGATGCAGCAGAATAATATGATGCAAAAAAAACATATGTCCAAAAAGCATCACCGAAAAATGATCCGCCGCCGCCACCACCGAAAAATAATGCACCACCGCCATCATCGCAAGACGATGATGAAAGACAACGATACGATGATGAAAAAGCCCTCATAACTTCTGGAAACAACAAAACAGCCCGGCAGATCGCCGGGCTGTTTCTCTGTTGATATTAGTGGTAAGAAGCGGGGTTATTTAAGTCCGACCTGCGATTTGGTCATCACTTTGTCGTTCTTGAAGGAAAGTATGACCGATTTGAAATTATCGCCTTCCCATTTGTTTACAGTGAATCGCATGCCTCCGCCGGTCGAACTGCTGATCTCAGTTCCCTTGCCGCCGAGAATTCGTTCGACATCAGTGCGGGGTGTCCCGATGCTGATCTTTTCATATTTATCCATCGTCAGATCGTAATCGCCTTCATTTTCGTTCTTCGACGGTGTGCTGGTCGATGACGGACTGGTCGAGACCGGCGTCGCACGCGGCGGCGGAGCGTCTCGTTTATTGGCAAGTTCCTTGAGCTTTGCGGGGCACGAACAGCCGAGAACGACGAGGACGACGATCGCGATACATAGATTCAGTGAATTTTTCATTTTTTCGTATAAGACGAGCAGCAATTGACTTATTTATCATCCTTCCAGACCTTGAGATATGCTGCGCTGTGCTTCTTTCGCAAATTGCTTTTGCCGGGGCCGAACTCTTCGCAATTGTCGGCGGGCGGCGAACCCGAGGGCTCTTCGCTACATATTAGAGCGCGAAATCCTTTTTTGACGGTCAACGATGACGCATTGCTGCTGCCGACCTTGCCGAACTGTTCGCGGCTGCCCAGAAATGTCCCGACATCAAATCCCTGCTTCTTGCCGATCTGCTCGCCGTCTTCGTAGAGAATGACGGGCAGCGACTCGTCTTTTGGGCTTTTGTCGCTCAGATCGATCACCTCGATGAAAGATATACTGTCCGAAAACCGAAGATTTGAGCGGCCTTCGTCGTGGATCTCGCAATCGCCGCCGCCGCGATATTCGTCGCCTTCGTCAGTGCAGAACCGAACTCGAAATCCCTTGGCAACAATGGCGGATTTCGGTGTGTTGTCGAGAAGCCCGCCAAACTCGCCTTTGAACGAACGATACATACCGACCGAAAAAGCCTGCGAGCGGCCGAGCTGATTAAGCTCCTGAAATACCAAAACAGCGGGCGTTCGGGCCGGCGGAGCAGCGGGGGCGGCCGGCTTGATCGAGACTCGTATATATGAGACCGACTTTTCCGACCGCAGGTCGTGCGTACCTTCGCCGAATTCTTCGCACTCGCCGCCGCCGCCCTTCGAAGCGCCTTCATTCTCGCAAAGACGAATAACGTATCCGGCCGGCACGCGAACAGAAAATCCACCCGTCTTGCCCTCAGCAGCGCCCATTTGGACGGCTTTTACCAAATACGTGCCCGGCGGGATCTCCTGCGGGGTTCCGACCGCTCCCGGCCCCTGATAAAGGCCGACCGTGCCGGCTGACTGAGCAAATGTCGGCGTTCCGATAAATAGGACGAGCGCCAAAAGAACGAAAAACACAATAGATCGGCAATTATTCATCGATTTGTATCGTGGTCACCCGCTATGAACGTCGCGGGGACGGATCGAATAACATGCGGCCGCAACAGCTTTTCGCGAGAATAGCAGCGATCAAATTCGCTGCGTAAACATCTCGCTCTGGACGCGGTCTTTATCGTGCCTATTCTAAACCGATTACGCTCATAACAAAAGCCGGATCGTGATGCGGTCGCGAGACTTAAGGCTTGTCGAAACAGTTCTGCTTTTTCTCGAACATCGATGGGTCGATCGGCTGGTTGATGGTGAGCGAATTAAGCTCGATGTCGACATAGCCGCCGATGAGCATTTTGTACGGAAGCATGAATCCGGCCGTCTTTCGGTAATCGGAATAGGTGACGGTCGAGCCGATACCGGTGACCGCGACGCGCTCGAGCGTCTTAGCGACGGGATCGAACGTCATCGCGATCGACGTTCCGTCCGAGGTCAATGCGTTGACGACCTGTAAACGCTTACCCTCGGCCTCATACTCGCCTTCGAATTTGAGAGCTTTGAAATATTCGGGTGACGTCAGATCGAAGAGCGAAGCCAAATAATGGCGTCCGGGGCCGATGTCTCCGGGTTTGATCGAATCTGCAATACCCGTATTGCTATCGACAAAAACATCTTTGCCGACGTGCACCTCACGCATTTCGCCCATCGCGTCCGTGTTGATGACGACCACGAATTTGTCCGGCTCCGAACGATATGTACGGTAACGGACGCGAACCGAACCTTCGCCGTAATTGAGCTGCATAAAGCCCGTGGCATCATACGTTCGCACTGCGGCCGGCCCGCCGACTGCGGCAGCAAAATCGGCGAGGATACGCACGGCACGCGGGTCCTTGCCGACGATCGGGACCGGAGGCACGACATTGCCCGCACGCGGTGCCGAAAGCTTTAACGCGGCTCTCGGAGGCGGCTGAGGACGCGAACCGGCTACGGTCGCTGGTTTCGGCATCGGCTTCGGCGGCGGCGGAGCATCTTCCTCGGACAGGTCGGCAGGCTTTTCAAGCTTTGCGGCGGCGTCGGCCTTGAGACGGCGTTCCGAGAGCTTTTCGAATCCGGCATCGTCCTGAGCCAGCGCGATCGCACGCTCGAGCTGCGGATCGCTGCCGGTGAGCAGCGTCTTGCGATCGAGCGGCACGCTGTAATCCGGTTCGACGCCCGAGCCTTCGATGGTCTTGCCGGACGGCGCGATATAGTTGGCGATCGGATAGAGCAGCACGGCTCCGGTCGCGAGCCGAACGGTCACGGCCGGCAGGGCTTCGCCAGCGGTTCGCTGACCGACGATCAGAGCTCGTCCGGTGTCCTGCAGCCCGGCCGAAAGCAGTTCGGATGCGGACATCGACTGATCGTCGACGAGGAAGATCACGCGGCCCTTAAAATTTCGCTTTTTGGCGTCGACTGCAAGCGGCACGGGCCCCGAGCGGTAAACGGCCGTTCCGAGCGAGAGCTTGCGATCGTTGAGCATTGCGGACAGCCCTTCCATTGCGAAGATCAGGCCGCCGACGTTGCCGCGAAGATCGATTATTACCGCTTTCTTATCCGCGAATTCGGTTATCGAATCGCAGAATTTACCGAGCACCTGCCACGCGAACACGTTGAACTTAACGTAACCGACATCCGGCGCCGCGAGGTGCGATTCGTATTCGAAGAACATCGGCGGCGTGGACATGCCCAGCGTGACGGATTCGCCCGCCAACGGTCTGCGCTTGATTTCGAATACCTGCGGGGCATCGGCGGCATCGAGGCAGGTCAGCTGCACCTTTGAGTCGTGTTCGCTGTTGAGGATCCAGCCCGTGATCAGTGTCGGCAAAAAGCGGTCGAAATGGCGAACGTGGGCCGAACCGGCAATGAGCTTTTGGGCAAGGTCGGTCATCGACACGCCGTTTATCTTATCGAGAATAAATCCTGGCTTGACGCCTGCGTCGGCCGCCGCTGAGCCAGCATTTACGGATGTGATAACGAAACGGCCGCTGATCACGCGGATATTGATCCCGACGCCGTAATGGGCCGGGGCAGCTTGTTCGAGCTCGTCGAGGCCTTCGTCGTCGCCATCGTCGACAACCGCCTCCTTTTCATCCGCCGGGCGGCCCGACGCCAGCTTTTCGCGGGCACGAGCCTCGCGGCGAGCCACGCGCAGGCGTGTGTAATACTCGGGCGGCACGAGGCCGAAATGAGATTTATTAAGCCGGTTAACCATCTCGAGGATGATCTCGTGAACCTCGGCGTCCGTAGCGGCCGCCCGAACGCGCGGCAAATACTCTTCGCGAACGCTCGTCCAGTTAAGACCGCCAAATGTTTGGTCGAAATACTGGGAGTTTATCGTGCCCCACGCCTGGTTGAACGCCCGCAAGCGACGTTCTTTATCTGGTGAAAGTTTGGCCGGCGGCGGCCCGGGCCTGACAATTACGACAGCCCGGACCGTCGGCGAATGAGGCTTCGGCGTTGCCGACGGTTTCTGCGCCTCGACGGTCGCTGCCGCGGCCAAAATGATGAGCAGGAGGATCGAGCGAAATTTTGTCATCATAAATGCGGGAGGTGCAGCTCGCAGGACCTAAAGTCCCTTGGCCGCAATGAATCTGACAAGGTCGCGAACGCGGCATGAGTAGCCCCATTCGTTGTCGTACCACGACAGGATCTTAACGCACGTGCCGCCGATAACCTTAGTATTCTCAGCATCTACGATAGATGAGTTAGAGTTGCCCTTGAAGTCTATCGAGACAAGCGGTTCCTCGGAGAACGCGAGAATTCCCTTCAGCGGGCCGTCGGCGGCGGCTTTCAAGGTCGCATTCACCTCTTCTGTCGAGGTGCTCTTTTCGAGGTTCATAACGACGTCAACGAGCGAAACGTTGGGCGTCGGGACACGGACGGAAATACCGTCAAATCTGCCCTTGAGGTCAGGAATGACGAGCTCGACAGCTTTGGCGGCGCCGGTCGATGTCGGGATCATCGACAACGCCGCTGCTCGGGCACGGCGAAGATCTTTATGCGGCAGGTCGAGCAAATGCTGGTCGTTGGTGTAGCTGTGGATCGTATTCATCAGCGCGTTCTTGATGCCGAATGCGTCGTGGATGACTTTGGCGACAGGTGCGAGACAATTGGTCGTGCACGATGCGTTCGAGATGATGTGATGATTAGCCGCGTCATACACTTCTTCGTTAACTCCGAGCACGATCGTCACATCCTCGCCCTTTGCCGGGGCGGAAATGATCACTTTTTTTACGCTGCCGCGGAGGTGTTTGCGGGCGTCTTCGGCCTTGGTAAACCGTCCCGTGGACTCGATCACGATCTCGGCGCCCACGTCTTCCCACGGGATGAGCGACGGGTCCTTTTCGCTGAAAACCCGAAATACGTCTCCTTCGACGTTGATGGTTCCCTCGCCATGACTGATCTTGTGTTCAAGATTGCCCATGATCGAATCGTATTTTAGAAGGTGCGCGAGCGTTTTAGTGTCGGTCAGGTCGTTAACGCCGACCAGCTCAATATCGTCGCTGCCGAGCCAGGTCCTGACGACTGAGCGTCCAATTCGTCCAAAGCCGTTTATACCAACTTTAATAGCCATTATTATCTATATTCCTCCATTGAAACACCTATATTAAATAATTAACGATAACTCAATTGTGGGCACAATTCAAAGATTCTGCTCTCGCCGGCCGGCGAAAAATGTTGAAACAATGGCCCGCGGAGGGTCGTAGTAAGCGATTGAGTTATTATCACTTAGACGATCTGATCCGTTCATTATCCGGAGCCTATTCTAAAATGACCTTTTTGCGAACTAAGTCTTTGTTCTTGTTAACCTTAGCGTTCGGAGCCGTGTCCGCGGCCGCACAAGTCACGCCGCCGGACGTGCCATCGGTAGCGAAGAATACCGTGAGAACGTTCGAGGTGACCTCACCGGTCACGCGTATGAAACCGAACGCATTCGATTTCGGCACGATCACGACGACCACCAGACTCGGCGTTCAAACGGCTCAACCGCTGTCGCTGACGCTCGACGAGGCGATCCGCCGTGCTCTGGCAAATAACAACGACATCGAGGTCTCACGGACGTCGGAACGCATTCAGGAGCAGCAGATACAGTCGCTGCTAGGGCAATACGATCCCGTCTTTACAGCCACGCCGACCTATTCGCGAAGCCAATCGACCGGCAATAAGGCGACCAATGACCTGCGCGTCAGTTCGAATTTCAGCGGATTCATTCGTCCCGGCGGCGGAAATTACCAGACATTCTTCAACAACAACCGCACCGAGAGCGCCTTTGCCCAATCGCAGGCAAGTTCCGGTACGGTCAGCTCGGGCAATTCGGCATTGTACACATCGAGCCTTGGGGTCGCATACACGCAGCCGCTATTTCGAAACCTCGGCATCGACTCGCGACGCCTCAACATCAGCATTGCAAAGAAGCGGCTCGAACAGAGCGACACGGATTTTAGGTTGCAGGCAACGAAGACGGTCACGAGCGTGCAGCAGGGTTATTGGGACCTGGTGTTCGCATTGCGTAATCAGCAGAACGTTCAGGCGAATGTGACGCTTGCGAAAGAGAATTTGCGGCAGATCGAAGCTCGCATCGACGCCGGCGCTGCGGCTCCGCTGGAAAGGGCGTCGATCGACACCGAACTCGCTACCCGCGAGGGCGACCTGTTATCGGCGACACAGCAGGTCTCGATAGCCGAGAATGCACTGAAACAGCTAATTTTGCGAGATCCGACGGCTCCCGAATGGCAGCAGAGCATCGTACCGGTCGATAAACCCGTCTTTAGCCAGGACGTAACGGACCTCAATTCGGCGATGCAGGACGCCGTTGCGAATCGATTTGAGCTGAAACGGCTCAAGATCGAAGGCGAGGTCAATGCTCTGAACCTGCGTTATTACAAGAACCAGCTGAAACCGCAGGTCGACCTGAATACGCAATTTTCGCTTAACGGACTCTCGAGCGGCGGAACAAGCTCTGCATTTTCGACAACTTTGTATAATTCGACCGCGGATCTGCGTTTGTTCAACGGTATCAATCAGATCCGTGCATTGCCGAGCGTCAATCTGCCGTTGCTCGTAAACGATTCGATCCTGGTGCCGGCATCGCCGTCGTATCTTTTCGGCGGATTTAACCGGTCGCTTTCGAACATTTTTCGAACCGATGCCCCGAATTTTTCGGTAGGCGTGACTTTCTCGTTCCCGCTTCGCAATCGAACCGCAAAGGCCGATTATGCCGCTGCAAAGATCACGACCGAACAGGTCGCAGCCCAGACCCGCGGCCAGGAACAGGTCGTAGTAGTCGACGTTCGCAACGCCGTGCAAGCGGTCGAGACCTCACGCCAACTCGTGTTGACGTCTCGGCGGGCCCGCGAGAGTGCCGAGATTCAGCTCGACGGCGAACGCAAGTTGTACGACGCCGGCCGTTCGACCACGTTTTTACTTTTTCAGCGTGAAAACGCCCTGACCAACGCGCGAAACGCGGAGGTCCGTGCGGAGACGGACTATAACAAAGCTTTGGCCGATCTGCAGCGTGCGACGGCAACGTCATTCCGTGCACACAACATCACGGTCGATTCGCCGGTCGTCGTAAAGTAACCTTCCATTTAACACGCTCCAACAAAACCTCGAAGCGCCGCTGAAAATGCGGCACTTTTAGTTTTTGCGCAAAGCGTGCGAAAATCCATACCGTGCAGATCTCGGCCGTAATTATTGCGTTCAATGAGGAAGCTAAGATCGCGGACGCGATCCGCTCGGTCGAGTGGGCGGACGAGGTCGTGGTCGTCGATTCCGAAAGCACCGACCGCACGAGCGAGATCGCGTCGGAGCTCGGTGCCCGTGTAATTGTTGAGAAATGGCGAGGGTTTGCGGGGCAAAAACAGTTTGCGGTGGACGCGGCTGCGAACGATCTGGTCTTAAGTATCGACGCGGATGAACGCGTGACGCCCGATCTGCGCGACGAGATACTCGCCATCCGCGATTCAGGTGTAGCGGC
Source organism: Acidobacteriota bacterium (assembly GCA_040005135.1). Classification (GTDB taxonomy): domain Bacteria; phylum Acidobacteriota; class Blastocatellia; order Pyrinomonadales; family Pyrinomonadaceae; genus OLB17. The sequence goes on along the minus strand of JBDTZO010000196.1, from coordinate 24,442 downwards.
CGACGGTTATCGTATCCCGCGACTTTCGACATATATGGGCCGCGAGATCCGGCATGGAGGCTGGTATCCGGACCTGCAGCTGCGTCTTTTCGACCGGCGCAAAGCTCGCTGGAAAGACGTCGCGGTCCACGAATCGATAACCCTCGATGAAGGCGCAAAGTTGGGAGAACTAAAAGGCGATCTGCTTCATTTCAGCGTCGACAGTGTCGCCCATCACGCAGCGATGATCGAGCAGCGTTATGCTCCGCTCGGGGCACGTGCGAAGTTCGATGCCGGACGGACGATATCTCCAATGCGGATCGCCGCCGCTCCGGTGATCACTTTCATTTCGAATTACGTAATAAAATTGGGTTTTCTCGACGGTTTGCCGGGGCTCGTGATCGCGTATTTTGCCGCGTACAATGTCTTTTTGAAGAATGTGCTGCTCCTGGAAATGCAAGATTCACGTGATATAGCCGAGCGTTCTCCCGACGACGACAACCAAAAGAGCCGCTGATACGTCTAACGTTTCACTGGCGTGCCAATTGAGTTATATTTGAAGACGGTGACGCCGTCTTTCCGGTCCCGATCTATATGAAATCAATACTCACCGCAATCTTCGCGATCTCCCTGCTCGGCGGTGCGGCCTTTGCTCAAAAAGGCGTCGACACACAGACCCAAAAGATCAAAGACGACGCGAACAAGGTTACCTCGCGTGAGAATGACGCGACTAGGTCTTTTAGCTGGGGAAAGGGCAAAACACGAACGCGTTCGATGCTCGCGAATCCCTACAAGCTGAATTCGCGGCGCGACGTCCTGCTCGAAAGCATCGCCGACGCTCTTAGGGAAAATAAGATCGTGATCGACGAGGCTTCATCGCGACCCAAAGACGGGATCATCGTAACGATGCCATATATTTTTGCCAAGGGGCCGGTTACAACGACCAGCAGCCTCAGCCGCTATGCCGCAATTCCCGACGGTGACTCAGACTGGTCACGGGCACAGTACACACTAACCATTGAGGTCCAGTCGATCGACGGAATCCAGAACAATGTCTCGGTCAATGCCAAGGTCGAGGGCCGCGCCGGTAACGGCCTCGGCTCCGAATGGCGAACTCTGCAGAGTTCGGGCCTTGCCGAAGACGAATTTTTAGCCAAGCTTGTCGAACTCGTAACCGGCATATCACCCGACCCGAAGCAGGATGAAATAAAGCCATAGCCCTGGAAATGGGGCCAAACCTATGCGCCTGACGCTTATTAGATTCATTTTCATTTCGCTGATCGCGGCGTTCGCTTGCGGCTCCGCGGCGGCTCAAGCTGCGGACAATGGATCACTTTTCGGGAAACCTGATGATAAGGATTCGCCGAGCGGCGTTCGGGACATGCTGAAACGGATGGAGATCGAAAAGGATAAGAAGGAATTTGCCGAGCTGCAGGATCGCGGCAAAGAGGCGGCCGAACTCTCAGACGAGCTTCAAAGATCGATCGACGTCCACCACGGGGAGCTTACCAGTGAGGACCGAGTGAAGCTCGATACCCTCGAAAAAATGGTCAAACGAATTCGGCGTGACCTTGGCGGTTCTGATGATGACACGGTCGATAAGGACGATGTTGACGCCGAGAAAAAGCCGGCCTCCGTCAATGAGGGTTTTGCGTCCCTGCGTTCCGAGACCGTCAAACTGAATGAAGAGCTGCAAAAGACCTCGCGATTCACAGTTTCCACATCAGCTATTCGCTTGTCCAACGTTGTTCTGCGGCTGACGCGATCACTCAAATTTTGGAAATAAGGCCGACGAGCAACAGGAATGAACAGAGCCTCCCGATTAATAGTTCTCGTCGTTATCGCTCTATCAGCTTCCCTTAACACAGTCGCGCAAAAAGACGGTGACGATGTCATCAAAGTTGATTCGTCGATCGTTTTGGTTAACGCGACGGTTATGGACGCAGCCGGCAAGACCGTTCCGGGACTTAAGCAAAAGCAGTTTACGGTGCTCGAGGACGGTGTCGAGCAGCAGATCGCGACCTTTGCAGCCGAATCCACGCCATTCGCTGCTGTGATACTGATCGACACCTCCGGCAGCATGGAGGAGCGCGTTAGCATGGCGCGGTCCGCGGCGATCAGGTTCTTAGAGGGCTTGCGGCCGGAGGATTTCGCGGCGATCTATCACTTCGATTCGCAGGTAAAGCAGGTTCAGGACTTTTCGAACAGTCGCGACATCACCGAGTCGATCTTTGACCTGAAAGCTGACGGGATGACCGTCCTCAATGACGCCGTTTACCGCGCCGCCGCACTTCTCAGCAATCGGCCCGAAAAGCGGCGTGCCATCATAGTGCTGTCGGACGGCGCCGATAACCAAAGCCGCCGCTCGCAGGATGCGGCACTCAAAGCGGCGATCGCCGCGAATGCGACCATTTACACGATCGACATGTCGTCACCCGACGAAAACGGGCCCGGGCGCTCGCAAAGCCAGGGAGCGCTGAAGAGCTTTGCGCAAAGATCCGGCGGCACATTTGTCGCAACGCCGGGCGGAGCAGCAATGCGGCTTGCCTTCAAAGAGATCGTCGAGGAACTCGGCAGCCAGTATACGATCAGCTACGAACCAAAAAACACCAAGGCCGACGGCAAATTTCGCTCGATCGAGATCAAGATCTCATTGCCCGCTCTCACCATACGCACTCGTAAAGGTTACAACGCTCCCAAGTCAAAATGACATCACTCCGTATTTTTTGCTAAACCATCGGGCTAAATGGTACAGTTCGCGCGGTGACAAATCATCGATAAACATCCGGAAGTGATATGCCAATGGGACCATTGCGAAGCACTGGCCTCGAAGCACGCCAGATTTGGATTCAGGGTCCTCCGCGGGATCGAAGGCCCATGCGGACGTGCGGTCACCTCAATGCCCGACCATTACGACCTTTGTGATGAGCACGCCATCGAATCACAAGAATATTATCTTACAATTTCAGTTGACCGGCTTGGCAATTGTCCTGACGATTGCCGCAAATAGCGTGCGGCGGAGCGTGCTAATTTGCGTGCCTACCAAACTTTTGTCGTAGAACTTAAAAAATAAAAAAAAGTCTAGACATCGCGACTCATCTGCTATATCATTTCCCAAAACGCACGTATTAGACGCGTGCATTTTGAAAGTCCCACAAGGCCACCGCGCAGCTTTCCGTCCCCATCGGTGCACGGTTGTTCTTTTTTCCTCATATGCATCTCTTTCCACAATTCGCACGAACTCTCCCAATATGCAGCTGCTCAACACTGAGAATCGCTCGATAGCGCGCAAATCTCTGCCGTTGCCGGTCCACGTCGAGGTTCGGGATAGCCCAACCGAATCATGGAGCGAGACGACAGAAATGCGCGACGTTTCCGCCATGGGCGGTGGCTTTAGGATCAACCGGCCGATAAAGCGTGGACGCATTGCCCTGCTCTCGATGGCGATGCCGAAAGAACTTAGAAAGTTTGACCTGCACGAGGAACAGTATCGCGTGTGGACGATCGTGCGCCGCTGCGTCGAAATATCGATGCTCCGGCGTGATCCATATTATGTTATCGGCGGCGCATTTATAGGCAAGTTTCCCCCACCTGATTACCTGCACAGTCCGAACGACCTTTACGATCTTGCTGAGGAGCAGCCGTCCAGTGACGGATTTTGGCGGATAAACCGACATCGCTCGTCGGCCAGGGCGGACAGCGGTCTGAAAGATAGCCGGCGTCATACGCGTTTGGACATCCCCGAGGCATTCCTACTCGAGGTAACGGACGCGGACGGACGAGTTTCGGCGTCCGAATTTACGGTTACCGAGAATATCAGCGTCGGCGGCGCATTGATGTTTACTCAGCTCGACGTCGATCCCGGCACACTGCTTCGTGCGACATGCAGGCGAACGAACGAGACGATCATATCGATCGTCCGCGGCAAAGCAGTTGGGCCCGACGGGCTGATGCGGCTGCACTTAGAGTTCGTCGACAAATCTTTCCCGCTCGACGGGCTTAGTTGATCCGATCGTGCAAACACTTAACTCCCGTATTAAAAAAATATATGCGTAAAAGACGAAAATCAGCCTCACATGAAGTTCGAGAAGAACCGCGCAAGGAAGTCGAACTTAAAGCTATCGTACAAGGCCACACTTCGCCGGAAGACAAGTGGAAGGAAACTGTCACGGTGGAGAACGTTTCGAGAAGCGGAGCGAGCTTTCATCTCGGTCACGGCTGCAATATTGGAACACTGCTCACGATCGTTCTGCCTCTGCCGGCCGAACTTCGAGCATACGACCTTAATGAAAACGTCTATCCGGCGATCGGCCTGGTCCAGTATTGTACCGAAACGATCAACAACGGCGATTCGTCCTACAAGGTTGGCGTTGCGTTCGTAGGAAAAACTTTCCCCGACAGCTATTTGGCGAATCCGATGCAAAACTACCACATCGCCGGATCACAGCCGTCCGGTATATGGAAGATAACCGAATCGTCCGCGCCTTTCACACCGCGTGGTGGCGTTCGCTATTGGGCACCGACGGATGCGACGATCTCGCTCTTTCAGCGCGAGAATAGGATCCAGAGCAAGGAAGATGCTCGGGCGTTAAATATCAGCTCGACAGGAGCACTGATCGTCGGCACGCTGCAGCCCGAAAAGGACGAGAGAGTGAAGCTCGCATTCAAGGAGCACGATTTTTATACTCTTGCCACTGTCAGGAATTGCCGCCCGGCGAAGGAAGGAAAGTGGGCTGTCCATCTCGAATTTTTCGAAAGCCGATTCCCGCTGAAGAAGATCGTCGACGCACTTGCAAAGAAAAAGGAGATCGATCTCCCTGACGAAGAGCTTCAAACTCAGGAAGCCTAGTCCTAAACGCTCGTCTTGCTCCGGCGTCGGTCGGCATGGCGATCGCAAGCTAACTGAATAAGCTCGTCGATCACTTGCGTGAATGACCTGCCCGATCCGGCCCACATCTTCGGATAACCTGATGCGTCCGTTAGTCCGGGCAGCGTATTGAGCTCATTGAGCAGCAAGGCTCCAGTGTCGTGCCGCAGGAAGAAATCAACGCGGGCGAGGCCCGAGCCGTCGACCGATCTATAGGCGGAGACGGAATGCTGCTGGATCTTTTTGACGAGCTCCTCTGAGATCGCGGCAGGAACGACGAACTCATTATTTCCCGTGCCCGCGTATTTTTCGGTGTAATCCAGAAAACGTTTGCTCTCGTCGCGGATGATGTACTCACCGGGAAGGCTCGCCTCGGGCGATTCGTTGCCGATCACCGCACACTCTATCTCACGGGCATCTAGTCCCTCTTCGACAATGATCTTACGGTCATATTGGGCAGCCAGATCGATCGCCGCTCGTAGGCTGTCGGCATCTACCGCCCTTGACACGCCGACCGAGGAACCGAGATTAGCGGGCTTTACGAAACACGGAAATCCGAGCTTGGCCTCTGTCTGGCGCAGGACCACGTCGGCCGACGATTCCCACTCCGACCGCAAAAACCAGACGTAATCACAGATCGGCAGCCCGGCATCGCGAAACAGCGCCTTCATCACGACCTTGTCCATACCGCATGACGACGCGAGCACGCCGCAGCCGACGTATGGGATGTCCGCCATCTCGAATAGCCCCTGAATGGTCCCGTCTTCGCCGTAAGTGCCGTGAAGAACGGGAAAAATGCAGTCCAGCTTCACCGCTTCGCCGGCCGTGGCAAATCCGCCGATCGTCGCGTCGCCCGTCAATCGATAGACCGCGTCCGAAGGCTGCCCGAACCTGGCCGAGAAATCCGCCTGCGTGCTCTCGGGCATTAGAGCCAGTGACCTCGCCGGACTCAGCCATTCGCCGTCGTGCGTGATCGCGACCGGCACGACATCGTATTTGTCGTCATCGATCTGCTCGATCACCGTCCTAGCCGACCGGATCGAAACCTCATGCTCGCCGGAACGTCCGCCGAAAATAACTCCAATTTTCTTTTTCATAAAGAGGAAGAGCAAAGGGAGATGTTACACCGTAATGGTAAATATACTGAAGCCCGAATTAGTTGGCGATCCTCAGGAACTTTGCCCTCAACGAGCGTCCTAGAGGATCGTTTTACCCAATGCCGAGAGTATCAGTTCACAGGCGAGTTCGACGGTGATGTTGCTTTGGTCGAGTAAGGGATTGACCTCGACAATTTCGAAGGAGCGCATGCCGCCATGGGCGGCGATCATTTCGAGGGCGAGATGGGCTTCGCGATACGTGGTGCCGCCGCGGACGAGTGTTCCGGAGCCGGGGGCGAACCTTGGGTCGATCATGTCGATGTCGAATGTTACGGCGTAGCCGCCGGGTGCCCGCGAGGCGATGGCGATGGCGTCGGCTACGCACGCTCCCATGCCGCGACTGTCGATGTCGCTCATTGTAAAAAAGTTGTCACGCAGCCCGAGGCCGAGCACCATTTCGCGTTCGCCTTCGTCGATGTCGCGGGCTCCGACGTGGGCGAAATATTTGCGGTCGAGCTTGGGCGCCGGGCCGCAAAGCGTGGTGAGGCGCTCGTCGCCGCGGCCAAGTATTGCCGCAAGCGGCATGCCGTGAATGTTGCCGGACGGTGAAGTTGCGGTCGTATTAATGTCGGCGTGAGCATCGAACCATATCAGGCCGATCTCGCTGCCGGCCGCACTGTAATGAGACGAGATCGCTGAAAAGGTCGGGATCGCGATCGCATGGTCACCGCCGAGGATGATCGGTGTCTCGCCCGCCCTCAGAATCTCGGTCACCGATCGAATGATGTTCTCGCTAGAGGCCAGCATTTCGGTGATATAGCGCGGATTTTCGACGATCGACGTGTCTTCCGGCTTAACAATAACGGCGTCGCCGTGGTCGCGGACCTCGTAGCCGAGCGAACGGATGTGTTCAGCGAGCGGACGGCCGCGAACCTTGGAAAGACGCATGGCGTCGACGCCAAGCTCACTTCCCGTCTTGCCGGCGCCAAAGCCGAGCGGAACGCCCAAAATACCAACTTTTTTATCTGACATAAATCTTAGAGCTCGCCGAATCCGTCACGAACGAGCTGCTCGACCTCGTCCAACGCCGCAACCTCGTCAGGCCCCACGACGGCGATATCAACGTTCGCGCCGAAGCCCGCCGAGAGAGTAAGTAGATCGAGGATCGAAGCGGCGTCTGCAATCGCGTCTCCGTGGCGAAGCGTGATCGAGGACGAAAATTGTGCGGCAAGACGAACAAGTTTTGCTGCGGCTCTAGCGTGGAGCCCGAGGTGATTAGTGATGCGAACGCGACGTTCAACCATCTTTCTTCATTTTCAGCGGTAACAGAATCTCGCTCGCCCGGCAAATAGCCGACCTTCCCTGTTCCTCGACCTCGGCCGCGAGATCCTTGAGGGTCATCTCAGGGCTAACGTTCGCCAGGCAAATGACCATCGGCAAGTTTACGCCGGTCACGATCTCGACCTCTTTGTCCTTAAGAAACATTGCGGAAATATTCGTCGGCGTGCCGCCGAACATATCCGTCAGGAGCAGGACTCCAGCACCACTCGAAACGTTCTTGATCGCCCGCGAGATCTCGTCCTGAGCGAGTTCGACGTCGTCATGCCATCCTATGGACACCGCCGTGATGTTACTCAGGTCGCCGACGACCGCTTCCGCCGCAGCGAGAAGCTCATTGGCAACCTGTCCGTGTGAAACGATGACGCCTCCGATCCTATTAGTTTCGCTCATAAATGAATATTATACAACATAGTGTCATACAATCCCTATTTACCGATGTCACGATGGGTGACCGTCGCCTCGAATTTCAGAGCCTTGAGTGCCTTTTGGAGCGCGTTTGCGACCATGACGGAGCGATGGCGGCCGCCCGTGCAGCCGACACCGATCGTCAGATACGATTTACCCTCGCGCTGATATTTTGGCAAGAGATATTTCAAAAGTTCGACGAGCCGCTCGACTGTCTCCGCCACCTCTGGCTGCTTTTTGAAAAACGCGATCACTTTTGGGTCGTCGCCCGGCAGATGCTTGAGATCCTTCTGAAAATATGGGTTAGGCAGATGCCGTACGTCAAAAAGCAGGTCTACGCTGCGAGGATTGCCGAACTTGTGGCCGAAACTTACAATGTCCACCTTCAGCGGCTTGCCGTCGGTGTTTGGGCTGAATGTCTGGACGATCAGATTTCGCAGAGTGTGGACCGTGTGCTCGGACGTGTCGATGATCAGGTCCGCGAGACGCTTTACGTCCGTCATCGCACGCTTTTCGGTGCGGATCGCTGCAAGCAGCCCTTTTCCGTTGTCGGCCGGATGCGGCCTCCGAGTTTCGGAAAAGCGGCGCTGAAGAACCTCGTCCGAAGCTTCGAAAAAGACGACAAACGGAACAAGGCGTTTTCGTGCAAGCTTTTTCAGCTCGGCGGAAAATTCGGGCAGGAAATGGCGTTCCCGAATGTTGATGACCAGCACCGCTCGCTCAATGGCCGCCTCTTTGCCGTCCGCGGGCACCAGAAGACGGCCGAATGTCGAGAGCATTGTCAGCGGCAGGTTGTCGACGCAGAAATAGCCGAGGTCCTCGAACGCATTCGTGGCCGAACTCATACCTGAACCGCTCAAACCCGTAATAATAACCAGGCTCGGTAGCTCGTTTTCGACCACTGGTTGCTTTGCCATAATTTGAGATCAGACGGCAGCTTCGTCGTCGGTGCCGAGCGTCGTGACCTTGGTCGCCTTGTGCGATCGGTCAACGATCTTTTCCTTTAATTTGCGAGCCTGTTTTCCGATCTTATCTATCGACATAGAGATCGAGTTGTACATATCGGCGTCGACGGTCTCGGCTTTGAGTACCTCGTTATGCCAATTGATAACGATCTCGGAGCGGTTGCGGCCGCGTTCGACCTCGATCACGACGTGTGCCGTGGCCGGTTTTCCGTCAAAGGCTCCCTCGGCCTTGTCGAGCTGTGCTTCAACGTGTGCCCGAAGGGCGGGCGTAACTTCGAGATGTCTTCCGGTGATATCGTATTTCATAGTATTTCAATCGGGCATGTCCTCAGTTAGGACGAATTAAATAATTGTCTTGCGTTCCCTCGAACCCGGGATCTGCATTTGGTCGCGATATTTGGCGACCGTTCGACGAGAAAGCTTGACGCCCTCTTTGCTCAGGACCTTTGCGATCTCCTCATCGGTCAGCGGCTTTTTCGAATCCTCGTCCTCGATCAACTTCTTGATCCGGATCTTGAGGATGCGGGTCGAAACCTCTTCACCCTCTTCATTTAGCATTCCCTCGCTAAAGAAACGCCTTAACTCAATGACGCCTTGCGGCGTGTGAGCGTATTTGCGGTTGACGACACGCGAGATCGTCGATAGGTGCATCCCGATGTCTTCGGCAACGTCCTTGAGCATCATCGGCTTGATGCGGTCGACGCCGTGCTCGAGGAACTCACGCTGCCGGTCGACGATGCACTCGACGACGCGATAGATCGTCTGGCGCCTGTGCTCGATATTTCGGAGCAGATCGACCGCCGAACGGACCTTGTCTTTGATAAAGTCTCGAGTTTCCTTGGTCGTCTCCGTCTGGTCGGCCAACTTATGATAGGTCGGGCTGATCCGCAGCCGCGGGCTGCCGTCGTCGGCGAAATAGACCACGTAATCGTCATCCAGCTTTTCTATATAGACCTCAGGCGCCACGAATATCGCATCTTCGGACGAGTAGCGGCGTCCGGGATAGGGATCAAGCAGCCGAATGCGGTTTATTTCGTCGTTCAGGACATGAATGTCGAGACCGGTGTTTTTTGAAAGGTGTTGAAGTCGATGTGGCTGGAGGTCTTCGAAATGGTCGGCGACAAGCCGGGCCGCGAGACTTTCGGCATCGCCATCGGCCTCGAGCTGAGCGAGCAGGCAGTCCTTGACGTCCAGGGCACCGCAGCCGACGGGATCGAGTTGCATTACATGATGCCGGGCGGCGTTGACCGTCTCGACCGAGCAGCCTGCCATTTCGGCGATCTCCTCAACATCGGCGACCAGTCGGCCGTCTTCGTCGAGATTGCCAATGATGAGCGATGCGGCGTCGTCCAGCGTTTCACTTAGCGAAAGCAAGTTGAGCTGCCATTCGAGATGCTCGCTTAGATTTGGCGAATGCGTCAGAAACTGTTCAAAGCTCGGGGCGTCGTCCTTGTATTCGATCTCCTGCGTGCGGTATCCGGGATCGAGATAATCCTGAAATTCACGTCCATAATCGATCTCGTCGAACGAGTCAGAATTGTCGCCCGACACGTCATCACCCGAAAGATCGTCGCCGTCAGCATCGGAAATGGCGGTCGGTTCAGATCCGTTTTCACCTAGCATTTCAGCCGTGTACGGCTCGGCCTCACGATTCTCGGGCAGAGCGTCCTGAACGGCGTTCGATCCGGGATCGTTACCGGCCTGAAATTCGGCGTCGTTGCCGTCGGAATTTTGGTCAAGAATGTTATCCGAGATCTCCTGGACCTCGTCGCCGGGCTGGACTTCTTCGAGAATGGGATTGGTCACCATCTCTTGCTCGATCAGCTCGGCAAGCTCAAGCGAGGTCATTTGCAGCATCTCGATCCGCTGCCGCAGCTGCGGCGTCAGGACCATTTTCTGCTGCAGCTGATGAGTGAGTCTTAAGGATGACATATTGGATCTGGATCAAGCTTTTTCCGAAGCATCGGACGCCGCAAGCAAAAACCGTTCCCAAGCCTGATTATAACTATTTCGAGTGGAAAATGGAAAACGAAAACGGCTAGAGAGTGAATCTTTCGCCCAGATATAAACGTCTAACATCAGCGTCCTCAATGAGTTCCGCCGGCATGCCGGATCGCAGGATGCGTCCCTCGGCAAGAATATAGGCGCGGTCGGTGATGCCGAGAGTTTCGCGAACATTGTGGTCCGTTATGAGGATGCCGATGCCCTGTCGTTTTAAGTAGAGAATGATCTCGCGAATGTCATCAATGGCGAGCGGATCGATGCCCGCGAAGGGCTCGTCGAGCAGGATGAACTCAGGCTCCGTCGCGAGGCACCGGGCGATCTCGACGCGTCGACGCTCGCCGCCTGAGAGTGCGTCGCCGCGGACGCGCCGGACGTGATCGACGCCGAATTCCTCGAGCAGCTCCTCAAGACGTGCAAAACGCCCCTCACGAGTCATTTTCATCGTCTCGAGAACGGCGAGGATATTCTGTTCGGCCGTCAGCTTGCGAAAGATCGACGGTTCCTGCGGCAAATAGCCGAGGCCGAGCCGCGCCCGCAGGTACATCGGCAGACTCGTCACATCGCGCCCGTTCAGGTTGATCGTGCCGGTCTCGGTCCGCTCGAGTCCAACGAGCATATAGAATGTCGTCGTTTTGCCCGCGCCGTTCGCCCCAAGCAGGCCGACGACCTCGCCGTGGTCAACGTGAATGCTGACGTCGTCGACAACACGCCGTCGGCCGTACGTCTTTTGCAGGCCGAGGGCTCGCAGCGAGCGTTCGGAAGCGGCGTGGCTGCCATTACTGCTGCCGTTCTGAGGATGAAGATCGGTCATTCGTTACGGTGATGGTTTTATCTTATAGACGTTTCGAATGCGTCCGGTGCCGTTCAGTTTCGCTTTGCCTTCGCTGACGACGCGGTGGTCCCGCATGAAATAGGTCAACTCGCCGGCCTGCGATGACCCGTTCTCTGCGTCTGTGACGACCGCCGGCGTGCCGCGAATGATCGCCGCGTCGTCGCCGGCCGTGTATTGGACCCAATTGCCGGTTGCGCGGCGACCCGGCTGTGTCATTACGACCGAGTTTTCGGCGATCGTCTTGGAAACTTCATTTTTCTCTGACAGATACACATCAGCTTTGCCGGCGGTCACACGATCGGCTCCCTGCCGGATGTCGGTATCGCCATTATATTGCAAAACGCGTGAATTTCTATCGTATGCGAGCGAGCGCGCCGCGGCGTAAACGGGAACGGTGGATTCCTTGGTGCCGATCTTTTGCTTGGAATCATAAAGCACGCTCTGAACGTTGCCGTCCGCGAACATCTTGCCCTCTGCCTGTTTTATGATCAAGCGGTCACCGCGTACGTAATTATTGTCCTGCCATCCGCGGGCATTGCCGGTATAGACAGCGACCTGCGTATTGTGGTCGAAATCGGCGTCGGCCGAAGTCACGAAGACCGGTTTTTCCGATGACCCGAACGGTGCCGAATCGCCCATGGTCGAACGGCTGTAATATGTCGTGCTGACGCCGCCCCGTAAATATGAATGACGTTTCTTGGTGTCCCAATCGATCTCTTTCGCCTTAGCACGCGATTCGGAATCCCATGCGGTGGGCTCGCCGCCGCGAAGCCGGACGACAGAATCGGACGGCGTGAAGGACATCTCAGATGCGATAGCAGTACGCTGAAGCTCGGTAAATTTTGCTTCGCCAACTGCATCGAGCCGTTCGACATCCTTCGTCTTTTCACTGAAAGCGACGTTTAGGGTGTCGGCAAGAAGGTTCTGGGTGCCGTGGCCCTCGACAGCTACGGTCGGGACGCGCACTGTTTTTGTTTTCTTGGCGCCTATGCAGAGCTTGGCACTGTTTCCGGACGGGAAAAAATCGCAGTCGAAGCGCGGAGCGGTAATGGTCGTCTTGTAGTTTTCAGCGGATGCCTTGATCGGTTCTATATACAGTTCTGCGTCGCCGATCGCTTCGGCACGGCGAAGGTCTTTGCCGTTATCGTTGAAAAAGCTATTTACCGTATCCGCGGTGATCCGTTTGTTCGCGGCATCCGAGTTTCCGCCGACAGCATCGAGCTGGATCGTCGTACGGCCGTCGGTTTTCATGCTCGCGAGTAAGCCGCCGCCTTTGAAGAGCATATGGATGGCTTTCGGCGCCGAGAGAGTGACGAGGGAATATTCCGATTCGCCTTTCGGCTCGAGACGCGCGACGCTCGCTCCTACGGCGTTCGCGGCGGTCATTTGTCGGGAATCGCCCCACGCCGCGTTGATCTCTGGAGCGGTGAGCGTTGTTACACGGGTCTCACCTGATTGGCGGACCAGGCCATTGCCACGAACTACTGCATTTTTCAGCTTTTTATCAGCAAAAAGGTCGACATCGACGGCGTCACCTTTGATGTAGTCGCCGGCCTGTGTGATCTCCGCATTGCCCGAAAGCGCGATCTTTGACGCCAGTTGATCGTAAACTGCTTCAGCGGCTTTTATATCCGTCGGCTGGCCGTTCGCGTTTGTCAAGATGTGGGCACCTTGTTTCAGCTCAAAACGGTCACCCGTTTTTTCGTAAATGGCGTAGCCGGCGTCGATATTCGTCGGCTGAGCACCGTTCTCGACTGTCGCAATATGAACGTTGTCGAAAAGCTCAAACCGTTTCAGCTGTCGGTTGGCGGTGTCGCCTGAATCGCCGTCGCCTGCAAGATAAAGCACCGAGCGGTCTGCTTTAACGTCGGTCGTTTTTGGGCCGCCGTTTGCGGCCTTTGACTGGATGTTGATGGCCACCGCAGTCTTCAGTTCGATCTTGTTGGCCCCTTGATCGAATGAAGCCGAGCCGGCGTTTACCTTCGCATATCGGACGTTGGACTTTACGAGCTCTGGCGAATCAAAGGTCTCGATCTCAACGTCCTTGAGCAGCTCGATCCGCTTTTCGGCCATTTTGACCGTTGCTCCAAAGGACTTGCCACGGACGTTCTCGCGTTCGAAGTTCATTGCCTCATCGGCTTCGGCGGTCTCGTTCTTTTTAGTGTAGACGATGTTATTCGTCGTGACCTTAAGCGCGTCGCGGGTATTTATGACGACGTCACCATTCATGTAGATGGTGAAGTTCTTGTTCTCCTCAGGAATGTACAGCGCCTTGCTGCCGGTCATCGTGTCGGCGGCCGAGCCCTGAGCGTCGTAAGTGCGAAGATATACGTTCTGCAGTTCCTGATGATTATCGGAAAACGTCTTGGCGTGGTCGGCCTTTAGATAATATTTCGAGGTTCCGCCGTCAGTTTCGAGACGTTCATAGCCATTGACCTCGGCGACGACATCGCTCGAGAGCTGGGTGTGCTCGCCTTTGATCTTAAAAGGAGAATTGTTTCGGCCACGGTAAAAGCCGGCGATGACGATAAAAATGGTGATCGCAAAAAGAACAACGGCCCCGTACCGAAAATACTGGGGCAGTTTTGCCCGCAGTTGGAACTCCTTTAGGCTGTGTTCTTTGATTTCGGGCACAATCTACTAATTATCCGCTCTCAGGTCCTCGACGACAAGTTGCAGCCGGGTGTTTCCCTGCCACGTATTGGCCTCGGCGACATAAGCTAATTCGATGCGTGCGCCGCCTATCAGAGTTTGCCCCTTTGATCGCTCGACGCCATCCCACCAAACGGCTTCGAAGGGCTTGTTATCGGCTCCGATCAGCTTTAATTTAAGGTGCTTATCCTTCATAACGAACGGCTCGTCTCGAAGGATGAGGTCGCGCGTGACAAAGACCGGTTTCGGATTCCCCGCTCCGAACGGCTCGAATGCAGCGAGTTGTTCGACGAGGTCGAGGCCCAGCGAACTGGATGTGACGAGCGCGTCGATCTTGAGCTCGGGCGTGAGTTCCTGGCCAGTGAGTTGGGCGGCGGCGTATTTATTGAGACGTTCGCGGACTGCATCTATGTGCTCGAACTTAACCTTCATTCCGGCGGCGGCGGCGTGGCCTCCGTATTGTTCGAAGAGATCGCTGCAGCTGTCGAGGGCGTTTAGGAGGTGGAAACCGGGAATGCTGCGAGCACTGCCATGTGCGATGCCGTCCTTGATCGAAAGCACGATCGTCGGACGATGAAGCTTTTCGGCGATACGCGAGGCGGCAAGGCCGATGACGCCCTGGTGCCAGCCTTCGCCGGCGACGACGACGAAATGCTGCTCGGTAATACCCTCGGTCTCGAATAGTGCAAGTTCGGTTATCTTTTGCTGCACCTGCTGCCGCTCTCGGTTGCGGCTGTCGAGCAGTCCGGCGATCTGGCGGGCCTTCGTAAAATCGTCGGCCTCGAATAGTTCGACGACGTGACGTGCGACATCCATGCGGCCGGCGGCGTTGATCCGAGGGCCAATGCGAAACCCGATATGCATGCTCGTCATATCCGAACGGCAATCGGCGATCTCCATCAGTGCCTTGAGGCCCCAGTTGTCGGTCTTTGGCAGGTCGAGCAGCCCGAGTGCGACGATCGCACGATTCTCGCCCGTTAGATTCATCACATCGGCGACCGTGCCGATCGCAGCGATCTTGAGAAACGCCGGTACTTCGTGTTCGAGCCCTTTTTCGCGAAGAAGTGCGTGAGCAAGCTTAAAAGCGACGCCGACGCCGGCGAGGTTCTTGTCGGGATACGGACAATCTGTTTGGTTCGGATTGACGATGGCAACGGCGGGCGGATTCCCGCGGACCTCGTCTGACAAATGATGATCGGTGACGATCACATCGAGTCCGTGGTCGCGTGCCCATTCGAGCGGCTCAAAGCTGCGGATCCCACAATCGACGCTGATAACGAGCGTCACGCCGTCCTTTTGCGCTTGTTCGAGCGCAGGGATATTGATGCCGTAACCCTCGGTAAAGCGATTCGGAACGTGAAAGGTCGAGTCCGATCCGAGCAGCGAGAGCATCTTGCGCAGCAAGACCGTGCCGGTCGTTCCGTCGACATCATAATCGCCCCAGATCATGATCTTTTCTCCGTCGGCGATCGCACGCTGAATGCGGCCAACGGCCTCGCGCATTCCTTTTAACAGAAACGGCTCGTGAAGGTGTTCGGGCGATGGATTGAGAAATTCTGCGGCCTTTTCGCTGGAATCGTGGCCGCGAGCAATAAGAAGCGCGGCAATTAGCGGTTTAACGCTAAGCTCTGCCGCGAGCCGATTTACAGCGTCAGCATCGTGTTTACGGATCGTCCAGTGTTTTTGCACTTGGGAAATTACTAATTGACCACGGGGCTGATCACGCCCATATAAAGCAGGACGAGGAGCACCGTTCCAAGGATCAGCCGATACACGACAAAGACGGCGGTCGTGTTTCGCTTGAGATAGGAGAGCAGGGCCCAGATCGAGAAATAGCCGATCACGCCTGCGACGATCGTACCGACGAGGAGCGGCGTAAAGCTGTCCGGCGGAAGTATTTTCAACGCCTTGCGGAGCTCAAGCAGGCCGCTCGCGGTGATCGCCGGTATCGACAGTAGGAACGAAAACCTCGCAGCGGTCTCACGCTTTTCGCCCGCGAGCAGGCCGCCCATAATTGTCGAGCCCGAGCGGCTGGCGCCGGGCATTAGTGCGAGACACTGGCAAAAACCCTGAACGATCGCGTCCATGATGCCGAGATGCTTGATGTCCTTTCGCTGGCTGCCGAAAAACTCGGCTACGACGAGCAGCAGAGCGATGAAGATCAGCATCACCGCGATGACCCAAAGGTTTTTAGTTCCCGATCCCTCAATAAAATCCTTGAACAAAAGGCCAAGCGTTCCGATCGGGATCGAACCAAGGATCACGAGCCAGCCGAGCCACGCTTCGTCCGAAAGCCAGATCGGCCGCACGCCTTCAGTGCCCGAAAATCGCCGCCCTCGACGGCCCGTCAAGAGAGCGAAGTGGTCGCGAATGAATGCCGTCGCGATATTGAATATATCAGCGGCAAAATATACGAAGACCGCAACAAGCGTACCAAGCTGAATGACGGCTATCGTCGCGGTGACCTGTTCGGAATTCCCGTCGTAAAGGTGGACCCAGCGGCTCGCAAAAATAAGATGCGCCGTCGAACTTATCGGTATGAACTCGGTCAAACCCTGGACTATGCCGAGAATGATCGCCTGAAGAAGATTCATAAAAGCGAAATGTTTGTGTGAGGTTGAGCGTTAAAATCGAACAGTTCAATCTAGCACATTGCCACCCATCAAACTATTCGCGATAACGTGCCCGCCCGGCCACGCGGTCATATAGCCACGACGGCATAAACTTACCCGCACGAACGATAGTCGCAAGCTGCCAGGGGAATGCGGCGAAACGCTTTTTCTTCTCGATCGCCTTGATAAACTTAGGGATCGCATCATCGAGTTCCATAATGAAAGGCATTCGAGCCTCGCGGCCCGACGTGAGAGGAGTTTTGATGAATCCCGGCTGAATGATCGTGACGTCGATGCCGCGGTGCTTGACGTCGAGACGAACGCTCTCGAAAAAAGCCGTCATGCCGGCCTTACTTGCTGAATACGCAGCGGACCCCGGCAGGCCGCGAAAGCCGGCGAGGCTCGAGATCGCGACAATTTGGCCCGAACCTCGTTTCAGCATCTGCGGCAAAACCGCGTGAACGGCGTTTACGGCCCCCATCAGGTTGATATCGATGACCTTTTTAACGGCAAACGGCTCCAAAGCTCGAGTCTCGTGAGTATTCCCGCCAATTCCCGCATTCGCGATCAGAATGTCGATGCGGCCGAACTCGTGGACAAGATCATCAGCAACAGCCGCAACGGCGTCCTCGCTGGTTACGTCGCACTCGAAAACACGTGCGGTTCCGCCCAGCTTCTCGCATTCTTTTTTGAGCTTTTCGAGCAGTGCTCTGCGGCGGGCGAGCAAGCCAATGACCGCACCTTTTTTTGCCAGGGCGACCGCTAATGCCTCGCCGATGCCGCTTGAGGCACCGGTCAAAAGAATCGTTTTTCCTCGCCAGTCCATATTGATCACAACGCCGACAGCATTTGCGTCGACTCCAGCAATCCGACTTGAATCCTCAGTACCTCTAACAGTGTATCGACGGTTTTCAAATGCGTTCGAAATGCAAGACAGGCGAAGCGGAGAGTGAATTCCCCGTTCAGCATCGTCGATGAGATAAAAACGCGGCCGTCGGCGACGACTGCGTCGAGGAGGCGTTTGTTAAATATATTCGCGTCGCCCCCGGCGGGCAAATATCGGTATGTGACGACAGATAATTCCGGTTCTATCTTGCTCTCGAATCCGAGTTTCTGCACCTCTTCATAAAAGTATTTGGCGAGCAGCAGTTTTTCTTCGAGGCATGCACGGAAAGGTGCCACGCCGTGAAGTTTGAGCGGCAGCCAGAGCCGCATTCCGCGAAAATGCTTGGTTAGTTCTGGTGAGAGGTCAGCCGGTGATGGTTCGTCGGTTGACGGAGCGGCGTCCTGCATATAGTTGGCCATATAGCGGTGCGATTCGTGCAGAGCGGCTGCATCCTTGACCAAGACGACTCCGAGGCCGTACGGCAGAAAGAGGCCTTTGTGAGGGTCGATCGCAAGCGAATCGGAGGTCTCGATGCCGTGCAGCTTCTGCTTGCCTTCCTCTGTAAGCACGAAAAAACCACCATAAGCCGCGTCGACGTGATACCAAAGGCCGTGATCTTTGGCGATCGCTCCGATCTTCGCCAGAGGATCGATCGCACCGACGTCAGTCGAGCCGGCGGACGCGACGACGAGAAATGGGTTAAGGCCCGCCGCCTCATCCGCAACTATCTGTGCTTTGAGCGCGACGGCGTCGATACGGTATTTCTCGTCGAGCGGCAAATGCCGAACGACGCACTCGCCAAGCCCCGCGATCCGTATCGCCTTATCGACTGAATGATGTGTTTGGGCACTCAGGTATATGACCGAGCCTTCGATATTTGCAGACTTGATGCCTTTGGCGTCTCGTGCGGTGACGATCGCGATCAGATTTGCGAGGCTGCCGCCGGACGTGAGATTGCCGGTCGCGGACACGGGATAGCCGACGATCGAATTCATCCATGCGAGCAGCATGTTCTCCATCCGAACAGCTCCAGGGCTCGCGTAATAGACGCCCGCGTAACGGTTAAAGACGTCCGCGAGATAATCGCCGAGTGCCGAATAGTAGATGCCGCCTCCAGGAATGTAACCGAGATGGCCGCCTGACGCAGGATTAAGTCCGGGCGTATCGACGTTATCGCGGATCAAGGAGATCGCTTCGTCAATGCTGATACCAATCTCTTCGATCGGCGACGCGAGCAGACCGATGCCGTTCTCTTCCGACAGGTTATAGGCATTGATCGTATCGATGTTGTCGAGAAAATTCTCAGTATATTCGACCACGCTTTCGCGCACCGCCGCTCGCGCGAACGAATTGGGTTCGAGTGGGCTGGCGGCTGATTCCAAAAGGAGAATGCGTTCTTTCATACAAAAGATCGTTACCGGCTGCAGCCAGCGGACGTTTATACGATAATGACCAAAACTTTATGAATTAACAACCAACATCGGGCAGGTCGAGCGGTCGAGCAGCACAGAGATGCGTCGGCCGAACGTAACGGTTCGTTCGTTGCCGCGGCTCTTGACGCCGACAATGACAAGGTCGTGCCGTGACTTGGCGATCTCACGTATGATCACGGTCTCGGGAACGTTACTTACCTTTACCAATTTTCGCACCTTAACGTCCGCCCTTTTGCCGATCTCGGCGACCTCTCGAACGATGTTACGGCCGCTATCAATAAGCTCGCCGGGACGTCGGAGCACGTCGACCTCGCTCGATGGCGGAGCGACGTGCAAAGCCGTTAAAGTTCCGCCGGTGGCCTTGGCGATCGCGATCGCTATTTCGGCAGCACGCCTAGAATAGTCGGTGCCTGTGATCGGAAGCAGTATCCGCGGCGCGGCCGAGAGAGACTTATGTGATCCGCGTCCGCGGGAGATCGAGATGGCGGTGACGCCCTTAAATTCTGACAAGAGTTTTGCCACCGAGGAACCATCGTCGCCCGCATCCGAGGAATCTGGCGAAGTGTCGATGAGAGCATTATCGATGCCCAGGAAAACCATATCGTAACCTTTGGGCAATTCAGCAATGGCACTCTCGACCAGTCCGCGGGCACGTGTGTCGCCGACTATGACGTCGGGAACCTCGCTGCCGGCATCATCTTGAACAGTTACGAGGGCAGCGGCCTCGACCGCTGTTTTGACGACCTCCGCCGGCTTTTCATCCACGTCCGGCGGGACATACTCGAGAACCGTGCTCAAAAGCTTCTGACTTCCGGCAAAGAGCCCGGCAAGGTGCGAAGCGAGCTTGCCGTTGTCGCTGTCATCCGCCGCGATCAGAATACGCTCGATATTCGGTACGAATTGTTTGGCCTCGGCCTCTTCGCGGTCGAGCCGCTCTTTTTCGTCGCCCGTCGGCGGAATACGCTGGAGAGCCCATCTTAGCAGCGGCGGCGTCATCAAGGTGGTGGCTATAGCCATTACAACGATCAGCGTGAAAAGATCGCGGTTAAGGACGCCGAGTGATAAGCCGATTGTCGCCACGATCACCTCGGTCGACCCGCGGGCGTTCATGCCAACGGCAAGAGCTGTCGACGCTCGTCTTCCGAGCCCGCTAAGCGTCCCGCCGAGAAATGCTCCGCCGACCTTGCCGATGCTGGCGATCAAAATGAAAGCGACGGCAAGCTCGACCTGATAAAGGCTGTTCATTACCGTCAGATCGATCTCGCGGCCGGCAACCGCAAAAAATATCGGCGCAAAAAGAGCCACGATGAGGCCCCGCAGCTGCTCCTCAATATGCTTGGTCAGGATCGGAGATTGGCCGACGAGAATGCCGACGACGAACGCACCAAGGACGGTATGAACGCCGATCAGGTCGGTCAGCAGCGACATCGCGATCATGATCGCAAGGATGACGGTAATGACCGGCATTTCCATTATCAAATTGTCGTTGCTCCAACGAATGGCAAAGGCAACGATTCGGCGGCCGATAGTGAAGCTAAATGCAAGAAATAGGATCGTGCCGATAAACGCGATCCCGGCGCCCTTAAGCTCAACCTTTCCGCCGGCGGCGAGCCCGCCAATAATGGCGATGATGATCCAGCCGATAGTGTCATCGAGGATCGCCGATGCAAGGATGATCTGGCCTATATTTCGCCGCAGGAATCCGACCTCGGTGATCACCATCGCAACGATCTTGACCGACGAGATAGAAAGAGCGGTCGCAAGGAACAGCGATGTAACCAGCCTGCGTTCCGGGTCTGGGATCATCGCATCCGGCAGATATTCGCCGAGAATGTAACCGCAAATAAATGGGACCACGATGCCTGCGGTTGACGTAAAGAACGCCATCTTCCGCATCTTATTGACGAGCTTGAGATCCGTCTCCATTCCCGTCAGCAGCAGCAGCATGAGGATGCCGAGCTGCGAGACAGCATCGATCATCTTTTTTTGCGCCGGTACATCCGGAAAGACCGTGTGGTAAAGGCCGGGAAAGAAGTTGCCGAAGATCGATGGGCCGAGGATCACACCGGCGATAAGCTGGCCCATCACGGCCGGCTGGCCGATGCGCTGCATCCCCTCGCCGAGCAGGCGCCCGACGACCAGCATCAAAACGATCTCGATCAAAAAGATCGCGACCATGTGTTCGGACGAGCCGCCCGCGGGTTGTGTCCCAGTATCGAAAAGGAAGAATGCTGCGCCGAATCCGTTCATAATTTATCAGTTCCCGTATGAACTGCGAACGGGTGATCACCAACGGAAGATTATGAGGGACTGAGGTCGGCCGTGTGCGTCTGTAAGCATACGTCCGGCGTGTACTTTTTAGATCTCGACGATCGTGGTCACGATAACCGGTTTTGAGCTAAGTTCTTTTTGCACATAGCGTTTCAGGTGAATGCGTAGATTTTCCTTGAACACGGCACGGTCCGCGATCTGTGCCGGCTTCATATCGCCGATCGCTTTAGAAACGGCGTCGCGCGCCTCTTTTGCAAAGCCATTGAGCGAGTCGAGGCCGGCGACGCCCTGAAATGTGATCTGCGGATCGCCGGCGAGCGTATGAGCTTTTTTATCGACTGTGACCACGAGCGAGATCGCACCGCCGTAGGCGAGCTTCTTGCGTTCGCGGACGATATCGTACTCGATCTCCTCCATCGACTCTTCATCAATAAAGGTCTTGTGCATATCGTGCTTGGCGACGACCTTTGCGGCAAATTCGTCTAGTTCGAGCACGTTGCCGTTTTCGATCAGGATTATGTCGTCGTCGGTGTAATTGCCGACATGGTGCTTGATGAACTCCTTTTGGCGAAACAGCATTCGATACTCGCCGTGGATCGGAATAACGAACTTCGGCTTGGCGGTTTCGACCATGATCTTGATGTCGCCCTGCGAAGCGTGGCCCGAGACGTGCACAAGCCGGCGTTTTTCCTCGATGATATTTGCCCCACGTTTATAGAGGTGTCCTATGAGTCTGCTGATCCCCTTTTCATTTCCCGGAATAATGCGAGCAGAAAGGACGACGGTATCGCCTTTTTCAACCTCGAGGCCCTTAAAGGTCGATGTAGCCATATTCCACAATGCAGCACGCATTTCGCCCTGTGAACCGGTGACGAGATAACAGATCTCATCGTCATCGAGAGCACGCGACGCCCCTAGCTCGATCATTGTGCCGAACGGGATCTTGAGCAGGCCTTGACCCTCGGCGATCTCAACGTTCTTTTGCATCGAGCGGCCTATGACGCATACTTTCCGGCCGAACTGGTGTGCAATGTCAAAAACGATCTGTAGGCGGTGCAGCGACGAAGAGAAGGTCGAAATTATGAGCCGGCCTTCGGTCTCTTCAAAAATCTCCTCGAACGCCGGAATAACGGCCATTTCCGACGGCGTTCGCCCGGGCACGGTCGCGTTAGTCGAATCGCACAGCAATGCAAGTACGCCTTCGTCACCAATGCGGCCGAGCGTCGCGAGGTCATAGGGCGCTCCAATGACAGGCGTATCGTCGATCTTATAGTCGCCGGTATGAATGATCGTTCCGACCGGCGTGTGGATCGCAAGCGAGAAGCACTCAACCAGCGAGTGCGAAGCGTGAATGAATTCGACCTTGAACTTGCCTATCGTAATGACATCGTTGGCTTTAACGCGGTGCAGCAGGACGTCGTCGAGCATGTCGAATTCGCCTAGCCGCTTTTCGGTCAATGCGAGCGTGAACCGTGACGAATACACCGGGAGATTGAACTTGCGAAGGATGTAGGCAAGCGCACCAATGTGGTCTTCGTGTCCGTGGGTGAGAATGATCGCCGTGAGGTCGTCGCGATATTCTTCGAGAAAGTCGAAATTCGGGATGCAGATATCGACGCCGAACGGCGTTTCCTCGGGAAAACCCATGCCCGCGTCGACGATGATCATCTCGTCTTCGTAGCGAATGCCCATGCAGTTCATGCCGAATTCGCCGATACCGCCAAGCGGTATTATTTCCAATTTTGCCATTAAGCCCTTTATTTACCTGAATCTAGCCAGTAAGTATGTGAGTATAACACAGCGATGGACGGCGTTTGCCGCTTGCGAGCCACCGATAGCCGGTGGAACAACTCGACAAGGCAGCCGCCGTTCAAAAAAAAAATCTGAAACCGTGCGGCACGCACGCGCGTCAAGGTAACAACGGCCCTTTAGGGAAGTGAAACTTTATGAGCAATCAGATCTCAGACGAAAAATTCGACTCGTTGGTCAAAGTCCTGTTTGCAGAGGCTGCAATATCGGATGACAAAGTGAATGAGATCGCCGATTCACCGGCTATCTGGCGGAACGTCCAGAGAGAGATCGTCACACAAAGACAAGCGACCAATTCGGCATGGCCGCCGATCGCGAAGTTCTGGCAAGTGCTGAAGTTCGGCCTACCGGCTCTCGCCGCGGTGGGATTGTTGATCGGGATAATAGTCTTCCGTCCGCAGACAGAAAGGACGGAAACCGCGGGAGTGCAGCAGAATTCATCGACGCAGCCGGCGGAATTGCCGGCCGCGATGTATGCCGAGCCGGCAACTCCCGTAATTTCAACTCTGCGGAGCGAAAATGCGACATTTACTCCGCGGGCGGAGAAACGCCGGTTAGCGGACCATCCCGCAACAGCTCGACGAAAGCCGAGCGTCGCCGCAATCAAAACGACGGCCAAGACTCCAGAGATCAAGACGGAATTTATCGCTTTGTCATATGCACGTGATGCCGAAAGCGGCCAGATCGTCAGGGTCAAGGTTCCCAGCTCGATGATGGTCACACTTGGCTTGGTCGCGACTGTCGAGCAGCCGACGAATCTGGTCGACGCAGAGGTAATCGTCGGCGACGACGGGTTAACGCGGGCAATAAGGTTTATTCGCTAGCCTTGTCTTGTAGTTTAAGTGGAGTAAAAACAGATGAAGAGCACAACATTATATATTGCGGCATTTTTACTGACCGCATCGGGATTGGCGGCCGGCCAGCGGCCGAATCAGGGGCCGCCGGGAATGGGTGGGCCGCCGCGTGCCGAAGGACCGGTGAGGCCGGGACAAGCTCCGATGGCCCCGGATCGAGCGGGGCCCCGCGGTGACTGGTTCAAGTTCGTGGACACCAACAAAGACCAAAAGATAGATATGGCCGAGACGATGGCCGCGGCGGACGAGCTCTTCGACGAACTGGACAAGGATCACAGCGGGACACTCGACGCGAGCGAACTCAGGCCTCCTCAAAGGCCGGACGAGAACCGAGCTCGTCGAGACGAAAACTACGACGTTCCTCCGGCGGCGGCCGCGGCCGCGCGGCCGGGCAACGGCCATCCCATGCTGCCGCCGTTTTTTTTCATGAGGCAT